>JANNNU010000093.1:0-22718 GCA_031398695.1 Paracoccaceae bacterium | reverse complement strand
TCCGTGACCGGTTCCTTGTTTCGATCCGCAAACAGGCGCGCCCGCCCGCGTCGGGTGCGCGATGCCGGGGTGACGCTGATCGAGATGATGGTCGTTCTGGTCATCATCGGCATCGTGGCAGCATTGGTGGTGCCGAACGTGATCGGACGGCCGGACGAGGCGCGCGTTGCCGTCGCGACGGCCGACTTGCGTACGATCGCGTCGAGCCTCGAGATGTACCGGCTCGACAATCGCAGCTATCCGACGACCGAACAGGGCCTGTCCGCGCTGACGGTGCGGCCCGTGATGGCCCCGGTCCCGGCCAACTGGATGGCGGGGGGGTATCTGCCGAACTTGCCACTTGACCCGTGGGGCAATCCCTATGGCTACACCGCACCTGCTGAAACGGGGCCTTATGCGGTCATGTCGCTGGGGGCGGACGGTGTGGCAGGGGGCACCGGCGTCGATGCCGACATCGTCTACGGCGCCGGAATGACCGCAGCCAGCACTGCCGGAACGGGGGGATGACCGACCACCGCCGCCTCGGCGAGGCAGGCCTGACCCTGATCGAGGTGCTGGTCGTCCTGGCCGTCATCGGCGTGGCGGCAGGGGCGATGATGATGGGTGCCGGCGACCGAAGCCGCAGTGCGGAAACCGAAGCGGTCCGCCTGGCGCGCAACCTGACGCTGGGCGTCGACGAGGCGATGCTGTCGGGGCGTCCGCTCGTCCTGCACTGGGATGCCGACGGTTACACCTTCGGGCAGGCGCCTGCGCCGCAGGGGTCGATGCCCCCCGAGGCATGGCCCGCCGCCAGCCTGCCCGTATTGGGACAGCGGCACGATCTGGCGCCGCCGCTACTGCTGCGCCTGCGTGACGTGACAACGGGCACCGCCGTCGTGCTGCCCGTCAGCGGTGCGGCACCGTCCGCCACCTTCGACATCACGGGTTCGGGTGCGGCGTGGTCGGTCACCTTTGACGGCTTCAGCGCCACCGCGTCCGTGGAGGCAGATCTGTGATGCGCGCGCCCGAAGCCGGTTTCACCCTGATCGAAACGCTGGTGGCGCTGGCCGTGCTGGCCACGTCGGCGGTAGCGCTGCTGGGCGCGACCGAGGCGCACATCGCGCGGATCGGCGACCTTGAATCGCGGGCTTCGGCCCAATGGGCGGCTGAAAACATGTTGGCGGAACTGACGCTCGGGGTCGCGCCGACTCTGGCACCGGATGCCATGCTGGGCATCGCGCTGGCGATGGCTCACGCCAACACGCCCACCAGCGACCCCGACCTGGTCCGGGTCGACATCACCGCCACCGATGCCGATCGCGGTGTTGTCCTTGCCCGGCTGACCGGATTTCTGGACACGGGGGCGGGGCCATGACCCTGCGCATCCCCGCCGCCGCGGCCTGGATCGCCGCGACTGTGTTTGCGGTCAGCCTCGGTGTCGCCGCCGGTCCGGTGGCGTGGCGCGTGGCAGGCGAACACGGTCAGTCCGTCACCGCAGCCCCGACCGCACCGGTGGCCGACACCGCGCGGCTGGATCTGTCACCGCTTTTGGCTTTCGCCCCGTTCGGCAGCGCCGTCGCAGCCGAGGCCGCCCCGCAGGTCGTCGGCGAAACCGACCTCGGCTTGACGTTGATGGGCGTAACGCTGTCCACCCCATCGTCCCGGTCGCGGGCCATCATCGCCGGGGGCGACAGCGGGCGCGCCGACAGCTATGCCATCGGGGCCAACATCACCGCCACCGCAACCTTGGTCGAGGTGACGCGCAGCCATGTCGTTCTATCCGTGGATGGGCGGCTGGAAACCCTGTCGTTCGCCGTTCCGGGCCAGACCAAGCGCACGGCCCCCAGAACCGACCTGCGAAACCTCATCCCGACGGCCACCACCGCCGCGGCCGCGCCGCCCGCCGACGATCCGGACGCGGTGATCGCGCGCTACCGCGCCGCCATCCTGCAAAACCCGAAAAGCGTGATGGACCGTCTGGGACTGGAAGCCACCGGCGACGGCTACCGGATCTCGGACGCGGCCTCGCCGGGGGTCCGGCAGGCCGGGTTCCGGCCGGGTGATCTGGTCACGGCAGTCAACGGGCAGAAAGTGGGCGACATCGCCCGCGATCAACGGTATTTCGATGAGGTGGCAGCCTCGGGCAAGGCTCGGGTCGAATTGCAGAGGGACGGGCAATCTATCGTGATGACATTTCCCCTGCGATGATCCGGTTTGGCGCACAGGTTTGCCGGTTTGTTTGCACCGCCGTCGTGCTGGCGGCGACCGCGCCTATGCCCGCAGCGGGGCAGGACGATCCGGATGTCGGATCCTTCGTCATAAACCTGCGCGATGCGGACATCCGCACCCTGTCGGAACAGGTGTCAGAGATCACCGGCCGCACGCTGGTGCTCGACCCCAACGTCGCGGGCATCGTCACGGTGATCTCGGCGCAGGCGCTGGACGCCGACGGGGTGTGGGAGCTGTTCCAGTCGGTGCTGGCCGTCCAGGGCTTCACGGCCCTGCCGTCTGGAAACCTGTGGCGGATTGTTCCACAGGCCGCCGTGCGCGAAGGCGGCGGCGTGATCGCCCCCGATGACGACCTCGGGCGGCTCGATGTGGTCACGCGGCTGGTGCAACTGAAGAACTTTCCGGCGGCCACGGCGGTCGGTGCGCTGCGCCCGCTGGTGGCGAACTTCGGCTATATCGAGGCGGTGGTTGACACCAACACCTTGGTCATCACCGACACCGCCGAAAACGTGGCGCGTATCGAGGGCATCGCGCGGGCGCTCGATGCCGACGACAGCAAGAAAGTGTATACGATCAAAATCGTCAACGCGGATGCCTCGGAAGTGGCGCTTGCGGTGCAGAACATCCTCGGCGCGCCCGTGGGCAACGTGCAAGGCGCGCCCGACCCGCGCATCACGGTCGATCAGCGGTCCAATCTGCTCATCCTGAATGTCGAGCCCGAAACCTTCGTGATGATCCAGCGCATCGTGTCCGATCTCGATGTGCCGGGCCGCCGGGCGCCGTCGATCGTGCCGGTCACCCGTGTCTACAACCTGCGCTATGCCGATGCGACATCGATGGCCGAAGTGCTGCGCGGACTGGTCGGTTCCGGTTCGATCACGACCAACCCGGTGGCCGAGGCGCTGGCCCCCGAACTCGATCCCGAGACCGGCGAACCGGTCGGTGGTGCGGATGTGCGGCTGGTGTCGCCCCCGGTCGGATCGCTGGCCGCCGAGGACATCACGATCCAGCCGGTGGTGGAAAGCAATGCGGTCGTCGTTAGGGCCCGCGCCGAAGTGCAGGCCGACCTCGCCGCGCTGATCGGCGAGCTGGACCAGCGCCGCCCCCAGGTCCTGATCGAGGCGGCCATCGTCGAAGTGTCGGGCGACATTTCGGAACAGCTGGGCGTGCAGCTTGGCTTTGGTGCCGCCGCGCCGCCAGGCGGGTTTGCCGCGACCTCGTTTTCGTCCGGGGGCGTGTCGGTCGACAACATCCTGACGCTGCTTGGTGCGCCGGCAGGGCTCGGTGTCGCACCATCGGGTCTGTCGATCGGGCTCTCGCGCGAAGATGAATTCGGCCTGCTTTTGCAGGCGCTGGGGCAGTCCACGAAGGCGAACCTGCTGTCGACGCCCAGCGTCACCACCCTCGACAACCAGGCGGCCGAAATCGTCGTCGGTCAGAACGTGCCGTTCCGCACCGGATCCTTCACCAGCGATGGCACGACGCAGAACACCATCGAACGGCAGGATGTCGGGATCACGATGCGCGTGGTACCGCGGGTCAACCAGGGCGATGTGATCCAGCTCGACATCAGCCAGGAAGTGTCTTCGCTGTCATCGACCGCCGTGGCCGGCGCGGCCGACATCGTGACCAACCGGCGCAGCATCAAGACGACCGTGCTGGCCGACAACGGCGGCACCATCGTTCTGGGCGGCCTGATCACCGACGACCGGCAATCCACGCGGTCGGAGGTGCCGGGCTTGGGCAAACTGCCAGTGATTGGCGGCCTGTTTCGCAACAAGCAGGAATCCGCGCGCCGCCAGACCCTGTTCGTCTTTCTGCGCCCCACGATCCTGCGCACCCGCGCTGACGTGTCGTCCGTCTCGAACAATCGGTTCCAAAGGCTGAAGGCCATCGAATCGAACCCCGGCGACAAGGAGGGGTTGCTGAACGAACGCAAACCGGTGCGCCGCCTTCCGGTCGAGATCGACGGGCTTTATTAGGGCGCCGTGCCGGGGTTTCAGCGTGCGCCCGCATGGCTTCGCGTTGCGATCCGGTCGTCCCGGCGCAGCGCAGCCCATGACCGGCTGCTGCCAGCCGTCGCTCGCGCCAAGTCCACCGTATTCCCCGCCCGACCCGCCGGTCCTTTCAGCCCAAGGCCAGGATAGGGCCGTTCAAAAGTTGCATCAGGTCGCCGAAGTAACCGGTGGACCGGGCGGTTTGCGTGGGATCGGAGGTGATGGCGACGGCGAGGGCGCGTTCGGGATGCGCGGCGATCACCTGACCGCCATAGCCACGCGCGATGATCCATCCCGTGGGGCTGAGAAACCAGCCCAGACCATACCCCAGACCGGAATAGGGCGACATCGTCTGCGACTGCCGCGACGCCTCGATCCACCGCGGATCGATGACCCGCGTGCCGTCAAAGGTGCCGCCGTCGCGCACCATCACCGCCACGCGCAGCATGGCGAGGGGCGACAGCGCCATCTCGTTGCCGACGAAGTAATAGCCCTCCGGATCGCGCGTCCACGAGGCGACGTCGATCGCAAGCGGCTGACCCAATCGTTCGCGGGCTAACTGGCGCAGATCCTTGCCCGTCGCGACGGCGATCGCGGCACCCAGAACATGGGTGGTTCCCGTCGAATAGATCATCCGGCTGCCGTTCGCGGCGATGCGGGGCTGGCGAAGGGCATAATCGATCCAGCTGGGCGAGCTGACCCACGCGCCATAGTTCGCGCCCGATGTGCTTTGCAGCCCGGCGCGCAGCGTGACGAGGTCCGACATCGTCAGATCGGCGACGCCGTCCGTTGCGCCCTCGGAAATCAACTCGGGCGCGACATCCCCGAACCGCGCGTCCAGACTGGCAATCTCGCCCGCTTCGATTGCGGTGCCGAGGATCAAGGCGAGGATGCTTTTCGAACAGGACTTGATGTTCGCGGCGGCCTCGAGACCCCGCCCACGCGGTGCCTCGCTCAGCACGCGATCTTTGCCGCGCTGAACGACGATGGCGTGCAGTTGCGGCAGGCCAAGCGCGGCGGTCCGCAGCTCGTTCGCGCCGCTCGATTGCGCCCGCACAAGGCCGGGCGCCATCAGGCCGACGGCTGCAATCGTGGAGAAGTCTCGACGTGAAATCATGGTGCCTCTGCACTGACCGTCATCACTTTTTGACTAAACCAGAAGCTGCGCGGCGCAAACGGGATGGGCGATGAAAACGCCACACGCCCGATCACAAGAGCGGGACGAGCCGCGTTGCGCAACGGCCGTCTTTCAGGCCCGGCGGCAGCCTTGCCGGGCCGGCTGATGGCGTCACGCGCCGTGGGTAGCCGACACCGCCTGTTGCGCCGCGATCCCGGCGGGAAGCACTCGCTTGAGGATATCGGCCAAGGTCACGATCCCGCTGACCGCGCAGCGCGGCGCGGGCCGAAACGCTGGTGGGGGCCAGTTCTTCCAGACGGTGCCGTCGCGCGCCAAGCAAGGCGAACTCGATGATGACGAACAGGGCACTCAGGGCGATTAGCCCGATGGTGATCAGTGTGACGGTCAGCGCGCTCATTGGTCATCCTCGGTCATCGCCATTTCGACCAGTTGCACGCGCACCTGGGTGGGAATGTGCCGTTCCACGCGCAGCACGTCGACCTCCAGCCTGCGCTGCATCGGCAGGTCGGACACCAGCTCGGCCGGATCGATGGGCAGGTCGATCATCACCCTGTCACCCTCGGACGGCAGCGCGCCCAGTTCGGCGATCAGAAGGCCCGCGACCGTCTCCACGTCGGTGTCGGGCAGGTCATAGCCGATGGCGCGCTTGACCTCGTCGAGGTGCACGTCGCCGTCCATGATCCAGATGTTGTCGCCGTCCGGCAGCAGCCCGTTGCCGGTCTCGAGGTCATGCTCGTCTTTGATCTCGCCGACGATTTCCATCGCCAGATCCTCGATCGTCAGCACCCCGGCAAATCCGCCGTACTCGTCGATGACGCAGGCCAGTTGGTCGTCGGACTTGATGAGTTGCGCCAGCGCGTCGGGCAGCAGCATCAGCGTTGGCATCACCGTCGCAGGTCGCATCACCGATGCCACAGGCTCGTCGGCACGGCCGGACACCAGTCGTTCAAGCACGTCGGAAAGATGCACGACGCCCACGGGCGCATCGTCGTCGTCGATCACCGGATAGCGGGTGTGCGCCCGCGCCATCAAACCCCGCAACTCTTCCAGCGTCGTGTCCGGGCTGACCCAGTCCACCTGCGACCGCGGAACCATCGCATGTTCGACATCCTGTTTCGGAAAGTCGAGGATCCGGTCCATCATCAACGAAAGCTCCAGCGGTAGGTCGCCGCTGTCGCGGCTGTCCGCGATGATCCGGGGCAGGTCGTCGGCCGAGGCGCTGATGTCGAGATCATGCACAGGCTAGATCCGCAACGCCCGCAGCAGCAGGTTGGCGGAGATGTCGAAGAACGCGATCAGCCAGCCGAACACCTTGAGGTAAATGAGCGTCGAGCGCGACAGGCTGCGCGCCAGCGGCTCGGGGTCGGCAATGGCAAGGTTCTTGGGATAAAGCTCGCCGAAGATCATCGCGATCAGCGTTGCCGCGACCAGCGCCAGCAACGTGCCGACGGTCACCCCGATCTCTGTTGGAACGCCCGCCTCGCCCAGCAGCACACCCAGCGGCTCTCCGACCATCGGTTCGGCCAGAAAGCCCACCAGAAGCCCGGTCACCGTGATGCCGAGTTGCGCGCCCGACAGCATGAAACTGGTTCGCTTAGTCACCAAAAGGGCGCGCCCGGCCGACACATCCCCTTCGGCGGCGCGTGCCGCCAGCCGGGTGCGGTCCACCGACATGCAGGCGAATTCTTGCGCGACGAAATACGCTGTGCCGGCGATGTTCACCAGAATGACGACGATGCCGACCAGCAGCAGAAGGCTCGCTTCGATCATCGCAGCACGTCCGGAACCGGATACGGATGTCTGGGGACGATTGGCAGATGGAGTTTCAAGGGGTGGGGGCGCCGGCGTTGTTGCGATTGGCTCGCAAGTGCGGAAACTGTGCGGGCGTGTCAATGCCTCGGTTTTGCGCAGGGCGGGGCGGGGCGTTTCCGTCGGAAGGCCGCTCATACCCCTACGCTGGAACGACGCCGCTGTCGATGGAGGGGGCAAAAAGGGACCTTGCGCGGTGCCCGTCAGCCCCGGAACACGCGCAGCACCGTCACCACCGCATCCCAAAGATCAAAGAGCCGCGCCAGAAAATGCTCTTGCACCGCGAAGGGCTTTCCCTGGTCGCCGTCAAGTTCCGCATCCCACGTGGCCCACAGGCGGATCAACCGGCGGCGGTGGATGCCGAGCCACGCTTGCACCGGGTCTGCGACGATGCCCGCAAAGGCGGCAACGACAGACCCGATCGCCATCAGGATCAGCACCGTCGCAAGGATCAGTTCCGGCGACGGACCCACGGGAAAGACGCCGTACCAGACCCCGCCAAGGGTCGAGCCCAACGGAAACTCGGTGATGGCCGTGGTGCGCGAAACCGCCTCGGCGACACCCGGCGCCATCGAGATCATGCCCGGCGTCAGCGCCTGAAACGCGATGGCTCCGACGGTCAGCGTGATGAGGGCGGTCGTGAACTCGGCGACAGCAGACCGGGTGCCCGTGTAGTCGTTGATCGCGGTCGCCATCCGGTCGGCCATCGCCTGCGCCGCGCCGACACTGCCGCGCGACCTGATCTTTTCGCGATACCGCGGTGCCGAAAGGATGGCATCGGCCATCTCTGCCGGTTCTGGCCCCGTGCCCGCCGCGCGGTACGGCACGTCCAGCAGTTCGGTCAGGATCGCGGCTTCCAATCGTGCGGAAACGGCCGTTCGCAACAGGATGCGCCGCCGCAGCAACCACGCCCCCGTCCGGTCGAGATGCAGGCGTCTGCACAGCCAGCCCACGATCCTGATCACGACTAAGATCGGCGACAGCAGGACGTTGACCGGCGCCCGCAGGATGTCGATGCCAAGCGCCGCACGATGCAGGCGCAGCGTGCCGGGCCACAAGAAATGCCTGTGCACGAACGCCCCGATGCGCGCGTGCCGGGCTTCGACCGAAGCCTTATGTCCCGGTAGCGCGGCTTGGGTCTGTGTCATCGTCGGTTTATTTCTTTGGCGGGGCGGCTGTCGACCGGCATGGTTCGGCTTGCGATCCCCCAAGTCAAGCGCAAGGCCCATGCGCCGCTGTGCTTGCGCGTCGTTCGACAGGGCTGGACATGCAATGGACGTCGCGCGTTTGCGACCGTATAAGGACGAGCGTCGAAAGGCGACCTTTAATCACCCGCGTCCGCTCCATGATCTGGCAGTGCGGCTTTTTCTGTCCGCGACCTGTCCGCCAACACCCTCCAGACCACAATCCGATCCGACCCTTCAAGACCTGACGAAGATGCCGAACAAAGCACTGGAACCCAGCGTGTCACAGCCCCACCGCCTGTCCGTCGCCCCGATGATGGACTGGACGGATCGGCACTGCCGCGTATTTCACCGCCAGATGACGCGACGCGCGATGCTGTATACCGAAATGGTCACCGCGCCTGCCGTGATCCATGGGCCGCGCGACCGGCTTCTGGGCTACACCGACGCCGAGCATCCCGTGGCGCTGCAACTCGGCGGGTCCGATCCGGGCGAGTTGGCACAGGCTGTCCGCATCGCTGCGCCCTACGGCTATGACGAGATCAACCTGAACGTCGGCTGCCCGTCGGACCGGGTGCAGTCGGGCTGCTTCGGCGCGGTGCTGATGGAGCGTCCGGCGCTGGTGGCCGACTGCCTGCGGGCGATGATCGACGAAAGCCCGGTTCCGGTGACGGTCAAATGCCGCATCGGCGTCGATGACCAGGACCCCGAAACGACGCTGCCGGATTTCATCGCGCATGTGGCCGGGGCAGGGGTGCGCCACATCGTCATCCACGCCCGCAAGGCGTGGCTGCAGGGCCTGTCGCCCAAGGAAAACCGCGAGGTGCCACCGCTCGACTACGATCTGGTGCTGCGGATGAAGCATCGCTTTCCCGATCTGACGATCTGCATCAACGGCGGCATCACCACGCTGACGCAGGCGAAAGCCTTGCTGGACCAGGGTCTTGATGGGGTGATGATCGGCCGCGCGGCGTATCACGACCCCGGCCAGACCTTGATCGGCGCCGATGCGCTGTGGGGCGAAGACCATGCCCCCGATGCCTTTGCGGTGGTTGCGGCGATGCGGCCCTACATCGCGGACCACCTCGCCACTGGTGGGCGGCTGCACCAGATCACGCGGCATATGCTCGGCCTATTTGCGGCGCGGCCCGGCGCACGCGGGTGGCGGCGGGTGCTGTCGGAAGGCGCGTCCCGCCCCGGCGCCGACCTTGCCGTGCTGGACGCGGCGCTTGCGGCGGTGCAGGCCCCCGATCACACCGTCGCGGCCTGACGCCCGCCCACCAGCCGCGACAGGGCAAACGCCATCACCCCGCACAGCGCGATCGCCCCCAGCATCGGCACGACCGACCCGTCAAAGAACGGACCGACGGCGGCAACCATCAGCCCGCCCGCCAGCATCTGCAGCGTGCCGCCCAGCGACGACGCGAGCCCCGCGATGTCGCCATGCTCGTCCAGCGCCATAACCATTGCGGTCGGAATGATGAGGCCAAGGCAGGCGTTGGCCGCAAAGAGCCCCGCCATGCAGACCCACAGCGTGACCAGCCCCGCCAGCCCCAGCGCGAACAACGCGACCGTGCACAGGGCAAAGCCCGCGGCGGCGGCGGCCATCACCCGCCGCCCGCCAAAGCGCGCGCCCAGGCCGGCCGCCATCTGCGAAGCGGCAAAGAACCCCAGCGCATTGACCGCGAATGCCAGCGAAAACTGGGTCGGCGACAGGCCGAACGCCTCGGTATAGACGAACGCGGCAGAGGCGATGAACACAAAGAAACTCGCCATGCCGAACCCGCCCATGAAGGTCAGCGCCATGAACGTCCGGTCGCCCAGCAGCCGCGCGACGGCCGTCTTCGACGCTGCCAGATCGAAGCGCTGGCGCTGTGCCGGCGCCAGCGTCTCGGGCTGGGCAAAGGCCAGCAGGGCCAAAGCGCCGACCGATGCCAGCAGCAGCGCGCCAAAGATCCAGCGCCAGTCGGCCACCGCCATCAACCCCGACCCCGCCAGCGGCGCCAGCATGGGCGAGACAGAGATCACCAGCATCACCGCCGCCATCAGCCGTGTGGCGGCAGGCCCGGTGTAAAGGTCGCGGATGATCGCGCGCGGCACCACCATCAGCGCCGCCCCGCCCAGACCCTGCACCGCACGGCCCAGCGTCAGCCAGCCGATGGTCGGCGCAAAGGTGCACAGGACCGACCCCAGCACGAAGACCGCAATACCCGCATAAAGCGGCACCTTGCGCCCGGACTGATCGGCCCAGGGCCCGTAGACCAGCTGTGCCAGGCCAAAGGCGATGAAATACGCGGTGATCGTGCCCTGCATCTGCGGCACGCTCGCGCCCAGATCGCGGCCGATGTCCGGCATCGCGGGCAGGTACATGTCGATCGCGAACGGACCAAGGCAGGACAACAGCCCCAGCATCAGCGCCGGGCGGGCCAACGAGTCGGACATGTGTGGGATCCCATAAAGTTGCACAGCAGGTTAGCCTTTTCGGCACAGCACCGCAACCGGCCGCCTCTGGTCCTTTCCCACCCCCGCCGCTATGCCAGCGCAAAAGACCGGAGAGTGCCATGCCCGCCCTGATGCCCGACCTTGCCACCCTGTTGCCCTTTGTGGCCCTGCTGTTGCTGATCGGCGCGCTCGCCGGCGTCGTGGGGGGGATGCTGGGGGTGGGCGGCGGTATTGTGCTGGTGCCTGCCTTCTTCTATGCCTTCGACGAACTGGATTTCGATGGCCCGCAACTGATGCAGGTCTGCATCGGAACCTCACTGGCCACCATCGTCGTGACCTCATTGCGCTCGGCGCGGGCGCATCACACCAAGGGGGCGCTCGATCTGGCGATGCTGCGGGTCTGGGGGCCTTTTCTGGTGCTGGGGTCGGTGATCGGGGTGCTGGTCGCCTCGCGGCTGCCGTCGCAGACACTACAGGCGGTGTTCGGGGCGCTGGCCGGGCTTGCGGGGCTCTACATGGCCTTGCGGCGCGACTCGTGGCGGCTGGGGTCCGCACTGCCCAAGCAGCCGGTGGCGGGCCTGCTGGGGTGGGTCGTGGGCTTTCTGTCGGCGATCATGGGCATCGGCGGCGGCACCTTCGGCGTGCCGCTGATGACGCTTTACAACGTGCCGATCCACCGGGCGGTCGGCACCGCGTCGGGGTTCGGGCTGCTGATCGCGCTGCCTGCGGTGATCGGGTTCCTGCTCCTGCGGGTGGACGAGGCGCCGCCGCTGACCGTCGGCGCAGTTAATCTTCCCGCGTTTCTGGTGGTGATTGGCACGACGATCCTGACGACCCCCTACGGCGTCAAGCTGGCGCACCGGCTGAACCCCGTTCCGCTGAAGCGGGTGTTTGCGGTGTTTCTGGTGCTCGTCTCGCTCAACATGCTGCGCAAGGCAGCCGGATGGTAGACGCGCGCATCCTCGGCCCCGATCCGGCCATCGCCGCCTGGGCGCGGGCGGCACTGCCGCTGGCCGAGGCGGCGCTGGCGGGGGCGGAACGCAGGGCAGGGGGCACGTGGACGGTCGGGCTCGACCTGCTCGACAATGACGCGGCGGGCACCGTCGCGGGCGTGCCCTTGCCGTGGCACGCGCTGGGGCTTGCCCCCGAACCGTTGCACCGCGCGCAACTGTCGACCATCCATCCCGGTTATCCCCGCCCCGACACGGACGAACCGGCGTCGGCCAACGCCTACCGCCTGACGCGCGACGCCGCCCATCTCGACGGCCTGTTGCCCATCGGC
Organism: Paracoccaceae bacterium; assembly: GCA_031398695.1. Taxonomy (GTDB): domain Bacteria; phylum Pseudomonadota; class Alphaproteobacteria; order Rhodobacterales; family Rhodobacteraceae; genus JAIYDJ01. The sequence goes on along the minus strand of JANNNU010000093.1, from coordinate 10,658 downwards.
CCCGCCAGGCGCCGGATGGTCAAAGAGCCGCACGCCTGGATCCTCGGCCTGCCGCTGACCGACAGCCCCGCCGCCCCGCTGGTGGTCTGGCCCGGAAGTGCCGCCATCCTGCGCGCGGCCCTGCTGGCCGCACTGACGCCGCACCCGCCCGAAACCTGGGCTGACATCGACGTGACCGAAGCCTACATCGCCGCCCGCCGGCACGTGTTCGCCACCTGCGCGCGCGTCGAGCTGCCGGTCGCACGCGGACAGGCCACGCTTCTGCACCGGCTGTGCCTGCACGGCGTGGCCCCGTGGGGCGACAGCGCCGAAACCGCCTCCCGGATCATCGCCTATTTCCGCCCGCAACGCGCCTCGGTGCAGGACTGGCTCGCGGCGGACTAACGGTCGAGCCGCCCGATCCGCCCGCCGCGCCGTCTCGCCAGTCGTGGCGCGCGCTCGGGCAGATCGGCCATCGCCACCGCACGCGCAACCGGCGTCATCCGCGACCAGGCGGTGATCTCTTCGATGCTGCGAAAGCAGCCGACGCACAGGCGCTCTTCGGGGTGAATGACGCACAGCTTGACGCAAGGACTGTCGATCTCGTCGCGCACCCAAACCTCGTCACTTGGTTGTTCGGCATCTTTCATGCGGCACCCAGATGCGCCATGCGGTCCAGCGCGCCTTGCAGGATATAGCCTGCCGCGACCTGATCGATCACCTCGTTGCGACGCTTGCGCGACGTATCCGCCTCGATCAGCGCCCGCGTCGCCGCCACCGTCGACAACCGTTCGTCCCAATAGGTGATCGGCAATGCCGTAAACCGTACCAGATTGCGCGCGAAGGCGCGGGTCGACTGCACGCGCGGCCCTTCGGACCCGTCCATGTTCAACGGCAGCCCCAGGATGATCCCCATCGCCCCGCGCGCCGTCAAAAGCGCCAGCAGCCGCGCGGCGTCCAGCGTGAACTTCTCGCGCCGGATCACCTCGACCGGCGTGGCCACCGACCGGCGCAGATCCGAGATGGCCACCCCGATGGTCTTGTCGCCCAGATCCAGGCCCGCAACCGCCCGTCCGGCAGGCAGGGCGGCGGTGAAGTCGCGAATGTCCTCGATGATCACCGGATCAGCCCCGCCTCTTGCCCTGCGGCCTCGATCACCGCCGCATCGGCCGGGTTGGCGGCGAACAGCGCCTGCGCTTCGGTCAGGATGGCGGTCGCCCGATCCATCTCGCCCAGCACGCCCAGGGCCGTGATCAGGCGGGCCCAATCGGTCGCAGGGCCGCCTTCGGTTGCCAGACGGTCCGACAGCTGGCCGACCATCCCGCCAATCATCGCCTCGCGTTCCTCGGGGGTCATGTCTTCGGCCGCAGCGATCGCGGCGGCATCCGGTCCCGGCGCGGCAGCAACTGGCGGCAAGCTGAAATTGACGCCCGCTGCCTGCGCGACATTTTCGATCTGCGCGCGGATCGGCGCGGTCCAGGGCGCGTCGGCGGCGCTGTCAGCCAGCAGCGGCTGCCACATCGCCAAAGTCCGGTCCGGCCGCCCAACCTGCGCAAACAGCAGCCCCGTGTAATAGCGCGCCGTTCCGTTGGCCGGATCGGCCTGCAACGCCGCGATCAAGGCACGTTCGGCCTCGGCGGTGATCACGCCCCCTGCCGCCAGAATGGTGATCTCGGCCAGTGCGGCGTGATCCTGCGCGGTGACCTCGGCCCCCTTGGCCGCAACCACATCCGACTGCGCCGTCTTGGCCGCCACGAAATTGCCCAGTGCCGCCTCGTTGCGCGCCAGCAGTTCCAGCCCGCGGACATCGCCGGGGCGATCCTTGACCGCCTGACGCAGCGCGGCGATCAGCTCGGCAAACTCGGGGTCGACCGGCACCGGGTCGCGCGCCGGGACGGCGGCCTCCGCCTCGGCCTGCGTCGGGCGCGCGGCATAGGCCTGCTCGGCATAGGCGATGCGGGTGGCAAGCGGCAGATCGGGATATCCGGGTGCCCCGAGCCAGGCATATAGCCCCACAGCCCCGGCCAGCGTCACCGCCAGCACGCCCACCGCAACCCCGAACCGGCGATGTTTGGCGGCAGGTGCAGCTGCCTGCGCCATCCGGTCTGCCTCCAGCAGTCGACGCGACACCTCGGTGCGCAACCGGTCCGCCTCGGCCTGGGGCAGGGTGCCCCGCGCCACGTCACGCTCGATCTCTGCCAGCTGGTCGCGGTAGATACGCAGATCGGCATGACCCGCGTCTTCCACGTCAGCGGGGGCACGGCGCATCGCCTGCACCAGCACGGCGAGCACGGCCACCGCCATGCCCGCCGCCGCCGCCCAGAAAATCCAATCCTGCATCCGCATCTCGCCTGTAACGTCGGCGCAGATGTAATCCTTTCCGGCCATGGGCAAAAGAGGCGTTGAGTCGCGGTACCCTTTCTGCCCGTTCTCTTGCACATGTCGCAAATTTCTAGAATCTGCCGGTGTCGGTGATGGCGGTTTCGCCGCGATGGGTCCATTGAAGATGTCGTGCCTGGGCAAAGGGATTGAGTCATGAAACGCTATTCGGCCTTTGCCATCGCGCGCGAGGCGCTGTCGAACCACCTCGGCTGGACCCGCGCCTGGGCCGCGCCCGCACCGAAGGCTGCCTATGACGTGATCATCGTCGGGGCAGGGGGCCATGGGCTCGCCACCGCCTACTACCTCGGCAAGAACCACGGCATCACCAACGTCGCGATCCTGGAAAAGGGCTGGCTGGGCGGCGGCAACACTGGGCGCAACACGACGATCATCCGGTCGAACTACCTGCAGGACCCGTCCGCCGCGATCTATGAAAAGTCGCGGTCACTTTATGAAACCTTGTCGCAGGACATCAATTACAACGTCATGTTCAGCCCGCGTGGCGTGATGATGCTGGCCCAGACCCACCACGAGGTGCGCGGCTATCAGCGCACCGCGCATGCGAATGCGCTGCAAGGGGTGACGACCGAATTCATCACCCCCCAGCGCGTCAAGGAACTGTGCCCGATCCTGAACATCGACGGCCCGCGCTATCCGGTGCTGGGCGCGCTGTGGCAGGCGCGCGGCGGCACCGGGCGGCACGATGCGGTGGCCTGGGGCTATGCGCGGGCCTGTTCCGCGATGGGGATGGACATCATCCAGCAATGCGAGGTGACCGGCGTGCGGTCCGAAAACGGGCAGGTCACCGGGGTTGAGACCACCAAGGGCGCGATCGCCTGCAAGAAGATGGGCATCGTCGTCGCGGGCCACTCGGGCCAGGTCGCCGACATGGCCGGTTTCCGTCTGCCGGTCGAGGCGGTGGCGCTGCAGGCCCTGGTGTCGGAGCCGATCAAGCCCTGCATGGACGTCGTCGTCATGGCCAACACGGTGCACGGCTACATGTCGCAATCCGACAAGGGCGAGATGGTGATCGGCGGCGGCACCGACGGGTTCAACAACTACACCCAGCGTGGCAGCTTCCACCACATCGAAGAAACCCTGCGCGCCCTGATCGAAACTTTCCCGATGCTCAGCCGGCTCAAGATGCTGCGCCAATGGGGCGGCATCGTCGACATGACCGGCGACCGCTCGCCCATCATCTCGAAAACCCCGCTCGGCAACTGCTTCATCAACTGCGGCTGGGGCACTGGCGGCTTTAAGGCGATCCCCGGCTCGGGCTGGGCAATGGCCGACCTGATGGCACGCGGCGAACCAGGGCCTTTGGCCGAGGCCTTCAACCTCTGGCGCTTCAAGGAAGGCCAGTTCATCGACGAATCCGTGGCCGCCGGGGTGGCGCATTGAGCGCAGTCGGATCCAGCGTTGGGAACCGGATGCACACCATCCGCGTTATGGGGGTGAACTTACCCTCACCGGAGCATCCATCATGGCCGACATGCGTCAAACCCCGCCGCCGACCCCGCCGAAATCCAACAGCAGCATCATCTTCATCGTCGGCGGCCTCGTCGTTGCCGTGGGGGTGCTGGCTTACGTCTTCGCCGGCGGCGACACGACCGATCCCACAAACGGCGCGCCGTCCGAGGTCAACATCGAAAACAACACCACCGCGCCAGCCGCAACCCCGGATCCGGCTCCGGCCGCACCCGCAACCCCCGAGCCTGCCGCGCCCGCTCCGGCCGCACCCGAGCCTGCAGCCCCTGCGCCTGTGGAACCCGTTCCTGAGGCTCCGGCACCGGCTGCTCCGGCCCCTGCGGCACCTGCCAACCCCTGATCCGATCAGCCGCCCTGTGCGGATCGGTCAAGCCGGGCATCCTACGGGTGCCCGGCTTCTGACTGACCTGATCGCGCCGTGCGATCCGGCCTGCCGTCCAAAACGGCGCGTTCCGGCCGGCGCTGCGAATCATCGGAACCGTTGCCACGACTTACGGGTTCTTTGGGTGTTACCTTATCAAAAGGAGACATCCAGATGTCCGATCCCTACACAACGCCACCCCAGACGTCCGCCCGCCCCACCGTGGCCGCTCCGGGATACGACCCGCAACCTGCAACCTATCGGCCTGACCCCGCCGTCGCGCCCCGTCGCGGTGACGGCGGTTTCAGCACCGGCCTTCTCGTCGCCATCGTGTTCGTCGTCGTGGCCATCATCGCGGCAGCCGTATTCAGCAACCGCGACATGTTCGGCATCGGCCTTGGCGTCACGCCGGTCACGACCCCTGGCGAGTCGGCGGTCGAGCCGATCGCCCCGGCAGCCACGGAGCCCGCAGAACCGGCAACGCCCGATCCGGCCTTGGCTCCGGCTCCGGTCGATGCCGCACCGGCCGAACCTGCACCTGCCCCGGCCCAACCGCCGGCCACCACCAATCCGTAACGCCTTCTTTTCGCGTCCCTTCACCGCCAACGGCGGGCACCCCCGGGTGCCCGCCGTTTTCATGTCCGGAGACTGCCCGTGCTGACCCTCGATTGTCCCTACTGCGGCGTCAAAGCCTGTGAAACCGAACTCAGTCCCGGCTATGAGGCGCATCTGAAGCGCTTCGGCCCCGGCTCGACCGATGAAGACTTCGAGGCCTACATGTTTGCGCGAAAGAACCCCAAGGGCGTGCATTTCGAACGCTGGCGCCACGCCTACGGCTGCGGCAAATGGTTTCTCGCCGCCCGCTGTACCGCGACACTCGAGGTGTTCGGAACCTACCCCGCTCAGGTGTCCGCCCCGCCGCAAGATATCATCGAAAAGATCAAGGCCCGCCGACCGGGCTGGGAGGCAGGCCAATGAGCACGCGTCTGGCATCCGGCGGCCGCTTGATCGACCGCACCGCACCGCAAAGCTTTACCTTCAACGGCAAGACGATGCGCGGATATCGGGGCGATACCGTTGCCGCCGCCCTGCTGGCCAACGACCAGATGCTGATGGGACGCAGCTTCAAATACCATCGCCCGCGCGGGGTCGTGGGGTCGGGGGTCGAGGAACCGAATGCCCTGGTCAATCTGGGGCAGGGCGCGCGGCTGGAGCCGAACCAGCGCGCGACAACGACAGAGCTATTTGACGGCCTGCACGCCACCAGCCAGAACCACTGGCCCAGCCTCGAGCATGACATCGGCGTGCTGAACAACTACGCCGCCCGCCTGCTGCCCGCCGGGTTCTACTACAAGACCTTCATCCACCCGCGCGCCTTCTGGAAGCACGTGTTCGAACCGGTCATCCGGCAGTCGGCCGGTTTGGGCAAGGCGCCGACCGAACTGGACGCCGACCGGTACGAACAGGCCTATGCCTTTTGCGACGTGCTGGTGGCAGGCGGTGGCATCGCCGGTCTGCGGGCCGCGCTGGCGGCAGCCGAAGCCGGCGACCGCGTGATCCTGATGGAGCAGACCCCGCACTGGGGCGGCCGCGCCCCGGTGGATGGCGATACGATCGACGGCCAGCCCGCCGAGGCTTGGGTGGCGGCGACCGTGGCGGCGTTGGCCGCGATGCCCAACGTCACGCTGCGGCTGCGCACGACGGTGGCAGGCGTCTACGACCATGGCTATGTCTTGGCCGACGAACGCATCGCCGACCACACGCCGGGCGACGGTCGCCCCCGTCAGCGGCTGTGGCGGCTGCGCTGCGGCCAGATCATCGCGGCGACCGGCGCGATCGAGCGGCCCCTGGCGTTTGCCGGCAACGACATTCCGGGCGTGATGCTGGCCAGCGCCGTGCGCGACTACGCCGTCAATTGGGCCGTCTCGCCCGGCGATCGCACGGTTGTGGTCACCAACAACGACGACGCCTATCTGACCGCCATCGCGCTGAAACAGGCGGGGCTTGAGGTTCCGGTGGTTCTCGACGCGCGGATGCAGGCGATTGGCGACCTGCCCAACCGCGCCCGTGCCATGGGCATCCGGGTAGAGACCGGCAAGGCCATCGCGTCGGTCAAGGGCGGCAAGCGCGTGACCGGCGTTTCGGTTTGCGTGCAGGCGGGGGAAGGCGCGGTGCTCGAGGTCATCGCCTGCGACGCGGTGGCGATGTCGGGCGGCTGGTCGCCGGTCGTGCATCTTTACAGCCATTGCGGCGGCAAGCTGACGTGGGACGAGGCGATCGCCGCCTTCGTTCCCGACACGGATCGCCCCCCGATCAACCACGATGGCCGCCCGATGGTGGTCTGCGCGGGGGCCGCGGCCGGGATTTTCGGGGCAGAGGATGCGATCGCGCACTCCGCGAATGTCATGCGCAAAGCCATACGTGCGCCATACGCAAACCAGACGTCCGCCATTCAGCCGGTCTGGGTGATGCCGCAAGGCGCAGGGATCAAGCTGAAGTCGAAGATGTGGCTCGACTACCAGAACGACGTGAAGGTCTCGGACGTCCAACTTGCGGCGCGCGAAGGCTATGAATCGGTCGAACACACCAAGCGGTATACCACGCTCGGAATGGCGACGGATCAGGGAAAGCTCAGCAACATCAATGGTTTGGCCGTGCTGGCGGGGGCTCTGAACTCCACCATCCCGCAGGTCGGCACCACCACGTTCCGCCCGCCCTACACTCCGGTGACGCTGGGCGCGCTGGCGGGCGAGGCGCGCGGCGACATCTTTCAACCGCTGCGCCGCACCCCGATGCACGAAATCCACGAAAAGTCAGGGGCTTACTTCGAACCCGTCGGTCTTTGGCGCCGGCCCTACTGCTTCCCGCGGGCAGGCGAAAGCCACGCCGCCGCAGTGGCGCGCGAAGTCAACAACACCCGCCAGGCCGTTGGTTTGCTTGACGCATCCACGCTGGGCAAGATCGTGGTCAAGGGCCCCGATGCGGGCCGTTTCCTCGACATGCTTTACACCGGCATGATGAGCACGCTGCCGGTGGGCAAGTGCCGGTATGGGTTGATGTGCAACGAACAGGGCTTTTTGTCCGATGATGGCGTCGTCGCGCGGCTGGATCATGATACGTGGTTGTGCCACACCACATCTGGCGGTGCGGACCGCATCCACAGCTGGATGGAGGATTGGCTGCAATGCGAATGGTGGGATTGGCAGGTCTATACCGCCAACCTGACCGAGCAATACGCCCAAGTCGCTGTCGTCGGACCGAACGCGAGGAAGCTTCTGCAAGCCCTTGGTGGCATGGACGTTTCACGCGAGGCCTTGCCCTTCATGGGTTGGGCGGATGGCACCCTTGCTGGATTCCCTGTGCGGGTTTACCGTATCAGCTTCTCGGGCGAGCTCAGCTATGAAATCGCGGCGCCGGCAAGCCAGGGTGGTGCTTTCTGGCAGGTATGCGCAGACGCTGGAAAAGCATTCGATGCAATGCCTTACGGGACGGAAGCGTTGCACGTGATGCGGGCCGAGAAGGGATTTATCATGATCGGGGACGAAACCGATGGCACGGTGATCCCGCAGGATCTGGGCCTCGGTTGGGCTATTTCCACAAAGAAGGCCGACTATCTGGGCAAACGTGGCCAAGAGCGGACCTACCTTGCCAGCGCCGACCGCTGGCAACTGGTCGGGTTCGAGACGCTGGATGGGTCGGTGATCCCCGACGGAGCTTACGTGCTCGCGTCCGGCATCAATGCCAACGGGCAGCGCAACACCCAAGGGCGCGTGACGTCGACCTATCACAGCCCGACCCTGAACCGCGGCATCGCAATGGGGCTTTTGCACAATGGTCCCATGCGGTTGGGCGAGGTCGTGGAGTTCAATACCGTGACCGGTGGCACGGTGTCCGCAAAGGTGGTGGACCCGGTGTTTGTCGACAAGACCGGAGAAAAGCAGAATGTCTGATCCCGTATCCGCCCTCGGGGGCGCGACCTTTTCCGGCTTTGCCACGATCCACGACGCAGGACCGGTCGGCATGATCACCTTGCGCGCCAAAGCAGATGCGCAAGGTTTGCAAGGCGCGATAAAGGCCTGTGCGGGCACGGAAATTCCTGCGACCCGGCAGATCCTGCATCACGATGGCAAGGCGGCGGCATGGATGAGCCCGGATGAATACCTGCTGATCCTGCCTTACGGCGAGACCGCCGCCGCCTTGACGCAGATACGCGAGCACATGCACGGCGCGCATCATCTGGCCGTCGTGGTATCCGACGCCCGGGCCGTGCTGCGCATCGAAGGGTCAAGGGCCGATCAGGTGTTGGCGAAGCTCGCACCCGTGGATGTGGCCAACCTGCCCCAGGGCGAGTTGCGCCGCACCCGCACCGCGCAGGTCGCGGCCGCGTTCTGGCGCGAAGGAGACGGCTTCACGCTCGTCTGCTTCCGGTCGGTTGCGCGTTATGTCTTTGATCTGCTTGCGTCATCGGCTACACCCGGTTCTGAATTGACCTGATAGGCGCTGGATGCAGGCTCGCATCGCTTTTGTCACCATGGTGCGCGACGAGCCGGTGTTCCTGCCGTTGTGGATCGCGCATTACGCCCGCATCGCGCCGCGCGACCACATGTTCGTCATCGTGGATGGGCTGGATCAGGCGCTGCCGCCCGACGTTTCGGGGCTTCAGGTGGTGCGGCTGCCGCAGGTTCCCGTGGGTCCGGGGTGGGACGAGGCCCGCTGGCGCCTGTTGACCGCCTTTGCGAACGCCCTGCTGGAACGGTTCGATGTCGTGGTGCTGAACGATGTCGACGAACTGATCGTGCTCGATCCGCGATATGGCGACGATCTGCCGGCAGCTCTGGCCGAGGCGCGCGATCTGGGGGTGATCTCGCCCTTTGCCGTCGAAGTGGTGCATCGGCCGGAGCTGGAAACCGGCCCGCTCGATCTGGGGCGTCCGATCCTGCAACAGCGCCGCCACGTGCGGATCAACTCGAGCTACGCCAAACCCTGCATCGCCGCGCGGCCCATCCGCTGGTCGCTGGGCGGGCACACGTCGGATTTTCCGGAACTGCACCTGAGCCGCAAGCTCTATCTGTTTCATCTGCGGGCGATGGACCGCGGCATGATGCAGGCGCGCCAGACGCAGCGGCGCCAGCTGGTGTCGGACGCGTCGGGCGGGGTTTTGGCTGGCGCGGCTGGACCAAGCTGGGCTTTGCAGGTCGACGAGGTCGCGGCTTACTTCGACAAGTTCATCGTACGCGGCGCGCCGGAAGACAGCACGTTCGATTTCGAATGGCAGTGCCAGCGCATCGAAAAAGGCTGGTCCCGCGACCCCGCCACCGGCTTTTGGTCCCATGCGAGGGTCCTCAACCGGCGCAGCTACCGCGTTCCCGACCGGTTTGCCGACCTGATCTGAGACGGGCTCCGGCAAACCCGCGCCTGCGGCAACCGCTGCCTCCCGCCGCCCTTGACCTTTGCGCCGGGCAAGGCCTTATACATGGCATCCTGATTGCAATTCCCTGAAAGGAAACGTCATGGCTTTCACCCTTCCTGACCTGCCGTACGCGCATGATGCCTTGGCATCGCTCGGCATGTCGAAAGAGACGCTCGAGTTTCACCACGACATTCACCACAAGGCCTATGTCGACAATGGCAACAAGCTCGCGGCGGGCACCCAGTGGGAATCGGCCACGCTGGAAGACATCGTGACGGGCACCTATGCGGCCGGGGCCGTGGCGCAGTCGGGGTTGTTCAACAACGCCAGCCAGCACTGGAACCACAACCTGTTCTGGGACGTCATGGGCCCTGCCGGCAAGACGATGCCGGGTGCGCTGGAAACGGCCCTGGTCGAGGCGTTCGGATCCGTGGCCAAGTTCAAGGAAGATTTCGCCGCCGCCGGGGCCGGTCAGTTCGGCTCGGGCTGGTGCTGGCTGGTGCAGGACACCGACGGCAGCCTGAAAGTGACCAAGACCGAGAACGGCGTCAATCCGCTGTGCTTCGGCCAGACGGCGCTGTTGGGCTGCGATGTGTGGGAACACTCGTACTACATCGACTTCCGCAACAAGCGTCCGGCCTATCTGACCAACTTCCTGGATAAGCTGGTGAACTGGGAAGCCGTCGCGGCGCGCATGTAGTGGCTGCCGCCGCCGATTGACCATCAGGGCCTGTCCGCCGCGTCGGGCAGGCCTTTTTGCTGCGCTATGCGGTGTCCGTCAGCGCCTTTTGCAACGCGTGCGCCAGCGCACCGACATCGGGCACGACCCGGAACAGGTCGCGCATCGAGGGTGACGCGAACCCCTGATCGACCACATGATCGAGCAAGGCGATCAGCGGTGTCCAGTAGCCGTCGCTGTTCAACACAAAGATCGGTTTGCCGTGCAGCCCGATCTGCGCCCAGGTCAGCACCTCGAAGAACTCGTCAAGGCTTCCGGCACCGCCCGGCAACAGCACGACCGCGTCGGCGTTCGTGAAC
>JANNNU010000068.1:0-12787 GCA_031398695.1 Paracoccaceae bacterium | reverse complement strand
CCTCGACCGCCATGACGGTGATGACGGTGGGCATGGTGAATGCCGGCGTCGTCGGGCTCAGGCCCGCGATCAGCGTCATCATGGGCGCCAACATCGGCACCACGCTGGGCAACGGACTGATCGCGCTGCCGCTGGGGCCGCTGGGGCTGTTCTTCGGCGGCATCTTCGCGCTGGTCTACTGCTTTGCCAAGAACGACCGGCTGCGCAACATCTCGCTCGCCTCGATGGGCTTCGCGCTGATCTTCTACGGGCTGAACCTGATGACGGGCGGCCTGAAGCCGCTGCGCAAGATGCCCGAGGTGCTGGAGGTGATCCAGTCGCTGGACGCCAGCACCTTTGGCGGCGTGATCGCCTGCGTGCTGATCGCGGCGCTGATCACCGCGCTGATCCACTCGTCCTCGGCCACCATCGGCATCGTGATGGGCCTCGGCGCATCGGGCATCCTGTCGTGGGAAACCGCCATCGCCTTTGCGGTGGGGGCCGACCTCGGCACCACCATCACCTCGTGGATGGCCTCGCTGAACCTGTCGAAAAACGCAAAACGCGCGGCCTACGCCCATATCAGTTTCAACTTCATCGGGGTCGGCGTGGTGCTTGCGCTGTTCTTCCCGGCGATCTGGGTGCTGAAATACGCGCTCGCGTCGTGGGGCATCGACCCCGGCGCGCCAGTGCTAGTCGAAGGGCAGGAAACCTTTCCCGGCGTGCCGATCGCGGTGGGGGCCTTTTCGATCGTGTTCAACATCTTCAACATGATCATCCTGTTCCCTTTCATCAGCACGTTCGAACGGGTGCTGGCTCGGGTCGGCCACACGACGGACGAGGACATCGAGGATTTCTCGGTTCCGCGCTTCCTCGACAAGGCGCTTGCGGCCGATTTCCGCTCCGCCCTGCCCGCCGTGCAGCAAGAGGCGCAGCGCCACCTGCGCGCCGGTGCGGTGTTCCTCGACATCGCCCGCGGCAAGAAAGGCGCACCGGCCGATCCGACCGAACACCAACTGGCCGCCGACACGCTCAGCCGCGAAATCCGCAGCTATTCGGCCAAGCTCTTTCAGGACGGGCTCACGCGCGACCAGCTCGATCTGGTCGCCTCGATGATCGAAGAGGTGGATTTCACCTCGTCGCTGTCCGAAACGCTGTATCAGATCGCGCGGCGGGTGAAGCGCGAGCCGTTCTCGCCCGCGGCGCGCGGGGTGCTGAACCTGGCGCTGGAGCGGCTGGACCAGTCGATGAACACGGTGCTTTTCGATCCCTCGATGCAGCCGCGCATGCCCGCTGGCCACAGCACTCTCCCGGGGTTTGAGGAGTTGCGCTGGCAGGTCCTGCAACAGGGTGACGTCCAGCCGGGGGAAAAGGGTGCCCTCCTGGCCCTGCTCGGGTCGGTCGAACGGGCCGAAGGGCTGATCGAACGCATCCTTGCCGAACGCGCGTCGGTCGACCGCAGCGTCATCAGCCTGCGCCCGGCCCAGACGCCCGACACCCCCCGGCGCGACCTGCCGCCGTCCGGAGCGATGGTTCCGGCAGAATAGACCTCCGCAAGGTGCCGCAACGTCCGGGGGGCGCCTTCGAGGCGCCCCTTGTCACATCGCAGGGCGGCTCAGCCGCATTTCGAATGGCCGCAGGATCCGCAGGTCATGCAGCCTTCGACCATCCGCATCGCATAGGTGCCGCACGACGGGCAGGCAGCCCCGCGCGGTGCCTCACCGACCGCCATGGCTTCGGCCTTGGGGTCGGATTTCAGGCCCAGCCCCTCGCCCTCGATGAACCCGATGGCGATCAGATGACGTTCGATCACCCCGCCGATGGCCGCCAGGATCGAGGGAATGTAGCGCCCCTCCATCCAGGCCCCGCCACGCGGATCGAACACCGCCTTCAGTTCTTCGACCACGAACGAGATATCGCCGCCGCGCCGAAACACCGCCGAGATCATCCGGGTCAGCGCCACCGTCCAGGCGAAATGCTCCATGTTCTTCGAGTTGATGAACACCTCGAACGGCCGCCGGTGCCCCGCGATGATGATGTCGTTGATGGTGATGTACAGCGCGTGTTCCGACCCTGGCCATTTCACCTTGTAGGTCTGCCCTTCCAGCGCCGCCGGGCGATCCAGCGGCTCCGACAGATAGACCACCTCCGCCCCCTCGCTGGCACGCACCGTAGCGGGCGCTTCGGAGGGCGTCGACACCGTTTCGCTGACCGTCAGCACCGACCCCGTCACCGCATTGGGGCGGTAGGTGGTGCAGCCTTTGCAGCCCTGATCCCAGGCGGCCATGTAGACCTCCTGAAAGTCGTCGAACCCGATGTCCTCGGGGCAGTTGATCGTCTTGGAAATCGAGCTGTCCACCCATTTCTGCGCCGCCGCCTGCATCTTCACATGATCGAGCGGCGGCAGGGTCTGTGCGTTGACGAAATGGTCGGGCAGGGCGGCGTCTCCGTGCATATCGCGCCACAGCCGCACCGCGTAATCGACGACTTCCTCTTCGGTGCGCGAGCCGTCCTTCTGCAACACCTTTCGGGTGTAGGCATAGGCGAACACCGGCTCGATCCCCGAACTGACGTTCCCTGCATAAAGGCTGATCGTCCCCGTCGGCGCAACGCTCGTCAGCAGCGCGTTCCTGATCCCGTGCGCCGCGACCGCATCGCGCACGTCCGCGTCCATGCCCTGCATCGTGCCAGATGCCAGGAACTTCTCGGCGTCGAACAGCGGGAAGCTGCCCTTCTCCTGCGCGAGGGCCACCGACGCCAGATATGCCGACCGCGCGATCGCCCGCATCCATGCCTCGCACGCCGCCACAGCGTCGTCCGACCCATAGCGCAGGCCGACCATCAGCAGCGCGTCCGCGAGCCCCGTCACGCCCAACCCGATCCGCCGCTTCGCCTTGGCTTCCGCCGCCTGTTCCGGCAACGGAAAGCGACTGGCATCGACCACATTGTCCATCATCCGCACCGCAACCCGCACCAGCGCGTCCAACTCGGCTATGTCCACCGCCGCGGCGTCGGTGAACGCCCCCGTCACCAGCGTCGCCAGATTGATCGACCCCAGCAAGCACGCCCCATAGGGTGGCAAAGGCTGCTCGCCGCACGGGTTGGTGGCAGCGATCGTCTCGGCATACCACAGGTTGTTGGCGGCATTGATCCGGTCGATGAAGATCACGCCCGGTTCCGCAAAGTCGTAGGTGTTGCGCATGATCCGCGCCCACAGATCGCGCGCCTGCACGGTATGATACACCCGCCCGCCGAACTGCAACTCCCACGGCCCATCTGCCTTGACCGCCGCCATGAACGCATCGGTGACCAGCACCGACAGGTTGAACATCCTCAACCGCGCCGGGTCCTTCTTGGCCTCGATGAACGCCTCGATATCCGGATGGTCGCAGCGCATAGTCGCCATCATCGCGCCCCGCCGCGACCCCGCCGACATGATGGTGCGACACATCGCATCCCACACATCCATGAACGACAGCGGGCCGCTGGCATCCGCCGCCACTCCCTTCACCTCCGCCCCCTTGGGCCGGATGGTCGAGAAATCATAGCCGATCCCGCCGCCCTGCTGCATGGTCAGCGCGGCCTCCTTCAACGCCTGAAAGATGCCTTCCATGTTGTCGGGAATCGTCCCCATGACGAAGCAATTGAACAGCGTCACGCTGCGCCCCGTCCCTGCCCCCGCCGTGATCCGCCCCGCCGGCAGGAACTTGAACCCCTCCAGCGCGCCATAGAACCGCTCTTCCCAGACGCCGGGCTCGGCCTCGACCTCCGCCACTGCCCGCGCGATCCGACGCCAGGTGTCCTCGACAGACTGGTCCAGCGGCACGCCATCCGCCGCCTTCAGACGGTATTTCATGTCCCAGATCTGCTCGGCAATGGCGGCATTGAAGCTGGTCATGGGGCGCTATCCTTGGGTGCTGGCAGACTGAAAGTCTACCAGATAAGCCGACCCGCACCAAGGAGCAACTCCCGTCGCACCAGGCCGCACGCCCATGCCTTCGCCTTGTGAAGCCCGCGCAGGGTGCTACCTTGCCCGGTCAAGGGGAATCACATGCTCAACATCCTGAAACTTTGCGTCGGCGCCGACTCGGTCGAAGACCTGATCCAGTGGCACGCCGCGCACCGGGGCATGTGGCCGCCCGGCACCACCGCCCACGTCACCCGCATGTGGCCCAAGCGCGAAGACGACATCCTCGACGGCGGCTCGCTCTACTGGGTGATCAAGGGGGTCATCCTGGCCCGCCAGCGCCTCCTGCGGCTCGAACCTCGCGACGGCGCGGATGGCATCAAACGCTGCGCCCTGATCCTCGACGCCACGGTGATCCGCACCGAAGCTGTCCCACGCCGCCCCTTCCAGGGCTGGCGCTATCTCGAACCCGCCGACAGCCCCCGCGACCTGACCGCGCGCAGCAACGACGACAGCCTGCCCCCCGCTCTGGCCCGCGCGCTCGCCGACATCGGCCTGCGATAAATCCCTAGAATCTCTCTGAATCTTGCTTTCACATTGGCACAAATTTCCCACAGGGGGTCCGGGGGACGTGACGTCCCCCGGTGGTTCAATAATCAATCCCTCAACAACCGATACCCCACCTTCGCCACCAGCACCGCGATCAAGATCCGCGCAACGTGGTGCAGCGTCACGAATACCACCGAATACTGCAAACTCAACGCGATCAGGCTCATCTCGGCCACCCCGCCCGGCGCAAAGGCCAGAAACGCCGCCGCCGTCGGCGCGACACCCAGGCCCTGCACGGCAAAGGCGAACACGAACGCCACCGCCAGCACCGCGACACCATAAAGCAGCGACAGCGCTAGCGCGCGGCGCAGCATCGCCGGGCCCACCCCGGCAAACCGCGCGCCCAACCCCCCGCCGACCACCACCTGCGTCACCGCCACCAGCCAGCCCGGCGGCACCCCGTGCACCCAGCCCAACCCGTGCGCGACGGCCGAGGCGATCAGCGGTCCCGTCAGGAAATAGGCCGGCAGATGCAGCGCGCGGCCCCCAACCCAGCCCAGCACGCCCGACGCGATCAGCACGCCCGCATCCCACAGGCCCAGCGGCACCTCAGACCCGGCCACCTTGACCCCGCTGGCCGAGCCGACCGACTGCCCCGTCAGCACGGTAAAGATCAGCGGCACGCACAGGATGATCCCGATCAGCCGCAAAAAGTGCAGGCTGGTCGTCATCGGCACGTTCGCTCCGGCCTGCTCGGCCAACTCGATGCTTTCGATCAACCCGCCCGGCACGGCGGCAAAGAACGCGGTGGGCCGGTCCAGCCCGCCCGCACGGTAAAGGGCGTAACCGATCCCATGCGCCACCGGCACATAAAGCACCAGCGCCAGCAGGCTGACCCACCACCCCAGCGCCTGCCCCGCGACCTCGGGGGTGAAGGCCCCGCCGATCACCACCCCGATCACCGGAATGAACGACATCCGCAGCGTTTGCGGCAGAAAGACCCCGCGCCCGGCGACCGTCACGCCCAACGCCGCGACCAGACCTACCAGCACGATCGACCCCAGCATGTAGCCCAGCGGCAGCTGCATCGCCGTGGCCGCAACGCCGCCGATCCCCGCCAGCCCCAGCGTCGCCAGCAGCGCCGCCCCGTCCGCTTTGGTGAATGTCATCCGCGACTCGCCCGACCGTTCCCCCGCAACATGACCGACAAGCCGGCAGGGGCAACCCTCAATCCGCCGGGCGTCACCAGTGCGGCGGGCGCTGGTCGGCCAGCGGTGCCGCGCCGTCGCCATCGGCCTCGCGCTCGGCCTCGCGCGCCATCAGCAGCGCCACCCGCCGGGTCAGCACGTCGATCTCGCGCCCCTGCACCGCCACAATGTCCGACAGATCGTCGACCGCCCGGATCAGATGCGCGATCCGCGTCTCCAATGCCTCTTGCACGTCCATGCGACCGCCCCCCCCCCGCTTGCCCCGCCGTGCCCCATCCGATACATCGGCCGCACGGAAAAGCGAAGGTCCCCGCATGGCAACCGACAAACCCCGCCGCCCCCGCGCCGAAACCCCCAAGGGGTTTCGCGACTATTTCGGCGCCGAGGTGACGACGCGCCGCGACATGCTGGCCGCGATCGCCGAGGTCTATCACCGCTACGGCTTCGACCCGCTGGAAACCTCCGCCGTCGAAACAGTCGAATCCCTCGGCAAGTTCCTCCCCGACGTGGACCGCCCGAACGAAGGCGTCTTCGCCTGGCAGGACGAGGACGCAGACTGGCTCGCCCTGCGCTATGACCTGACGGCACCGTTGGCCCGCGTCGCCGCGCAACACCGCAACGACCTGCCCTCCCCCTACCGCCGCTACGCGTTCGGCCCGGTCTGGCGCAACGAGAAACCCGGCCCCGGCCGCTTCCGCCAGTTCTACCAATGCGACGCCGACACCGTGGGGTCCGCCTCGATGGCCGCCGACGCCGAAATCTGCGCGATGCTGTCCGACGCGCTGGAAGCCGTGGGGATCGAACGCGGCGACTACCTGATCAAGATCAACAACCGCAAGGTTCTGAACGGGGTGATGGAGGTGGCAGGCATCCTCGACCCCACCGACCCCGACCGATTTGCCGAAGAGCGCGGTATCGTCCTGCGCGCGATAGATAAGTTTGATCGCCTAGGGCGTGAAGGGTTTCAAGCATTGCTTGGCGAGGGTCGATTGGACCCTAGTGGCGACTTTACCAAAGGCGCTGGTTTATCCAAAGGCGCTGTCTACAGCATTCTCGCCTTCATGAACGCTAGGCGAGAAGCCGGTCCAGACACTCTCAGCACCCTCCGAAACCTTGTGGGAAATTCCCCTGAAGGTGTAGCGGGCATTCAGGAGCTTGAAGAGATCGAAGAGTTGTTGGCCAAGCAAGGCTACGGCCCCGACCGCATCGTGATCGACCCCTCCGTCGTCCGTGGCCTCGGTTACTACACCGGCCCGGTCTACGAGGCTGAACTCACCTTCGAAATACTCGACGACAAGGGCCGCAAGCGCCAGTTCGGCTCCGTCGCGGGCGGGGGCCGCTACGACGACCTTGTGAAGCGTTTCACCGGCCAGTCCGTCCCCGCCACCGGCGTCTCGATCGGCGTCGACCGCCTGCTCGCCGCCCTGCAGGCCAAGGGACGCCTCACCCAAACCGCGCAGGGTCCCGTCGTCGTCACCGTGATGGACCGCGACCGGATGGCCGATTACATGGCGATGGTCGGCGAGTTGCGCACCGCAGGCATCCGCGCCGAATGCTACCTCGGCAACCCCAAGAACTTCGGCAACCAGTTGAAATACGCCGACAAACGCCACTCCCCCATCGCCGTGATCCAGGGCGGAACCGAGGCCGAAGCCGGCATGGTGATCCTCAAGGACCTCATCCTCGGCGCAAAGATCGCCGAAGGTGCGACGCTCGAGGAATGGAAGAACCGCCCGGCCCAGATCACCATACCCCGCGGTGACCTCGTCGCCGAGGTGCGAAAAATGCTCGGCCAATGACCGCCCCGGCCACATCGCGGGACGAAGGCCAGCGCCTGTTCGCGGCCTTCCAGGCTGCAGGCGCGGTCCCGGTCGACACCGACATCCTGCAACCGGCCGAACTTCTGCTGGACCTTTACGGCGAGGATATCCGCGCCCGCGCCTACGTCACCCAAGACCCCTTGCGCGGGGAACTCATGCTGCGCCCTGATTTCACCGTCCCCGTCGTGCAGGCCCACATGAAACACGGCGCAGACCCGGCGCGGTACTGCTATCTGGGCGAGGTGTTCCGCAAGCAGGACCACCCTGAAACCCGCGCCTCCGAATATCTGCAGGTTGGGTTCGAGCTGTTCGACCGCACCGCCCCCGAACAGGCCGATGCCGAGGTGTTCGCCCTCATCCACCGCCTGCTAGCCCCGCTGAACCTGCGCGCGGCGACGGGCGACATCGGCATCCTGATGGCTGCGGTGCGCGGCCTGTCGACCACCGATGCCCGCAAGGCCGCCCTGTTGCGCCACATCTGGCGGCCCCGCCGCTTCCGCGCCTTGCTCGACCGGTTTGCCGGCCGCGCCCCCGCCCGGCCTGTGCAGACCCTGCACCCCACCGACGCCCCGCTGATCGGCCTGCGCACGGCGGACGAGATTTCCAGCCGGATCAAGGCACTGGCCGAAGACGCCGCCACCCCCAACCTCAAGGCCCCCGAGGCCGCGATGCTTTATGACCTGCTGACCCTGCAAGCCCCCGCGCAGTCGGCCCTGACGCACCTGCGCGGCATCCAGCCCCTGCTGCCCGCGATCGCCCCGGCGGTGGACCGGTTCGAGTCGCGCCTGAACGCGCTGGCTACCCACGGCATCGACACGACATCCCTGCCGTTCGAGGCGAGCCACGGCCGCACCAGCCTCGAATACTACGACGGCTTCGTGTTCAGCTTCCACGGCCCCGACCATCTGCCCCCCGTCGCCAGTGGTGGGCGGTACGACGCGCTGACCGCCGTCCTTGGCGCAGGCGCGTCGATCCCCGCGGTCGGCGGCGTCATCCGCCCCGCGCTCGTCGCCCAGCTGAAAGCCGCCAAATGCTGAAACCCCCGACTCTCAAGCTGGGCGTCCCTTCCAAAGGCCGTCTGATGGAACAGACGTTCGACTGGTTCAGCGCCCGCGGCGTCACCATGCGCCAGACCGGGGCCGACCGCGAATATGCGGGCTCCGTCGACGGCGTCGACGGCATCGCGCTCGTCCTCCTCTCCGCCAGTGAGATCCCACGCGAGCTTAGCCTGGGCCGCATTCACCTTGGCGTCACCGGGTCCGACCTGATCCGCGACAAGCTGGCAGACTGGCCGACGCACGTCGCCGAACTCGCTGCCTTGGGCTTCGGCCAGGCCGACCTGATCCTCGCTGTCCCCGCTGCCTGGATCGACGTCGACACACTCGACGATCTCGATGCCGCTGCCGCCGCCTTTCGGGCGACGCACGGCTTTCGCCTGCGCATCGCCACCAAATACCACCGTCTGGTGCGCGACTACCTGACGCAAGCCGGTGTGGCCGACTACCAGCTGATCGACAGCCAAGGCGCCACCGAAGGCACCGTGAAAAATCTGACCGCCGAGGCGGTCGCCGACATCACCAGCACGGGCGAAACGCTCCGCGCCAACCACCTGAAGGTGCTGCAAGGCGTGATCCACGCGAGCCAGGCCACCCTGTTCCGCTCGCTGACCGCGCCGATGACCGGCGCGACGCGCGCCACGCTCGCCGCGCTGCTGGACCGCCTGAACCTGCCTCCGGCTTGACAGCCCGGGATGGTCTTCTACTCTCCATCAGGCACAATCACCGGAGAATGCCATGCCCCGCCGCCGCCAGACCCTGCTTGCCGCCCTGCTGATCGCTGTGCTTCCCGCGATGACCCTGCCCGCCATGGCACAAGAGGCCGCGACCGGTGACGCGATCCGTGCCGCGATCGGCGGCAATACCGTGCAAGGCGCGATGTCGGACGCCACCGCCTACACCGAGTTCTACGCCGCGGACGGGATGATCAAGGGTCAGGATTACACCGGCGCCTGGACCATCGACGGCGACAGCATGTGTTTTGCCTACGGCTCCGATCCGGCGACCTGCTATGGTGTCCGCATCGCGGGCGACCAGGTGACCTGGCTCAGCAACGGGGCTGAAACCGGAACCGGCACGATCCTGCCCGGCAATCCAAACGGTTTCTAGACCTCTTCCACCATCACCACGCCCGCCATTGCCTTGATCGCCCCCTTGATCTGCGGCGTGACCGGATAGGGTTGTGGCAGCAGCAGATCGATCTCGCCACCGTCCGGGCCGGGCACGCACAGCGTGATCTGGGCCCGGTTGCGGCCGTCGACGTGGGCAAAGAGCGCGGCAACCGAACCGGCCGCCTCGGCGCGGTTCAGATGGATGCGCAACGCCTGCGCCCCCGCCTGATCGGCCACCTGATCTATCGGCTGCACGGCATTCGCCAGCAGTTTCAGACTGTCGCCCTCCAGTTCGGCCTTGACGGTCAGCACGACGTTCATCCCGGGCTCGAGGAACGGCCGCGCCGCTTCCAGCACGTCCGAAAACAGCGTGACCTCGTAAAGCCCGGTCGGATCGGAAAACGACACGAAGGCGAACCGGTTGCCCTTGGCCGACTTTCGCTCTTGGCGCACGCCGACCGACCCGGCCATCTTGGCAATCAGCGGCCCCCGTTCGGCCAGCGCGGTGACCTCGGCCAATGTCTTGACATCCTTGCGTTTCAGCGGCCCCATATAGTCGTCCAGGGGATGCCCCGACAGATAGAACCCGATCGCCTGATGCTCTTGCCCCAGCCGCTCCACCGGCTGCCAGTCGTCGCGGCCCGCGATGCGCGGCTCGGGAATATCCGCCCCCGCCTCTCCGAACAACGACACCTGATTGCTGGTTTTTGCCTCAAAGATCGCCGCCGAATAGGCCACCAGACCGTCCAGCGCCTCGAACACCCGCGCGCGGTTGCCGTCCAGCATGTCGAAGGCCCCGGCCCGCGCCAGCATTTCCAGCGGCCGCTTACCCACCCGTTTCAGATCGACCCGCCGTGCGAAATCGAACAGGGTCGCGAACGACCGCTCTGCGCGCGCCGCGACGATCATCTTCATCGCCTCGACGCCCACGTTCTTCAGCGCCCCCAGGGCATAGACCACCGCGCCATCCTTGACCGAGAACAGGGCCTGGCTCGCATTCACGCATGGCGCGACCGTCCTGATGCCCAGCTTGTCCACCTCGCGTTTGTAAACCGCCAGCTTGTCCGTCAGATGGATATCGCAGTTCATCACCCCGGCCATGAATTCAACCGGATAGTTGGCCTTCAGATACGCCGTCTGATAGCTGACCACCGCGTAGGCCGCTGCATGGCTTTTGTTGAAGCCGTAGTTGGCGAATTTTTCCAGCAGGTCAAAGACTTCGCCCGCCTTCTCCTTGCCCACCCCATGCGTCTTCTGCGCGCCCTCGATGAACTTGGGCCGCTCCTTCGCCATCTCCTCTGCGATCTTCTTGCCCATTGCTCGGCGCAACAGGTCCGCGCCCCCCAGCGAATACCCCGCCATGACCTGCGCGATCTCCATCACCTGTTCCTGATAGACGATGATACCTTGGGTTTCCTTCAGGATATGGTCGATGGTCGGGTGGATCGATTCAAGATCCCGCAGGCCGTTCTTCACCTCGCAATAGGTCGGAATGTTCTCCATCGGGCCGGGACGATAGAGGGCGACCAGCGCCACGATATCCTCGATGCAGGTCGGCTTCATCCGCCGCAGCGCGTCCATCATGCCGCTGGATTCCACCTGAAACACCGCGACCGTCTTGGCGCTGGCGTAAAGTTCGTAGGTCGGCTTGTCGTCCAGCGGGATCAGGCTGATATCGAACACAACGCCACGTGTGCTGAGCAAATCCATCGCGTTCTGGATCACCGTCAGCGTCTTCAGCCCCAGAAAGTCGAACTTGACCAGCCCCGCCGCCTCGACCCATTTCATGTTGAACTGCGTCGCAGGCATGTCCGACCGCGGGTCCTGATAGAGCGGCACCAACTCGTCAAGCGGCCTGTCCCCGATCACCACGCCCGCCGCATGGGTCGATGCGTTGCGCAACAGCCCCTCGATCTGCGTGCCATAATCCAGCAGCCGCTTGACCACCTCTTCCTTCGCCGCCTCGCGCAAGCGCGGCTCGTCGGCCAGCGCCTTGGTGATCGAAACCGGCTTGACCCCCTCGACCGGGATCATCTTCGACAGCCGGTCCACCTGCCCGTAGGACATCTGCAACACCCGCCCGACATCCCGCACCGCCGCCTTCGACAACAGCGCACCGAAGGTGATGATCTGCCCCACCCGGTCGCGGCCATACTTGCCCTGCACGTAGGAAATCACCTCTTCCCGGCGGTCCATGCAAAAGTCGATGTCGAAATCGGGCATGCTGACCCGCTCGGGGTTCAGGAACCGCTCGAACAGCAACGCATAGCGCAGCGGGTCCAGATCGGTGATGGTCAGCGCATAAGCCACAAGCGAGCCCGCCCCCGACCCCCGCCCCGGCCCGACCGGAATGCCCTGATCCTTGGCCCATTTGATGAAATCGGCCACGATCAGGAAATAGCCTGGAAAGCCCATCTGTCCGATGATGCCCAACTCGAAATCCAGCCGCGCCTGATACTCGGCAGGCGTCACCGCGTGCGGAATGATGGCCAGCCGCCGCTGCAACCCTTCGTTCGCCTGCCGCCTCAGCTCGTTCACCTCGTCATCGGCGAACTTTGGCAGGATCGGCTTACGCTTGTAGGCGGCAAAGGCACAGCGGCGGGCGATTTCCACCGTGTTCTCCAGCGCCTCGGGCAGATCGGCGAACAGCGCGCACATCTCGGCTTCGGATTTGAAGTAGTGCTGCGGCGTCAGGCGACGGCGCGGCGCCAGCTGATCGACATAAGCCCCGTCGGCAATGCACAGCAGCGCGTCATGCGCCTCGTACATGCTCGCTTTCGGAAAAAAGACATCGTTGGTCGCGACCAGCGGCAGCCCTATCGCATAGGCCGCCTCGACCAGAAACCGCTCGCTCGCCGCCTCTGCCTCGGGCAACCGCCCGCCCTCGCCGGGATGGCGCTGCAGTTCCACATACAGCCGGTCGTCGTAGATCGCCGCCAGCCGGTCCAGCAGCGCCTGCGCCTTGCCCCCCTGACCCGACGCCAGAAACCGCCCCAGTGGCCCTTCCGGCCCCCCGGTCAGGCAGATCAGCCCCGCCACGTGCCGCTCCAGCTCCTCCAGCGTCACTTGCGGCAAAGCCCCCCCCTTGCCGATATAAAGGCAAGAGTTCAGCTTCATCAGGTTCATGTACCCCGCCTCGGACTGCGCCAGCAGAACG
>JANNNU010000065.1:0-3052 GCA_031398695.1 Paracoccaceae bacterium | reverse complement strand
CCGAAAGCCTGGACGCGATCGGCGAGGCCCTGCGCGAAAACGGCCGGGTCATCGTGACCGGTTGCCTCGGGGCCGAGCCCGCCTACATCACCGGCGCTCATCCCCGCGTTCTGGCCGTGACCGGGCCGCAGCAATACGAGGCGGTGCTGGATGCGGTTCACCGCGCCGTCCCCCCCAGCCCCCCCAGATCGCGGGCGAGGTCGGTGATGTGTGCGCGATGCCCCCGATCCGTGGCGTGTTTCAGGTCCAGCCCATAGGCGCTGGTATCCTGGCTGATCACCAGCAGTTCCTTGACCCCTGCCGCGACCAGCCGTTCGGCCTCGCGGATCACCGCATGGGCGGGGCGGCTTTGCAGCAGGCCGCGCATGTCGGGGATGATGCAGAACTTGCACTTGTGGTTGCAGCCTTCGGCAATCTTCAGATAGCTGTAGTGACGCGGAGTCAGCGACACGGCCGATGCGGGCAGCAGGTCGATGAACGGGTCGGGTCGCGCGGGCACGGCGGCGTGCACCGCGTCCAGCACTGCCTCGTATTGATGCGGCCCGGTCACCGCCAGAACGCGGGGATGCGCGCCCGTGATGTACTCTGGTTCGGCCCCCAGACAGCCCGTCACGATCACCCGCCCGTTCGCCGCCAGCGCCTCGCCGATCGCGTCCAGGCTTTCGGCCTTGGCGCTGTCGAGAAACCCGCAGGTGTTCACGATCACCGCATCGGCCCCGGCATAGTCGGGCGAGATGGCATATCCTTCGGCCCGCAGGCGGGTCAGGATGCGTTCGCTGTCCACCAGCGCCTTGGGGCACCCCAGACTGACCATTCCGATCGTCGGCTGACCGACGCGGCGGGCATCGGGCACCTGCGCGCGGGCCAGATCGGGGCGAAGCTTGGGAGGATTTTGTGACATGGCGCGGGGTATAGCGGAAGCGCGCGGGAAGGAAAAGCGCGCGGTGCGTCCGGGCGGCGCGCGATTTCTGCCCCGCTTTGCGGAACCGCACGGGCCATCGTTGTGTTAGCCTGCGTCAGGATGCCTGCGCGGCTCCGCACCCCTCCTTGTGACATTCAAAGACAGGATCATCATGAAACTGACCGCCGCACTCGTGTTTGCCGTCCTGATGCCGCTGCCCGCGCTGGCCGATCTGGCCGACGCCCGCAACTGTTCCGACGATCTGTCGCCGTCGGCCAAGATCGTCTACACCGAAAGCATCAAGTCGATGCGCGATGGCCAGGATCCGCAGGACTCCGTCGCCGACGAGGTGCGCCGCCTGGTTGCGAACGGCACGCTGCAACGCGAATGGGCGCGCGATGTCGCCGCGGCAGCCGTCCAGTGCATGCGGCTGCTGCGGTCGTGACCGATCGCGCGGCGACGACCGCCCGCAGCGCCTAGCGCCGCCGGTCGCGCCGCGCGCTCATCGGCTGGAAGGCCACGCCGACATGCGCCTCGCAATAGGGTTTGCCGGGCAGGCTGGGCAGGCCGCAGAACCAGAAATCCGGCGTGGCCGGATCGCCGATCGGCCACTTGCACGTCCGTTCGGTCAACTCCATCAGCGTCAGACGCTTTGCCCGCTTTTCCACTTCGCGCACCGAGGCCAACGCTTCGGGGCTGATCTCGTTGGCAGAGGGTTGCGGGGGCAGCGGCTGACCCGCCGGAATGATCGCCTTGCGCACCGGCAGCGGCGTGACCACGGCCCCGCTGGCAGCGGCAGCACCGGCAGGCGCGGCGTTCGGGGCGGGACGTTCGGGCGCGCGCGGCGCATCGACGACCCGCTCGGCCAGTCGCTCGGGTGCCCGCGGCGGATCCATCGGCACGGCGCGCGGCGTGACCGGCTCTGCGGCGGCCAAGGGCACGTCCTCTTCGTCGGGCTCGGCCACGCCGCCCGGACCAACCCGGTTCGACAGGCCCAGCCGGTGTACCTTCCCGATCACAGCGTTGCGTGTCACGCCGCCCAGTTCCTTGGCGATCTGGCTGGCAGACTGGCCTTCGGCCCACATCTTCTTGAGCGTCTCGACGCGCTCGTCGGTCCAGGACATCATCTTCTCCGGGCATTGGGCAACGGGGGCCCCTTGGGGGGCTACGGGGGCGGGCAACTCCGCCGCAATCGGACGGGACGCCAGAACTTACTAGCACCGGGGCCAGAGTTCAAGCGGCGCTGCTATCGCACGCCGTGCGCAACGGGCCACCAGCCCGCCATGCACCCGGATGGTGCCCTTGCGCCAGCGAAAACGCCTTGACCTCTGCACCGCTTGCGATAGACCAGCAGGATGACCAACATGCCGGCCCCCTTTTCGTTGAACCGACGCCGCTGAAGGCGCCCGTTCCGTTACGTCCGCACCGTCGACCCCGCATCGTCGATCCGGTGCAGCCCGCCCCGCCGCCTTTCATTTGACATCGCCGCCGCCCAAGGCTTACGCCTGTCGGGCCATGCCACAAGGGTTTTGCCATGATCAGCCCCGTACTGCCCACCTACAACCGCGCGCCCATCGCCTTCACGCAAGGACACGGTTCCTGGCTGACGGCCGAGGATGGCACGCGCTATCTCGACCTCGGCGCGGGCATCGCGGTCAATGCGCTGGGCCATGCGCATCCCGCCCTCGTCGAAACGCTGACCGAACAGGCGACGAAGCTCTGGCACGTGTCAAACCTGTACCGCATCCCCGAACAGGAACGCCTCGCGCAGGCGCTGGTCGACCGGACCTTTGCCGACACGGTGTTCTTCACCAACTCGGGCACCGAGGCGGCAGAACTCGCCATCAAGATGGTCCGCAAATACTGGTATGACAAAGGCACCCCCCAATCCGGAACTCCGCGGACCGAGATTATCGCCTTCGAGGGCGCCTTCCACGGCCGCTCCACCGGCGCCATCGCGGCCTCGGGGGCCGAAAAGATGGTCAAGGGTTACGGCCCTCTGATGCCCGGCTTCCGGCAGCTGCCCTGGGGCGACCACGACGCCCTGCGCGCTGCCATCACCGACCAGACGGCGGCGGTGATCATCGAGCCGATTCAGGGCGAAGGCGGCATCCGCACCTTGCCCGACGCCTGCCTCAAGGGGCTGCGCGA
>JANNNU010000047.1:0-2737 GCA_031398695.1 Paracoccaceae bacterium | reverse complement strand
CTGCGCGATGTCGACGACTGGCAGCGCGCCGAACTCGTGCGCAAGAAAACCGAGGCCTGCCTTGTCGGCATCGTCTTCGGTGATGACGAGACCCAGCAATCGATCGCCCCAGTGGTGCAGGATGCCGACGGCAATCGGATTGAACAGTTTGAACCCGGCCTGATCGCCTATGCGCGGGGCGGCAAGGACATCAAGTTCAACCAACCCGCCTCGACCGCAGGCGTCTATGAATGGCACCGGGTGCAATTGCACATCATCGCGGCGGGCTGGCGGGTGCCCTACGAGCTGATGACCGGCGACCTCAGTCAGGTGAACTTTTCGTCCAGCCGGGTGGGCCTGAACGAATTCCGCCGGATGGTGGAGGCGATGCAATGGCAGATGATCATCCCGATGTTCTGCCAGCCAATCTGGCAATGGTTCTGCGAGGCGGCCTTTGCCGCCGGGCTGATCCCGACCTCCGATGTGCCGGTCGAATGGGCGCCGCCGAAGTTTGACAGCGTCAACCCGCTGCAGGACGCCACCACCGACCTCTTGGAAACCCGCGCCGGGTTTTCGACCATCGCGCAGCAGATCGCCAAGCGCGGCTATGATCCGCGCAAGGTGCTGGAAGAATGGCAGGAGTTCGCGCTCCTCGCCGATACGATGAACCTGATTTTCGACAGCGACCCGCGAAAAGTCAGCCGCGGTGGGCAGGTTCAAAGCCAAGACCCGGCAGCGCTCGACGCCGAGCCCAGCAAGACGCCGCCAGATCCCAGCCAAACCTGAACGGAGCAAATCATGCCGAAAGACATCATCGATCTGCCCCTGCAGGGGCGGATGGCGTCCGTGCGCGCAGGCAGCGTCGACGAGGCCGCCCGCACGGTCGAGATCATCTGGACCACTGGCGCCACCGTGCGGCGCGCCCGGTTCTGGGACGAAGCGGTTGACGAGGAACTGTCACTGGACGGATCAGCGGTCCGGCTGGACCGGCTGAACGGCGGCGCGCCGTTTCTGAATTCCCATGATGCCTGGTCACTGGACTCGGTGCTGGGCGTCGTCGTCGATGGCTCAGCCCGGATCGCCAATGGCCAGGGCACCGCCACGATCCGCTTCAGCGAGCGGGCCGATGTCGAGCCGATCTTTCGCGACATCGCCGGTGGCATCATCCGCAACGTCTCGGTCGGCTACCGCGTCCATCGCTATGACATCACCAAACGCGACGGCGCACCCGAGTTGTGGCGCGCTGTGGATTGGGAACCGCTTGAGATTTCCGCTGTGGCGATCGGCGCCGATCCCGGCGCGCGGGTCCGATCCGACACCACGCGCACCGCCACGATGAACACTTGCACCCTCACCCGCCATGCAACCCAAATTTTGGAGGCTCTTATGCCCGACGATATCCAGCCTGCGACCGCGGCAGCGCCCGCACCCGTCACGCGCGCCATCGATCCCGTCCAGTCCCCGGCGCCGGTGAACGCCCCGGCCGCGCCAAACGCCGACGCGATCCGCGCCGAAGCCCAGCGGGCGGCAGCCGACATCCTTACCCTGTGCCAGCGCCACGGCCTCGACAACACCTTCGCTGCCGATCTGATCGGCCGCGGCGTGTCTCTCGATAATGCCCGCGGTGCAGTGCTGGATAAGCTGGCCGAGGCCGATACCGTCGGCACCCGTACCGGTGCAACGGTCCCTGCGGCGGCGCGTGACAGTGGCGCCAGCGAAATCGCCTATCGTGATGCGGTAACGGACGCCTTGCTGCACCGGCATTCCCCCGGCCTGCACAAGCTGACAGACGCGGCGCGTGAATTCCGTGGGCTGAACCTCTTGGACATGGCGCGCCATGCTCTCGAACGCCGGGGCATCAGCACGCGCGGGCTATCGAGAATGGAACTGGCCACCGAAGCCCTGCAGAAACGTGCCGGGCCCAGCTACCATTCCAGCGCAGATTTCCCGTTCATCCTCGCCAATGTGGCCAACAAAACCCTGCGCTCCGCCTATGACAGTACGCCCCGCACTTTCACCGCCTGGGCGCGGCAGGCGACGATCACCGATTTCCGCCCGGTCCAGCGTACCCAGCTTGCCGGGGCGCCGGACCTGCTGCGCGTGCCCGAAAGTGGCGAGTTCACTTATGGCACGATGGGGGAAGGCCGCGAGGTTTATGCCCTGCTCACCTACGGCCGGATCATCGGCATCACCCGCCAGACCCTGATCAACGACGATCTTGACGCCTTCACCCGCATCCCCTCGGCCTTCGGGGCCTCGGCCGCCGACCTCGAATCCGATCTGGTCTATTCGATCTTGACCTCGAACCCGCTGATGGGTGACGGCGTTGCGCTCTTCAATGCGGGCCACGGCAATCTCGGCACGGCTGGGGCCATCTCTGAAACCACCCTGGCCGAGGCCTACCGCCTGTTCGGCAACCAGCGCGGGCTTGAGGCCCGGCAAATCTCGGTCCAGCCGCGCTATCTGATCACCCCTCCGGGCAGCCGGTCGGTCGAGGCCCGCAAGAACGTGACCGCAACCACCCCGAATGCCGTGGCAGGCGTAAATGCCTTTGCCGGACGTCTGGAACCGATCGAAGAGCCCCGCCTGATCCCGGCCGCCGGTGCCGATCCTTGGTTCTTGGCCGCTGATCCGAACCGGATCGACACGGTCGAATATGCCTACCTTGATGGCAGCAACGGCGTTTACACCGAAACCCGCACGGGCTTCGAGGTCGATGGCATGGAGATCAAAGCCCGCCACGACTTCGCCTCCAAGG
>JANNNU010000040.1:0-19570 GCA_031398695.1 Paracoccaceae bacterium | reverse complement strand
CCTCGACCGGGTGACCGATCCGCACAACGTGGGCGCGGTGCTGCGCAGCGCCGAGGTGTTCGGCGCGCGGGCGGTGATCGCGCCCCGGCACCATTCGGCCCCCGAAACCGGCGCGCTTGCCAAGACCGCCAGCGGCGCGCTGGAACGCCAGCCCTATCTGAAGGTGGCCAATCTGGCCGATGCGATGGGTGCGCTGCGCGAGATGGGGTTCGTGCTGATCGGGCTGGACGGGGACGGAGATGTGCCTCTGGCGCAGGCGCTGGCCACGGCGGGCAGCCGCGCGGTGGCGCTGGTGCTGGGGGCTGAGGGGCCGGGGTTGCGCGACCGCACCCGCACGACCTGCGACGTGATCGCGCGAATCCCGTCGGCCGGCGCGTTCGGATCACTGAACGTGTCAAACGCCGCCGCAGTAGCACTTTATGCCGCGTCAAGCCGATAGTGGGATCACAACCGCGCGATGGACACTTTAATCAATGTGTAGGGTTTCTATGTCACATAAAGAGAACGGGTCCGGAACCCCCGTATTCTCTTCACTGTCCCTCGTTCCACGACTGCGCCCGACCGCAAGGTCCGGGCGCTTTTTTTGGTCGGACCTGCGAACGGGGCGTGGCGCGAGATGTAAACGGGAAGGATGGCCATGGACGTGACCGACGATCTTTTGCGGCGGGTGCTGACCGAGACGAAGGTGATCGCGCTGGTGGGCTGGTCGCCCAATCCCGACCGGCCAAGCCACCGGGTCGCGGCGTTCCTGACGCGGGCGGGCTACCGGGTGATTCCGGTCAACCCCGGGCAGGCGGGTGTGTTGGTGGCGGGCGAGCCGGTGCGCGCCGCGTTGTCGGACATCGACACGCCGGTCGACATGGTCGACATCTTTCGCCGTTCCGAAGAGGTGGGTCCGGTGGTGACGCAGGCGTTGGCGATGCCGGGGGTCAAGACGATCTGGATGCAACTGGGCGTAATCAACGCGGCGGCCGCAGCACAGGCTCGCGCGGCTGGCCTGACCGTGGTGATGGACCGCTGTCCGGCGATCGAGCATCCGCGTCTGATCGGGCGGGGCGCGCTTGTCTGACCGGTCGCCGCGTGCCTGTCGCCGCGAAATCGCACGAAGGGCGCATTTTGCCTCTTGCGGGCTGCGGCCGGGCTTTATAGATGAGCGCCAGTCAAATCGGTGCGGGCGTAGCTCAGGGGTAGAGCATAACCTTGCCAAGGTTAGGGTCGAGGGTTCGAATCCCTTCGCCCGCTCCAATTTGACCGGACGCCATCACGAACAGGGCCGCCTTCGGGCGGCCTTTGTGGTTTTTGCACGCCCGCTGCACCACAGCCGATGCAGGCGCGTCGTCAGGCCGCGCGCGGGGCCAGAAGGATGATGGCCGCCCCCACGAGGCACAGCGTCGCACCCGTCAGATCCCAGCGGTCCGGGCGCAGTCCTTCGGCCGCCCACAGCCACACGAGCGACGCGGCGATGTAGACACCGCCGTAGGCCGCATAGGCGCGACCGGCCGCCTCTGTCTGAACGAAGGTCAGCGCACAGGCAAAGATGATCAGCGACAGCAGGCCGGGCGCGATCCACCAGACCGACTTGCCCAGCCGAAGCCAGGCCCAGAAGGCAAAGCAGCCGGCGATTTCGGCAATGGCGGCGATGGCGAAGGCGACGGCGTTCTGCATGGTTCTTTCTGATTTTCCTGACACTGCGCGATTAGTTTTGCGGCCCCGTCGCCGGCCCGTGTTCGAACAGCCAGTCATTGCCGATGGCCACAAACCGAACCCGCTCCCGATCGTTCAACTCGATCAGATGGGCGAGCACGTTGCGCGCGGCGGCGGGCAGCAGGCCCGGCGCGGTGGTGGAATAGATGCGCGCGGCCAGCGTCTGCGCGGTGCCGGAGCCATGGGTCGCCAGCGCTGCGAGGATCTCGGCCTCGCGCGACGTTCGATGCGCGATCAGGTTGGCCAGACGTGCGGCGGGGTCGGTGATGGCGGGACCGTGGCCGGGATGGATCACCCGCCAGTCGCGCGCCGCCAGCGCCGTCAGGCTGGCGCGGTAGGCCGCCATGTCCCCATCTGGGGGCGAGACGAGCGAGGTCGACCATCCCATCACCGTATCGCCCGAAAACAGCCGGTCGCCCACGGCAAAGCCCAGATGGCAGCCGGTGTGGCCAGGGATCGCCAGCACCTGGATCGCGAGCGCCCCGATGTGCAGGGTTTCGCCGGGGCCAAGCGTGCGGTGCGGAGCGTAGGCCGGATCAAAGCCTTCGCCCCCGCCGGTCAGGCCGCGCGCTGCCCAGGCCTGCATCACCGCGGACCGCCCGCTGCCCGCCGGTCCCGCGCCCCAGACCGGCGCACCGGTGACCTGCGACAGCTCGGCTGCCAGCGCGGTGTGGTCGAGATGGCTGTGGGTGACCAAGATCGCGGCCAACCGTTCGCCCCTGTCGAGGGCGGCCAGAAGCCCATCGCGGTGGGCCGCGTCCTTGGGGCCGGGGTCGATCAGAACGACGTCGCCGCGCCCCAGAAGATAGCTGTTGGTCCCGTCGCCGGTCATAGGGCCGGGGTTCGGGGCGCGGATCAGGCGCAGATCGGGGTCGGGCCGGATCATCGCAGGCTGCGGGCTGCGGGGTGGCGCGCTGCTGCCGAAGGGTAAAATCCTTGCATGGCCGTGCTTTCCTTGGGCGGCGGTGCAGGCTAGGGTTGCCCGATGCAGCCGCGTCTGAAACCTTACCTGCCGCGCAGCCTGTTCGGCCGTGCCGCCCTGATCCTGATCGTGCCCATCGTCACGATTCAGCTTGTTGTGTCCATCGTCTTTATCCAGCGGCATTTCGAAGGCGTCACGCGCCAGATGACGCGTGGGGTCACGATCGAGCTTGGCTATCTGCTGTCCGAGGTCGCGGCCGATGCCAGCTCCGCCGACGTGCGGGCCCGGGTGGCGCGGGTGGCGCAGGGGTTGGGACTGCAGGTCAGCTTTCCTGCCGCGAGCCCGACAGCCGCCGCCGATCAACGGGGCTTCTGGGATTGGTCGGGCCGCGAGGTGATCGCGTCGCTACGCGAGCGGTTTTCCACCATCGTCTCGGTCGATCTGGTGTCAAACCCGCGGCAGGTGCGGATGCTGTTCGAGACGCCCGAGGGGCCGATGACGGTGGCACTGGAGCGGCGGCTTGTGTCGGCGTCCAATCCGCACCAGTTGCTGGTGCTGATGATGGTTGCGTCGATCCTGTTGACGTTCGTCTCGTATGTGTTCCTGCGCAACCAGCTGTCGCCGATTTCGCGCCTCGCATCGGCGGCAGAGGCGTTCGGGCGCGGCCAGTCGGTGCCGTACCGGCCGCGCGGCGCGACCGAGGTGCGTATCGCGGGTCACGCCTTTCTGGACATGCGTGCGCGCATCGAGCGGCAGATCGAGCAGCGCACCTTGCTGCTGTCCGGGGTCAGCCACGACCTGCGCACGCCGCTGACCCGGATGAAGCTGGGCCTGTCGCTGTTGCCCGAGGATGACGAGACGGCCGCGCTGCGCCGCGATGTGCTGGAGATGGAGCGGTTGGTGGACGAATTTCTGGCCTTTGCCCGCGGCGACGCCATGGAGGATACCGAACGCGTCGATCCCGGTAGATTGGTGGCGCAAGCGGTCGAGAATGCGCAGCGCGCGGGGCAGGATGTTCGTTTTGGCGGCTGCGAGGGGGCTGGGGTGGTGGCGCTGCGTCCGCAGGCCATCCTGCGCGCGCTCGACAATCTGATCGGCAACGCCGTGCGCTATGGCACGCATGTGGTGGTCAGCCTGGCCTTCACCGAGCGCACGGTGCGCCTGACGGTCGAGGATGACGGGCCGGGCATCGCGAAAGAGCGGCGCGACGAGGCGATGCAGCCGTTCGTGCGACTCGATGGCGCGCGCAACCCGAATGCGGGGGGTGGAGTGGGGCTGGGTCTGTCGATCGCGGCAGACATCGCGCGCAGCCATGGCGGGTCGTTGCGGCTTGGATCGTCGGCGGTGCTGGGCGGCTTGCGGGTCGATCTGGTGCTGGCGCGGTAGGGACACTCGAGGGTCGAACGGCTGTGTCGGTCAAAGGGCCACGGGCAGACCCAGTGGCGTGACAACAGGCCCCGCCGCCGCGCGCGCGTCATCTGCGTCGTGCGTCACGAGGACCAGCGGCAGACCGCGCGCGCGCGCCTGCGCAAAGACCAGACTGCGCACCTGTTCGCGCAGGTCTGTGTCCAGCCGGGAAAACGGCTCGTCCAGCAAAAGTGCGCGCGGCTCGGCCAGCAGCGCGCGCAGCAGGGCGACACGGGCCCGCTGCCCGCCCGATAGGGTGGCCGGGTCGCGGGGTGCGAACCCCGCCAGCCCCATCTCAGCCAGCCCTGCGTCGATCCGCGCCGCCCGGTCGGGGATGCCGGGTGGCAGGCCGAAGCCCAAATTGCCCCCCACCGACAAGTGCGGGAACAGCACGTCATCCTGAAACAGGATGCCGATCCGTCGCGCCCGTGTGGGGCGCATGGTCACGTCGGTGCCATCGAGAAGGATGCGCCCGGTCATCGCAAAGCTGCGCGGCAGGGTGCCGATCAGACCGGCCAGCAGGGTCGATTTGCCCGACCCGGATGCCCCCATCACGGTCAGCACCTGTCCCGGTGCCACCCGCGCGTCCAGCGCGACCAGCACCGTGTCACCCTGCCGGATGACCACCTTTTGCATGTCGAGCCCGCTCATCCTGTCCCCATGCCCCGCCGGTTGGCATAGACCAGCCGGGGCAGGGCCAGCGCAAGAGCGAACCCGACCGCAGGCAGCGCCATCTGCAGCAGCGCGTAGGTGCCGATCACGCGGCGGTTGCCCCCCGACGACAGGGCGACCGCCTCGGTCGTCAGCGTCTCTACCCGACCGCCGCCGATCAGCAGCGTCGGCAGGTATTGCCCGACCGACACGGCAAGCCCGACTGCCGCCGCCGTCAGCACCGGGGCCAGCAGAATCGGAAGCCGCAGCTGCCAAAAGATCCGGCGGGGAGATGCCCCCAGCGCCGCCCCCTGAACCGCGATCCGGCCATCCCACGCGCGCCACGGCGCCGACAGCGACAAGAACACGTAGGGCAGCACGAACACGCCGTGCACCGCCGCCACCGCCCCCCAGCCGCCCTGCGCCCCCGCCGACAGCGCCAGCATCTGAAGCCCTGGCAGAAAGGCCACCTGCGGCACGATCAACGGCAGATACAGCAGCCAAAGCACGGTGGCCGAGGGATTCAGGCCGAACCGATGCTCGGCCTCGAGACAAGCGAGCACCAGCGCAAGCGCCGCCAGCGTGGCCGCCAGCGCCAGCGTCAGGCTGGTAGTGGCCGCCTGCCACAGGCCCGGTGCGGCGCGGGACCATGTTTGAAGCGTCAGCGTGTCGGGCAGCGCTTCGGGAAAGGTCCAGGGGCCGGCCACGCTCCACACCGCGAGGCCGGCCAGTCCGGCGGTCAGCGCCAGCGCCGGGGCCAGCGCCAGCCCCAGCAGCAGCGGTTGCAGCGCGAGGTCTGCCCGCGCCGCGCGCCAGCCCGACCGGGCCGCATGGCAAAGCAGACTGCGCCCGACGGCTTCGCCCAGCCGCCACAGCCCCAACGCCGCGATCACCAGCGCGACCTGCACCAGCGCTGCCGCCGCCGCCGTGCCGCGATGGGCCAGGTTCGGCTCTGTCGCCCACAATACTACCTGCACCGACAGGCTGGGCGGCAGCGTCGGCCCGAGGATCATCGCCATTTCGACCGCGGTCATTGCATAGGCGATCACCGCATAGACCGGCAGGCGCAGTTGCGCGTAAAGCGCCGGCAGCACGGTCAGGGCAAAAGCTGACACCCGGCCATAACCTAGCGAGGCCGCGACCGTCAGCCGCCGGTCCGCATCGGTTTGCGGCAGGGCGGCGAGGATCATCAGCAGCAGGAACGGAGTCTCCTTGGCCACCAGCCCCAGCGTCAGCGCAAGGCCTGCCGGGTCGTTCAGGATCAGCAGGTCGGGCGGTTGCGTCCATCCGGTGGCCCAAGGCGACAGGATCCGCGCGATCCAGCCCGACGGGGCGATAAGAAACGCCAGCCCCAGCGCCGCTGCCGCGTGGGGCACCGCCAGCAGCGGCGACAAAAGCCGCTGCACGGTGGCAAAACCCGGACGCCCGATCAGCGTCGCCACCACGCCCAGGCTGATCACCAACGCAAGCAGGCTGGAGCCGACCCCCGAGGTGACCGACAGCCAGACCGCGGCCCGCAACCCCGGCCAATCCCACAGGTCTGCAAAGGCCGACAGGCCCGCCCCGCGTCCTGACAGCGGATCTATGCCAAAAGCCGGAGCCAGCGTTCCCGCCAGCCCCGCCAGCACCGGCACAGCCAGAAGGCAAAGCGTCACTCCCGGCGCCAGCCGCAACAGGCGGTCGCCCACCGTCATCGGATCGGGGTCATCGCGGCCCGCTCACTGCACGGTGCCGTAGCGGGCGATCCAGTCCTGATTGATCCGGGTCATCCAACTGGCGTGCGGTTCCAGCAGCACTGGCCCCAGTTCGGTGGGCGACAGGGTGGCCACCCCAAGCGCCAGCGCGTCGAACCGCGCGCGGTCTTCTGCCGTCAGTGCGGCCATGTCCAGCACGGTCTGAAATCCCAGTACCGCGGGGTCCTGGGCGCGGGCTTGCACCGCCGGGTCGAGGATCAGGTTGGCGATCACCTGCGCGCCCTCGCGGTTGGCGGCATTGAACGGGATGGCCACGAACGAGGCGTTGCCGATCGTGCCGCCGTCCAGGACGAACGTCCGCACGGTGTCGGGCAGGTTTCCGGCCGCGATCTCGGCGCTTGCGCGACCGGGATTGAACGCGAAGGAGATGTCGATCTCGCCATCCGCCAACAACTGCCCCAGTGCGGGTTCGTTGGCGGGAAAGGCGCGGCCTTCGCGCCACAGAGCCGGGTGGATGCCGTCGAGGAACGACCACAGTGGGACGACGGTCGCCTCGTAGACCGCCTCGTCGACCGGGGACTGCAGCAGGGTGGGGTCGCCGATGACGCCGTGAAGCACCTGCTTCAGAAATGTCGCGCCAAGGTAGTCCGGCGGCTGTGGGTAGGCGAAACGGCCGGGATGTTCCGTGATCCAGCGTTGCATTTCGGCCAGCGACCTTGGCGGGGTGGGCAGGCGGGCGGTGTCGTATTCGAACACCAGTTGCGCCAGCGCCCAGGGCGATTCGTATCCCATCGTCGGCAAGGTGAAGTCCGTCACGACCGCCGGCTTGCCGGCTACATCGACCAGCGGCCAGTTCGGCAGGCTTTCGGCAAAGGGGCCGAGCAGCAGCCGTTGGGCTTTCATGGCGGCAAAATTCTCGCCGTTGATCCAGATCAGGTCCACCGCGCCGCCGCTGGTCTGGCCCGCATCGCGTTCGGCCAGCACGCGCGCCACCGCGTCGGCGGTCGAGGCGAGCTTGACGTGTTCCAGTGTCACCCCGTAGCGGGCCTGCGCCTGCGCCTGCGCGCCGACGAAGGCGATGAAATCGTTGATCTTCGGATCACCGCCCCAGGCGTGCCAATAGACGGTCTGGCCGCGCGCGGCGTCGGTCACGGCGGACCAGTCCTGTGCCATCGCGCGTGGGGCCAGCAGGCTTGCCCCCGCAATTAGTCCGAACTGTCGTCTGGTCAGGCGCATGTGATCATCCTTGCACATCAGGTTTGCGATCAGGGATACGGACGGAAGGGGCGGGCTGGCAATCGCAAGCTGTCGCACCGCACAAGATCGTGAGGCGGATCGTCGCCGCCGACGACGACGGGAGGGCGGGATGCTGGACGGAGCGATGCGGCGGGTGATCGACCCGGTGGTGAACCGCTGGGGACGGGCATTGGCGGCGCGGGGATGGACGGCGAACGGGGTGACCGTGCTGGGGTTGGGGCTGGGTCTGACCTCGGCCGCGCTGCTGGCGCTGGGGTGGCCGGGATGGCTGGCACTGGTCGTGCTTCTGGCTAGCCGTCTGGCGGACGGGCTGGATGGTGCGGTGGCGCGGGCGACGCGCAAGACCGATTTTGGCGGCTATCTGGACATCGTTTGCGATTTCGTCTTTTACGGCGCGGTGCCCCTGGCGTTTGCCTGCCGCGATCCGGGCGACAATGCCCTCGCGGCGGCGTTCGTGCTGCTGTCGTTCTATGCCAACGGATCGAGCTTTCTGGCCTATGCCATTCTTGCGGCAAAGCAGGGACTGGAGACGGCGGGGCGGGGCGAGAAGTCGTTGTATTTCACCCCAGGCCTGCTGGAAGGGACAGAGACCATCCTGTTCTTCGTGATCCTGTGCCTGTGGCCGGACGCATTCGCACCGTTGGCCTGGGTGTTCGGGGCGTTATGTTTCTACACCTGCGCCAGTCGCGTGTGGCTAGCATGGCGCGTGTTCGGTCAGGGCGGCGACGCCGCACCAACGCGCGGCTAGGCCATCACCGCCGCGACAGAACGCGGCTAGTCCATCACCGCCTCGCGGAACCGGAAAAAGCCGTGTGTCGCATGGGGCCAGGCGAGGCGGTCGTGGTCGCGCAAGCTGCGGGTCAGCGTGATCCCCCGGGCCGCCAGCAGCGGGGCCAGCCGGTTCAGCGCGCTTTGAGCGGGGCCTGTCGGGGCGTGGGGGGTGACGATCTGAGACGCGCCCTGATCCGCCGCCCAGTCTGCCAGCGCGGCCAGGTCGGTGTCGAACAGCGGCGCGTCCGGTCGACCAAGGCGCGCCGCCGCATCGCGCAGACCGGCGGTGGCAAAGGCCGTAACCGCCGGGGCGACGCGCAGGCTCGATCGGCCCGCGGTCGTTTGCAGCAGCGCCACCGCGCGCGGCAGGAATCCCTGATCCGTCAGGAATTCCGGCGTCATGTCATCCTCGGTGACCAGCAGCACACCCGGCCCGTGGCGCCGCCAGTCATCGCCGTCAGGCAGGGCGCGCGGCGCGGGGTGCGGCACCATCTGCAGGGTGCGCGCCTCGTTCGCCAGACCTTCGGGCCGATGGCGGCCTTTGGTGTTCACGGCGATGTTTTCGGCCGTGGCGAGATAGGTCTTGCCTTGCGTGTGCAGCCCCGCCACCCACCGCCACGACAGGGTGTTGGACGCCGGATCGCCGTCAAGCAGGTGACGCAGAAAGAAATCCGCGCCCAGCTCCCACGGCAGCCGCAGGGTGAAGATCCAGATCGAGGCGAACCACATCCGCGC
Organism: Paracoccaceae bacterium; assembly: GCA_031398695.1. GTDB lineage: Bacteria > Pseudomonadota > Alphaproteobacteria > Rhodobacterales > Rhodobacteraceae > JAIYDJ01. Next base: position 10,429 of record JANNNU010000040.1, on the reverse strand, counting down.
GTGGTTGTGCAGATAGCCAGTGGCCACCAGATCGCGCGCCCAGTCGTCGAAGCCGTCGATGCCGGTCCGGCCAAGGCAGGCGGTGTGCACGCGGGCCTGCAACAGATCCTCGGTCGCCATCCGGTTCAGTCCGGTCTCGACGCCGCGCTGATAGGACGGCCAAAAACCGGGGCGCTGCTCCAGCCAACCTTTCCAGTATGTGCGCCACCACACCTCGGCCAGAAATGCATCGGCACCGCGCGGGTGGGCCGCACGCACGGCGTCGATCACCTCGGCCTCGGTCAGCAGCCGGTGGCGCAACCAGGGCGACAACCCCGACACATGCGGATGCCCCGGCAGGTCGAGGTTACGCAGGCGCGCATAGTCAGACGCGGCGCGCGGCACAAATGCCGCGAGCCGGGACAGAGCTTCACTGCGGGTGGCAAGCGGCATCGACATGGAAGGGAAATAGGTTTCGCCCCCAGACAAGGCAAGGCGCGCGCGCAGGGTCGGCGGGTGGCGTGAAATGACCCCCCGCCCTTGCAGCCCCCGGCGCGCGACACTAAGACTCTGTCAAGAACACCCGACTATTCCAGAGAACGAGCAACAGGCAGGTCACCATGCGCGATCCGATCGACCACTACATGAACACCCTTGTGCCGATGGTGGTCGAACAGACCAGCCGGGGCGAGCGGGCTTATGACATCTTCAGCCGCATGCTGAAGGAACGCATCATCTTTCTGGGCGGCCCGGTGCACGACGGGATGTCGAGCCTGATCTGCGCGCAACTGCTGTTTCTTGAGGCGGAGAACCCGTCGAAGGAAATCAGCATGTACATCAACTCGCCGGGTGGCGTGGTGACGTCGGGCCTGTCGATCTATGACACGATGCAGTACATCAAGCCCAAGGTTTCGACACTGGTGATCGGGCAGGCGGCCTCGATGGGCTCGCTGTTGCTGACGGCGGGGCATCCGGGGATGCGCTTTTCGCTGCCCAACAGCCGCGTGATGGTGCACCAGCCATCGGGTGGCTACCAGGGCCAGGCGACCGACATCATGATCCACGCCCGCGAGACGGAAAAGCTGAAGCGCCGGCTGAACGAAATCTACGTCCGCCACACCGGCAACACCTACGAAGCGGTCGAGGCCGCGCTCGAGCGCGACAACTTCATGTCGGCCGAGGATGCCAAGGCCTGGGGTCTGATCGACGAGATCCTGGAAAACCGCGGCAAGATGGAAGACATCGCCAAATGAACACGTGATCGCCCTCGGTCCGGGCCGGGGGCGATTTGACATTGTGAAGGCGCGGGCCTTGGCCTAGACTTTCTTGTTGACGCCTTTCGGGCGCGAGGCAGAGGAAAACGATGGCGAACAATTCTGGCAGCGACAGCAAGAACACCCTATACTGCTCGTTCTGCGGCAAGAGCCAGCACGAGGTGCGCAAGCTGATCGCGGGTCCGACCGTGTTCATCTGCGACGAATGTGTCGAATTGTGCATGGACATCATCCGCGAAGAAACCAAGTCGACCGGGCTGAAATCGTCCGACGGTGTGCCGACCCCGCGCGAAATCTGCAAGGTGCTGGACGACTATGTGATCGGTCAGGTTCATGCCAAGCGTGTGCTGTCGGTGGCCGTGCACAACCACTACAAACGGCTGAACCATTCGACGAAGACCGATATCGAACTGTCGAAATCGAACATCCTTCTGATTGGCCCGACCGGTTGCGGCAAGACCCTGCTCGCGCAGACTCTGGCGCGGATTCTGGACGTGCCGTTCACCATGGCCGACGCGACCACGCTGACCGAAGCCGGCTATGTCGGCGAGGATGTGGAAAACATCATCCTGAAACTGCTGCAGGCCAGCGAATACAACGTCGAGCGTGCGCAGCGCGGCATCGTCTATATCGACGAGGTCGACAAGATCACCCGCAAGTCCGACAACCCCTCGATCACCCGCGACGTGAGCGGGGAGGGCGTGCAGCAGGCGCTGCTGAAGATCATGGAGGGCACCGTGGCCTCCGTTCCGCCGCAGGGCGGGCGCAAGCATCCGCAGCAGGAATTCCTGCAGGTCGACACGACGAACATCCTTTTCATCTGCGGTGGGGCGTTCGCGGGTCTGGAAAAGATCATCGCGCAGCGCAACAAGGGCTCTGCCATCGGCTTTGGCGCCGATGTGAAGGGCCCCGAGGATCGCGGAGCGGGCGAGCTGTTCAAGGAACTGGAGCCCGAAGACCTGCTCAAATTTGGTCTCATCCCTGAATTCGTCGGTCGTCTGCCGGTGATCGCCACGCTGACCGACCTCGACGAGGCGGCGCTGGTGACGATCCTGACCGAGCCGAAGAACGCGCTGGTCAAGCAATACCAGCGCCTGTTCGAGATCGAGGGCACCAAGCTGTCGTTCTCGGCCGATGCGCTGGTGGCGATCGCCAAGCGGGCGATCAAGCGCAAGACCGGTGCGAGGGGGCTGCGGTCGATCATGGAGGATATCCTGCTGGATACCATGTTCGAACTACCGGGTCTGACCGGGGTCGAAGAAGTCGTGGTGAACCAGGAAGCCGTGAACAACGGCGCGCAACCGCTGCTGGTGCACACCGAGACCAAGAAGGAAAAGGCCACCGCTGGCTGAACGGCGCTGCGCGGCGGCGCTGCTGCCGCGCGACACTGGACGCCGTATCGCCGATCGGCCATAGAGCGGCAAACAGCCTTGGGGGCGCGCATGTCTTTTCTGAACCGTATGTTGACCTGGTGGAACACCCAGACGATCGGCACGCAGATCTTCACGGCGCGGCGGGGGATCAAGGTGGGCGAAGACAGTCAGGGCAACATCTATTACCAGACCGCCGACGCCAAACGCCGTTGGGTGATCTACAACGGCGAAATGGAAGCGTCGCGCGTCAGCCCCGACTGGCACGGCTGGTTGCATTTCACGTGGGATCAGCCGCCGACGAAGGCCCCGCTGGTGCACAAGGCCTGGGAAAAACCGCATGTCGAGAACCTGACCGGGTCTGCCGCGGCCTATGCGCCGCCCGGCTCGATCCGCCGTGCAGCGCCGGTGGCGCGCGCCGATTACGAGGCGTGGCAACCAAAATGATGGCCGAACACCGTGCAGAAGTGCTGACGGGGGCCGCCGTGCTGGCCGTGGCGCTGGGTTTCGTGTTCTATGCCACGCAAGGCATCGAGATGTCGGGCCCGTCCGGCAGCTACCCGCTTCGGGCGTCGTTCCGGTCGGTCGAGGGGATCACCGTGGGGTCCGATGTGCGGCTGGCTGGCGTCAAGGTCGGCACCATCACTGACCTGCAGCTCAATCCGCAGACGTTCTTTGCCGATGCGACGATTTCGGTGCAGGACCCGATCCAGTTGCCGACGGACAGCGCGATCCTGATTTCGTCCGAAGGTCTGCTGGGCGGAAACTATGTGGAAATCGTGCCGGGCGGCGCGCCGGACAACCTGGCACCCGGCGACGAGATCGAGGATACGCAAGGAGCGGTCAGTCTCATCTCGCTGTTGATGGCGTTTGTCGGCGGCGGTTCCGATCCGGCTGCCGATCCTGCCGCGCCATGAAACGTCTGGTGCTGCTGGCGGTTCTGGCCGGTCCGGTCCAGGCGCAGACCCTGACTTCGGCCCCCGGTGGGGAATTGCGGGTTCTCGACAAGCTGTCGGGTGCGCTTATTGACCTTGACCTGTCGCGCGGCGAGGCGCGGACCAACGGACGGCTGACGGTGCAACTGGACGAGTGCCGCTATCCGGTTGACGATCCGGCGTCGGATGCCGAGGCGCATCTGACGATCCACATCGCGCCGCTGACGGACCCGGTCTTTGCCGGGTGGATGGTTGCCTCTTCACCCGCCCTGTCGGCGCTGGACCACCCGCGCTATGACGTCTGGGTGCTGCGTTGCGACACCCCGGCCGCCGTGGCCCCGTAACCCGGCGGATCGAAAGACGCGGTGCCTTGCAGGGCGATCGCGAGGCGTTTCAGATAAGTGGATTGCGCGATTTCGATGCCACCGAGGCTGGCCAGATGTGGCGTCAGGAATTGCGTGTCGAACAGGGTGAAGCCCCCCGCGCGCAACCGGTGCGTCAAATAGGCCAGCGCCACTTTGCTGGCATCGGTGCGGCGCGAGAACATGCTTTCGCCGAAGAAGGCCGACCCCAGGACCACACCATAAGTGCCCCCGACCAGTTCGGGGCCTTCCCACACTTCCAGACTGTGGGCGTGGCCCTGCGCGTGCAGATCCAGATACAATGCGCGGATCCGGGCGGAAATCCACGTCTCGGGGCGGTCCGCGCATCCGTCCAGCACACCGGCAAAGTCGGTGTTTGTTCGAATTGTGCAATTCCAAGTTAGAAGGCGATGCCGCAGACTGCGTGAGATATGGAATTTGTCCAACGGCATGACACCGCGAAACCGCGGCTCCACCCAGTGAATGTCCGGATCGTCGCGGGTTTCGGCCATCGGAAACAGCCCGATCGCATAGGCCTGCAGCAGAACTTCGGGCGTCATGTCGGCAAATGGGGCGATTTTGCCCACCTTACGCGAATTGCGTCTCCAGCCATTTTTCCAACCAGTGGATGTTGTATTCGCCGTGCTGGATGTCGGGCTCGTTCAGCAGCGCTTCGAACAGCGGCACGGTGGTGTCGATGCCGTCCACGATCAATTCGCCCAATGCGCGGCGCAAGCGGGCCAGCGCCTCGGGGCGGTCGCGACCATGCACGATCAGCTTTCCGATCAAGCTGTCGTAATAGGGCGGGATCGAATAGCCAGAGTACAGAGCGCTGTCCATGCGCACGCCAAGGCCGCCCGGCGCGTGGAACATCCGAACACGGCCAGGGCAGGGGGCAAAGTTCGGCAGCTTTTCGGCGTTAATCCGCACCTCGATGGCATGGCCATTCATCTCGAGGTCGTCTTGCGTGAACGACATGCCCATGCCGGCGGCGACCCGGATCTGCTCGCGCACCAGATCGACACCGAACACCGCCTCGGTTACCGGATGTTCGACCTGCAGGCGGGTGTTCATCTCGATGAAGAAAAACTCGCCGTCCTCGTACAGAAACTCGATGGTCCCGGCGCCGATGTAGTTGATCTTCGACATGGCGTCTGCGCAGACCTTGCCGATCATCGCGCGCAGCTTCGGGGTGATCACCGGACCGGGGGCTTCCTCGAAAACCTTCTGGTGTCGGCGCTGCAGGCTGCAATCGCGCTCTCCCAGATGCACGGCGCCACCCTTGCCGTCACCGAACACCTGAATTTCGATATGGCGCGGCTTTTGCAGATATTTCTCGATATAGACCTCGTCATTGCCGAAGGCCGCCTTGGATTCGGCCCGCGCGGTGCGGAACGCGATCTCCAGCTCTTCGGCGTTGCGCGCGACCTTCATGCCGCGTCCGCCGCCGCCGGCGGTCGCCTTGATGATGACCGGAAAGCCGATGCCCGCCGCGACGCCGATGGCGGACTCAAAGTCTGACACCCCGCCATCCGACCCCGGCACGACCGGGATCCCCAACGCCTTGGCAGTGTCCTTGGCGGTGATCTTGTCGCCCATGATGCGGATGTGTTCGGCGCTGGGGCCGATGAAGGTGATCCCGTGATCCTCGAGCGCCTGCGCGAAGGCGGCATTCTCCGACAGGAAGCCATAGCCCGGATGCACCGCCTGCGCGCCGGTGATCTCGCAAGCCGAGATGATCGCGGCTTTGGACAGGTAGCTGGAGGCAGAGGACGCCGGCCCGATGCAGACGGACTCGTCGGCCATCCGCACGTGCATCGCATCGGCGTCGGCGGTAGAATGGACGGCGACCGACTTGATCCCCATTTCCTGACAGGCACGGATCACGCGCAGGGCGATCTCGCCCCGGTTGGCGATCAGGATTTTCTGGAACATGGGGCTCACTCGATGATCATCAGGGGGGCGCCGTATTCGACCGGGTTGCCGTCGGCGACCAGCACGCGGCGCACCACGCCGGCGCGCGGGGCGGGGATGTGGTTCATCGTCTTCATCGCCTCGATGATCAGCACGGTCTGGCCTTCGGTCACGGTCGCGCCGACCGCGACGAACGGAGCAGCGCCCGGTTCGGCCGACAGATAGACCGTGCCCACCATCGGCGAGGTGACGGCGCCGGGATGCTGCGCCGGATCTTCGACCGCAGCCGGGGCCTGGGCGGCAAGGGCGGGCGTGCTGGCGGCCGGGGCCGCGTTTGCCATCGGGGCGGCGGTCTGGGCGACCTGCACGATGTTCGATTGCTTGACGACGCGCACTTCGAGGCTGTCATCCTCGCCGTATTCCCGCTTGACCGACAGCTCGGTCAGGTCGTTGCGGTTCAACAGCTCTGCCAGAGCGGAAATGAAAGCGACATCTGCGTCGGTTGACTGTTTGCTCATGGCGTCCTCTGCTAGCTTCTGGCCTGATGTTGGACCGGCGGGGGGCCCTCTACGCCGCCGGATTGTCGGGCGCTTATACCCGACCCCGATAGGGGTGAAAAGCACCTGTTGCGGCTGACCGCATTTCGACAGAATTTACCGTTTGATAAAAATAAAATGCTGTGGCAGCCTGATCAGATGACCAATCGGGAGTAGCCAAGTGACCAACAGCCCGCTCACGCCCGGCATCACGCCGGGGCGTCTGCCAGCCGCCGTGTATGACGCGAACTTCGACGATCACACAAAGCCGCTGGACCGGCACGAGGCGCGGGTTGCGGCGGACCGGTGTTACTTCTGTCACGATGCGCCTTGCATCACAGCCTGCCCGACCGGCATCGACATCCCCCTTTTCATCCGTCAGATCGCGACCGGCATGCCCGATGCGGCGGCAAAGACCATTCTGTCGGCCAATATCATGGGCGGCATGTGCGCCCGCGTCTGCCCGACCGAGACGCTGTGCGAAGAGGCCTGCGTGCGCGAGGCGGCCGAAGGTCTGCCGGTCGAAATCGGCCGGTTGCAGCGCTATGCGACCGACGGATTGCAGGCCAAGGGCGTGCATCCGTTCAGCCGAGCAGCGTCGACGGGTAAATCGGTGGCGGTGGTGGGGGCGGGGCCGGCGGGGCTGGCCTGTGCGCACCGCCTTGCAATGCGCGGGCATGACGTGGTGATCTATGACGCGCGACCGAAGCCGGGCGGGCTGAACGAATTTGGCATCGCAACCTACAAGGCCACGGGCGATTTCGCGCAGGCCGAGGTGGACTGGATGCTGAAGATCGGCGGCATCCGGATCGAGCAGGGCCGCGCACTGGGCCGCGACGTGACGCTTGCGGATTTGCAGGGCGCGCATGACGCGGTGTTTCTGGGAATGGGGCTGGCCGGGGTCAACGCCCTGCGCGCGCCGGGCGAAGACAAGCACGGGGTGCGCGACGCGGTCGACTTCATCGCTGAGTTGCGGCAGGCGCGCGACAAGTCCGGCCTGCCGATCGGGCGCGACGTCGTGGTGATCGGCGGCGGCATGACGGCGGTCGATGCGGCCGTGCAGTCGAAATTGCTGGGAGCCGAAAACGTGACGATCGTCTACCGGCGCGGTCAGGCGAAGATGGCGGCATCGGGCTATGAACAAGAGCATGCCACCAGCGCTGGGGTACGGATCGTGACCAATGCCGCGCCCGTGGCGGTGCTGGGCAATGGTGCGGTGACCGGCGTCGAGTTCGCCTATACCGAAGACGGCCCGACGGGATTGGTGGTTGGGGCAGAGCGGTTTCAGGTGAAGGCCGATCAGGTGTTCAAGGCGATCGGGCAGACCCTTTCGGGCGCGCCCGAAGGGCTGGCGGTCGAGGGCGGCAAGATCGCCGTGTCGGGCGCGGGGCGGACCAGCGTGCCGGGCATCTGGGCCGGGGGAGATTGTGCCACAGGGGGCGATGACCTGACGGTGACCGCCGTCGCCGAAGGGCGCGATGCGGCGGAAGACATTCATCAGACCTTGATGGGAGCATAGGCGATGGCGGACCTGACCAGCACTTTCATCGGCATCAAGTCGCCCAATCCGTTCTGGCTGGCCTCGGCCCCGCCGACCGACAAGGAATACAACGTGCGCCGCGCGTTTCAGGCGGGCTGGGGCGGTGTAGTGTGGAAAACACTGGGCAGCGAAGGCCCCCCGGTCGTCAACGTGAACGGCCCGCGCTATGGTGCGGTCTGGGGGGCGGACCGGCGTCTGCTGGGATTGAACAACATCGAGTTGATCACCGACCGCCCGCTGGAGGTGAACCTGCGCGAGATCAAGTCGGTCAAGCGCGACTACCCTGACCGCGCGATGGTGATCAGCCTGATGGTCCCCTGCGACGAGGACAGCTGGCGCGATATCCTGCACCGGATCGAGGATACCGAGGCGGACGGGGTGGAACTAAACTTCGGCTGCCCGCACGGGATGGCCGAGCGCGGGATGGGATCTGCCGTGGGCCAGGTGCCGGAATACATCGAGATGGTGACACGCTGGGTCAAGAAACACAGCCGGATGCCCTGCATCGTGAAACTGACCCCCAACATCGCCGACATCCGCATCCCCGCAGCGGCGGCCAAACGCGGCGGGGCGGATGCGGTCAGCCTGATCAACACGATCAACTCGATCACGTCCGTAAACCTAGACAGCTTCAGCCCCGAGCCGATGATCGACGGCAAGGGCACCCACGGCGGCTATTGCGGCCCGGCGGTGCGCCCCATCGCGCTGAACATGGTGGCAGAGATTGCCCGCAACCCCGAAACGCGCGGCCTGCCGATCAGCGGCATCGGCGGGGTGACCACGTGGCGCGACGCGGCAGAGTTCATGGCGCTGGGGGCGGGCAACGTGCAGGTCTGCACGGCGGTGATGACCTACGGTTTCAAGATCGTGTCCGAGATGATCTCGGGCCTGTCGGAGTACCTTGATACCAAGCAGATGGCGCTGGACGATCTGGTGGGCCGCGCCACGCCCAACGTCACCGACTGGCAATTCCTGAACCTGAATTACGTGACCAAGGCCCGCATCGACCCAGACGCCTGCATCGGGTGCGGACGCTGCTTTGCCGCCTGCGAGGACACCAGCCATCAGGCCATCACGATGAAACCCGGTCGGGTGTTCGAGGTGATGGACGACGAATGTGTGGCCTGCAACCTGTGCGTCAACGTCTGCCCGGTGGAAGACTGCATCACCATGGTCGAACTGCCGCAAGGGGCGATGGATCAGCGCACGGGCAAGCCGGTGGCGGATTATGCCAACTGGACGACTCACCCGAACAATCCTTCGGCAGCGGTCGCGGCAGAATAGCGGGCGGGCGCGTCAGCCGGCGAGCGGCTGCAGCCATCTGCCGTGGATCCAGCCCTTGCGCGGATAGGGCACGAGGCGATCGACCGTCGAGGCGCAGCTGACGTTGCGGGTACGATAGACGACCCCGACCCACGCTCCGCGCCGTTCGAATTCGATGACCACGTCGCCGTTGTACAGCTCGTCAAGCTTGCGATAGTCCGATCCGGGACCCGACCGCACCGCCAGAAAGCCGTCGCCCGCAGGATCGAGCCCCGCCACGGTGCTTGACGCGCAATTGGCCAACTGCCCGTCTCCGCCCCGTTCGACGATGGGCACCTCCAGATCGGCGGCAGCGCCCGATCCAGCGCAGGCGAGCACCAGGCACGCGGCATGCAAAAGTCGGTTCATGGCGAGGGCACCCTTTGCGGCCAAGGATCACGCGTGTCCCGGAGCGCGGCAATCTCCGGCCACCCAATGGCAGCAGAACTTTGCAACGGTTTCAAGACAGGGTGCGGTGCCGCGCGGTATCAGAGCGTCAGTTGCTGGCCAAGCTCGATCACCCGGTTCACCGGAAGGCGGTAGAACTCGGTCGCGTTAGTCGCTGCTTTGGTCAGCGAAATGTAAAGTCGCTCTTGCCAGACCGGCAGGCCTTCGTTGCGCGCCGAGCGGAACGTGCGGTGGTTCAGGAAGAACGACGTGGTCATGATGTCGAACTTTTCGCCCTGCTTGGCGGCCAGCTTCAACGCGCGCGGCACGTTCGCCTCTTCCATATAGCCGAACGACAGTTGCACCCGCGAAAACCGCGGTCCCAGCTTTTCGACCTTCACCCGTTCGGCATCCAGCACATAGGGCGTGTTGGCAACGGACACGGTCACGACCAGGTTACGGTCGTGCAGGACATGGTTGTGCTTGAGGTTGTGGGTCAGCGCGGCGGGCGCGGTTTCGGGGTCCGACGTCAGGAAGACGGCCGTGCCCGGTGCCGCGTTCAACCGCGTGCTTTTGGACACGGAAGTGATCAGAGTTTCCAGAAGCACCGACCCTGACCGGGCCTTTTTCTGCACATAGGCAGTGCCGCGCAGCCACGTCCAGATTACCAGGACGATGGCACAAGCCAGCACCAGCGGCATCCAGCCGCCATCGGCCACCTTGACCATGTTGGCCCCGAGGAAGATCAACTCCAGAGACAGCAGGGGCGCGCAGACCATCACCACCAGCCAGATCGGCCATTTCCAGTGTTTGGCGAACACGACGGCGGC
>JANNNU010000023.1:0-8438 GCA_031398695.1 Paracoccaceae bacterium | reverse complement strand
GAAATACCTGACCGGCAACGGCACGGTGACCGGCGGCATCGTGGTGGATTCGGGGAAATTCGACTGGTCGGCGTCCGACAAGTTTCCGGCCCTCAGCCAGCCCGAACCGGCCTACCACGGCCTGACCTTCCATGCGGCACTAGGCGCGATGGCTTTCACCTTCCACTCGATCGCCGTCGGCCTGCGTGATCTGGGAATGACGATGAACCCGCAGGGCGCGCATTACACCCTGATGGGGATCGAAACGCTGGGCCTGCGCATGCAGCGCCATGTCGAAAACGCGACCGCCGTGGCGCAGTGGCTGGAGGCGGATCCGCGCGTGGATTTCGTGACCTACGCCGGGCTCAGATCCTCGCCCTACCACGACCGGGCGCAACGGATCGTGCCCAAGGGCGCGGGCGGCCTCTTTACCTTTGCGCTGCACGGCGGCTACGACGCCTGCGTCCGACTGATCGACAACCTCAAGCTGTTCAGCCACGTCGCCAACCTGGGCGACACTCGTAGCCTGGTGATCCATTCCGCCTCCACGACCCACCGCCAGCTGTCGCCCGAGGCGCAGGTCAAGGCGGGCGCGGCACCGAACGTGGTGCGCCTGTCGATCGGGATCGAGGATGTGGCCGACATCATCGCCGACCTCGATCAGGCGCTGGCCAAGGCGGTGGCGTAACAACGACGGCGGGGGGTCACAGCCCCCCGCGCGCCAACAGGATATGTGGGCTGCTGCGACCTTGCGGGCCGGTCAGTCCGGCGTGTCGATCTCGAACACCATCGTCACGCTTGATGTCACGCCGATCTCGCCCCCGGCGACAGGCACCGGGGCCGACGCGGCGTCCTGGCGGAACATCGGCTGGGGGTTCACAAACCCGCCGCCTTCGGTGATCGACTGCACCGGGCCGAGCGTGGCACCCGCCGCCTCGACCAGCAACGCGGCACGGGCCATCGCATCGGCCACGGCTGCACGACGGGCCTCGTCGAGCTTTGGCTTGGGGTTGGCCAGTTCGAACGTCAGACCGTTCAGCGTGTTGGCCCCGTCGGTGATCGCGGCATCCAGCACCGGCCCCAGCGTGTCGAGCGCGCGGACCCGCACCGTCAGCTGATTGCTGGCCGTGTAGCCCGCGATGGTCGGGGTCGATCCGCTGTCATAGCCGACCCAGTTCGGGTTCAGCGTCAGGTTCGACGTCTGCAGGTCGCGCTCGGCGATCCCGGCCGCCTTCAGCCGATCCAGCACCACGGTCAGGGCGGCGGTGTTGGCGGCCATAGCCTCGGTCGCGGTCGCGGCCTGCGTCGTCACGCCCAGCGACAGCGTCGCGATGTCGGGCGTCACCGGAACCGAGGCCTCCCCCGTCACGGTGATCAACGAGGTGTCGGCCCGGACGGCCGAAGGCGCCGCGAACGGCAGGCCGAGCGTGGTGGTCAGGATCAGGGCTTGGATCAGGCGCATGGAAACCTCCTTGGGGTCTGCGGTGTATCTCGAAGGATAAGACGCGGGCCGCAAGACAATCCTTGGCGGGCGGCGGAACTTTTCCGCCTTCCGGCTGATCCGGGGCCAAGGCGGCGCAAAGCCGCCATCCGTCGGTGGGGTGGCCCGCGCAAATGCCGCCCTGCGGCACAGCATTTCTTTCCTTAGGCAAAAAGCTGCTGTAGGAAGGAATTGCTGACCGCTTGGCGTTCCCGAAGTTTCCACCCCTGTGCTAGACCGAGGCAATGAAACCAAATTTCGCGCTCGATTTCCGCAATGATGCCATAACGCTGCTGCACCGCACCGCGCGGAGTTGGCAGACGGTGGGGCAAGTCGCACTCGATGCCGACGATCTGGCCGCGGGTCTGTCCTATCTGCGCGCGACCGCGCTGGAATTGTCGCCGCAAGGCATCACCACCAAGCTGGTGATCCCGAACGCGCAGATCCTTTACACGCAGGTGCAGGCGACCGCGCAGGACGCCGGGCGTCGGCGCAAGCAGGTGGCGCGCGCGCTGGAAGGGATGACACCCTATGCGGTGGCCGATCTTGCGTTCGACATCTCGGGCACCGGCCCGACGGTCGACGTCGCGGTGATCGCCAAAGAAACGCTCGCCGAAGCCGAAGCTTTTGCGACCGAACACCGGTTCAATCCGGTGTCCTTCGTCGCCGTGCCCGAAGACGCCGCCTGGCGCACCGAACCGTGGTTCGGCCCGACCGCCTCTGCCGCCTCGCATCTGACCGAGGGCCAGCGGGTCGAGCGGGACCAGACGCCGGTCGAGATCTTGGGTCGTCCGGCACCCACACCCGAAACGCCCATCCTGTTCGACGCGGCAGCCGATGCGCAGGACAGTGACGCGATCCGGCCGGACCCGTCGCAAATTTCGCCGGCCGCCGACGACCTGCATGCCATCGGCGCGCCGGATGCCTTGGCACCGCCCGATGAACCGGCGCTGCACGGGCAGACCCTTGCCGGCGAGGTTGCGCAGGCGGGCGTGGCGCTGACGACCGACGCGGCGCGGTCAGCCGACGTCGAATCCGATGATGCAGATCCGGGGGCGGATGTCGTCTGGCCCTCAGACAGGCCAACGCCTGTGGCCGATGCACCTGCGCTGGCGGTGGCCACTACCGCTGCCACGACAGGCCTTTCCGGTCCGGCAGCCGACCTCGAACCGGAAGAGGTTCTGGCACAAAATTTTGCCGGCGAAAACGGCGACAGCGTCAGCCCGCCCACCGCCCGTCCGTCAGCGCCCGATGCCAACGATGCGCACGCGCCCGAACCGCCGCCGCTGATCGTGGATCCGGTCGCTGCACCGCAGGCCACCCTTGCGGGTGACGAAGCGCCGATGGCCCTCGACGTGGTCGACGATGCTCCGGACGACGCCGCCGTCCCGCCGCCCCCCGCCGGGTCGCCAAGCGTGCTCGATCCATCGATCCCCGACGATGTGCCACCCCTGCCCGCCGCCTCGGTCATGGTCGCTTTCGGAAGCCGCCGCGCGTTGGAAGCCGCCGCCAAGGACGCCGCAGCCAAGGCCGGGTCGGGCAGAACCGGCGCGACGAAACCTGGGGCGTCGCAAACCGGTCTGGCCAAGGCACCCGCCCTCGGCGCAATCAGCGCCGCGCGGACGGGCAGCCCACAGGCCAAGGTCACGACCCTGCCCCCCCGCCCGTCCCCGCCCGGCGTCGTGCGCCTGCCCGTCCGCCCAACGGTGGTGCCCAACAGCCAGCCCGGTGCGGCAACCGGCGCGGCAGATCAACCTGCCGCCAAACCCGCGGCCAAGCCCGGCGCCGCCGGCAAGGCCCTGCGCGGACTTGGCGCGCTGGTGACCTCGCCCGGCATCGCCGGGGCCAAGGAACGCCGTCCGGTGGTGCAGATCGTCACGCCGCCCACGGGCCCCACGTCGGCCGCGTCGGCCGCCGCCGCGACTCTGACCAAGGCGGGCGCGAAACCCTACAGCGGCGGTCTTGGCAACCGCAGCCTGGAACGGGCCAAGCCACGGTATCTGGGTCTGATCCTGACCGGGATTCTTCTGGTGTTTCTGGTGCTGGTCGCCGCGTGGTCCACGCTGTTCCTCGAAAGCCGCAACACGACGTCGCCCGATCCGAATGCCGTGGTCGACGCGGGGAATGCAACCGCCCTGCCCGCCAGCGAAGCGTCGGCCGGGCCGGCAACCGCCGACCCCGAAATGCTGGCCGATCTCGAAGGCCCCGCTGCAGCCGACGCGACCACCGCCGTTCCGCCAACCACACAACCGGATGTCGTGGCCGATGCCGTGGCAGAGGCTGTCGCCGACGCCGTGGCCGACCCGGGTGCGCCGCCCGCGGCCATGGAATTGGCTCCGACGGAACTCGCCACGCCGCAACCTGCACCCGCCGAGCCGGCCCCCGTAACCGCGCTCGACACCGAAGCGGCCGAAGCCGAACCGCTGATAAGCGCCCCGCAAGACGAATTCCTGCTGGCCACGATGGACGAGCCGCCTGCGATGCCCGATGCATCGTCGTTACCGCAACCGGTGGCCCGCAACGATGTGCCCCCTGCCGCAGCGGTGCCGCCGCCACCGTTCGGTACCGTCTATCAGTTCGACGCCGAAGGCCTGATCGTGCCGACAGCCGAAGGCATCCTGACGCCCGAAGGCGTGTTGCTGTTCGCAGGACGCCCCGCGCTCGAACCGCCACCGCGCCCGGCCGCGTTGGCCGCCGCCGCAGCACCTGCCGCCGATGCGGCCGCGATCGGCGCGGCAGTCGAAAGCGCGATCGACGGTGCAGCACCCGCTGCGTCGTCGCCCGAGACCCCGGCAGAAACCGCCCCCGCCGCCGGTGCCATCCCGCCCGCAGGCACCGATCCGGCCACGACGGCCGCCGCAGGTCCGGTGTTCGCCGACCCGGCGCTAGCCGACTCCCGCCCCCGGCCGCGCCCTGCCAGCCTCGTCCCGCCGACGCAGAACGCCGACGACGACGCCTCGCTCGCGCCGCAGGCGGACAGCCGCTTTGCCAGCCTCAAACCGCGCGCCAAACCCGCCGCCCTGCAAGGGGCCGCAGCGTCCGCCAATCCGATTGCCGCACTCGGCGCGCAAGGCGCGTCGCTCACCGCGCAGGCCGATGCCGTGGCCGCCAGCGCCACCGCCGCGCGCAATGCCCTTACGCTCGCCGTATCGCGCAAGCCCGCCCCTCGCCCGCAAGACATGTCGCGCGCGGTCGAAGAGGCGGTTGCAGTCGCCTCGCGCCAGCCCGATCCGACCACCCGCCCCGCAGTCGAAGAGCCGTTGGCCCGCGTCGAACCCGAGGCGGATGACGAACCCGAGGTGGCCAAGGCGATGCCCCGCCTGCCCACCAGCACATCGGTCGCCAAACAGGCGACATTCGTGAACGCGATCAACCTGTCCCGGGCGAACCTGATTGGTATCTACGGCAGCCCGTCCGCGCGCTACGCGCTGATCCGTCAGGCCAACGGGCGCTACAAGAAGGTTTCGGTCGGCGACAGTTTCGACGGGGGCCGGGTGGCGGCGATAACGACATCCGAAGTGCGCTATCAGAAATCGGGCAAGATGGTCACGCTCGCGCTGCCCAAGGGCTGACGTCGGCCCGACCTGCCGCCCCGCCGGGTGCGGCAAGGGCGGTTTCAGTACCCGCGAAACATCCCTTCTTCCCGGCGCTGCCGAACTGTTTCACAACTGTTGCGTAATGTTGACTTGCACTGTCGCTTTTGACGCGCGACGATATCTTGAACGGCTCCCCTTCCCGAAACACACCGAAAGGCGCGGATGGAAAGTTTCCTGCTGCAAGCCTCCATCTATCTCGGCGCGGCCGTTCTGGTCGTTCCCTTGGCCATGCGCCTGGGGCTGGGGTCGGTGCTGGGCTACATCGCGGCAGGCATCCTGATGGGTCCGGTGCTGGGGCTCGCCGGGGCCGAAACGGCGGATCTGCAGCACTTTGCCGAATTCGGCGTAGTGCTGATGCTGTTTCTGATCGGGCTCGAACTCGACCCCAAGGCGCTGTGGGACATGCGCCACCGCCTGCTGGGTCTGGGCGGCGCGCAGGTGGTGCTGACCACCGTGCTGATCGCGGGCGCGCTGATGGCGATCGGCCAGGATTTCGGCGTGGCGCTGACGCTGGGCATGCTGTGTTCGCTGTCGTCCACCGCCATCGTGCTGCAAACCCTGTCGGAAAAAGGCCTGATGCGGACGGCGGGGGGCAAGTCGTCGTTTTCGGTGCTGCTGACTCAGGACATCGCGGTGATCCCGATGCTGGCGCTGATCCCGCTGCTGGCGCTGCCGGAACTCGCCGCAACCCAAGCCACCACCATCGGCGTGACCAATCCCACCGATCCGACGGCCGAGGCGCAAGCCGCCTCGGGCGCAGCAGAGCCGCTGATTACGCTGGTGCAATCGTTGCCGAACTGGGGGGCGGCCGCCCTGACGCTGGCGGTGGTGGCAGCAATCGTGCTGGCCGGTCATTTCCTGACCCGTCCGGTGTTCAGGTTCGTGCACGCGGCCCACTTGCCAGAGATGTCCACCTTCATCTCGCTTCTGATGGTGCTCGGCATCGCATTCCTGATGATGCTGGTCGGCCTGTCGCCCGCGCTCGGCACCTTTGTCGCCGGTGTGGTGCTGGCCAACTCGGAATTCCGCCACCAGCTCGAGGCTGACCTGAAACCGTTCAAGGGTCTGCTTCTGGGCCTGTTCTTCATGACCGTCGGCGTGGGCATCAACTTCACCATCCTGCTGCGCGAGCCGCTGGTGGTGCTGGGCCTGACCGTCGGCCTGATGCTGATCAAGATGGCGGTCCTGCTGATCCTGACGCCGATCTTCCACCTCAAGGGCCGTGACCGCTGGCTGTTCACGCTCGGCCTCGCGCAGGCGGGCGAATTCGGCTTTTTGATCGTCAGCTTCGCCCGGTCGGAAACGGTGCTGGGCCTCGCGACCGGACAGATGGCGCTTTTGGTGATCAGCCTCTCGATGCTGCTGACGCCGCTGCTGTTCATCGGCTACGAGATGCTGGCAAAACGCCTGCAGAACAGGATCGCCCCGCCCGACCCCGACGAGATTACCGAAAAGGGCCGCGTCCTGATCGCCGGAATCGGGCGGTTCGGCCAGGTGGTCAACCGTCTGGTCCGGATGAGCGGCCTGTCCACCATCGTGCTCGACAGCGACATGGGCACGATCGAGACGATGCGCCGGTTTGGCGTCAAGGGCTTCTTCGGCGACCCGTCGCGCCCCGAGTTGCTGGCCGCCGCCGGCTTGGGCGAATGCGAAGTGCTGGTGGTAGCCGTCGACGACCGCGACAACGCGCTCAAGATCGTGCGCCACGCCCGAAAGTTGCGCCCCGACCTGCACATCGTCGCCCGGGCGCGCGACCGGGTGCATGTCTACGAACTCTACCAGGCGGGGGCGTCCGACATCGTGCGCGAAACCTTCGACAGCTCGATCCGCGCCGGGCGCTATGTGCTCGAAAACATGGGTTTCACCGAATACGAGGCTGCGGCCCTGTCGCGCACCTATTTCAAGGTGGACCGCGCCGCGATGCGCGATCTGGCCGAGGTGTGGGAACCGGGCGTGCCCGTCCACCTGAACGACGCCTACGTCGAACGCGCCAAGCAACTTGACCGTGATCTGGAAACCGCGCTGATCGAAGAACTCTACGAGGTTCGCCCGATGCAGGGTGCTGCGGAATGAACGCGATCCTCGGGTCTTGACCATCTCACCGGGGTCTTGCGTGGGTGAAACCCCCTAGCCATTCCGCAGGCTCACCCTTCCGAAACGCCCGCCTCGCCGAATGTCGCCATACCGGTGTGGCATGAGGCAGCCGCCTTGATCACAGAAACCGCCAGCACGGCCCCCGACCCTTCGCCCAGCCGCAGCCCCAGCGCCAACAGCGGCTCCAGTCCCAACGCGGCCAGCAACCGCGGATGCCCCGCCTCGGCGCTGACATGTCCCGCGATGCAATGGTCCAACGCGCCGGGCATCGCCCGCGCCAGCACCGCCGCCGCGGCGCAGGCGATAAACCCGTCCAGCACCACCGGGATGCGCAAGACTCGCGCCCTCAGGATCGCCCCCGCCATGGCCGCAATCTCGCGCCCGCCAAGGCAGCGCAGCACCTCGAACGGATCGCGCGCGGCGTGCCGCGCCAGCCCCGCCGCCAACGCCGCCCGCTTTCGCGCCAGCCCCGCATCGTCCACGCCAGTCCCGCGCCCGACCCAGTCACCCGCCTCGCCGCCAAACAGCGCACAAGCCATCGCCGCCGCGACGGTCGTGTTGCCGATCCCCATCTCGCCCGGTACCAACAGATCGGCCTCCGGATCGACCGCGTTCCAGCCGACGGTCATCGCTGCAACGACCTCGGCCTCGGTCATTGCCGCATCCACCGTGAAATCTGCCGTCGGCCGATCCAGATCCAGCGCCTCGACCACCATCGTCGCCCCGACCGCACGGGCCAACTGATTGACCGCCGCCCCCCCGGCGCGAAAGTTGGCCACCATCTGCACCGTGACCTCGGCCGGAAAGGCCGAAACCCCCTGCGCCACCACCCCGTGATTGCCGGCAAAGATCGCGACCTGCACCCGCTCCGCCCGCACACCTTTCCACCCGGCCAACCACGAGGCCACCTCCTCCAGCCGGCCCAGCGCACCCGGCGGCTTGGTCAACACCGCGTCCCGCGCCCGCGCCCGCGCAACGGCCCCGGCATCGGCCCCCGGCAGCGCCCCCAGCACCCCCAGAACATCCTCCAACGTCGCAAACACCGCTCCCACCAAACCTTCTCCCACTTTCACATTGGCACAAATATCCCGGGGTCGAGGCCGACACGCCGTCTTTGGCGACCAGACAGGTCTCCAGCGGCTGCCGGAGCTGGCGGTCGAGCAGTTTGCGCTGCAGCGCGGTCGACACTGGCTGGTTGCCGGCCCAGAGCTTGGTGCCGGAGATGTCGAAGATGTCGGTCGCGGCGATGATGCGCCGGGTCTCGCTGGCTTCAAGAATCGTTGCCAAGG
>JANNNU010000175.1:0-28242 GCA_031398695.1 Paracoccaceae bacterium | reverse complement strand
TCCTCGATGGCGATGAAACGTTTCTGCCGCGCCGGCGTGATCTCGACGACGCGTCGCTGTGCCACCAGTTCCTTCAGGGTGGCATTCGCGTCGATCGTCGATCGCGCCGCCACTTCGTCGAGCGTCAGATCGCCGAGCCGGCAACCACGCCTCCAATTCCTCTTGCGGAGCCGCGATGCCGGTTTCCTCGGCTTGCCCCGATCCTTCAAGATAGGTCACCAGCGCCTCGGCCCCGACCGCGAGCCGCTCGCTGTCCTGATTGAGGTTGCGATGAAACCTGACCCGCCATTCGGGCGGGATGTCTTCGGTTTCCGCCAGAATTCCCGCCGTCGAGCGCACCGAACTGACCGCCGACAGCATTTCGTGCAACGAGGCCTGCAGATGCGGATCGTGGCTCATCCGGTCATTCATCGCCTCGACCGCGCGCGCAAGCCGGGCCGACCGGCGGTGCAACCCGGCCAGAACGGAAGCCCACCCCGGGAAACGTCCGGCGAAATCCTCGATCCGGTCGAGCTCAGCCGGCGCGTCGCCCGTTTCGCTTGCGGTATCGGCGGCAGCGGCGCGCAGATCATCGAGCAAACCGCCTTCGGCACTTTCCGACAGCGCCGCCTCGGGCAATCCCAGCGCCATCGCCAGCTTGCGCAGCACATCCGGCCCGATGCGGCGGCGGTTGTGTTCGATCAGGTTCAGATAGCTGGCCGAAATGCCTGCCCGCGCCGCAAGGTCGGCCTGTCGCAAGCCGACAGCCAGCCGTCTTTGGCGCAACCGGGTGCCCGCAAGGGTTGTCGTTGGCATTGCGCCTCCTGTGCCTTGTCAACGAATTTACCAGTATTGAGCCACTTTACCAGATCGGAAAATCAACTGCGACACCTGCAGGCTTGAGCCGCCCGCCCGCCCACGCTAGGACAACGCGACCTTCGGAGACGCCGCGCATGCCCCAGAATCTGTCCACAACCGACACTGATTTCGAGGCCCGCTTTGCCGGTCTTCTGGGCATGAAGCGCGAAGAGTCCGACGATGTGGATGCCACCGTCGCGGCCATCATCGCGGACGTGCGCGCGCGCGGCGATGCGGCGGTCATCGAGCGGACCGCGCGGTTCGACCGGCTGGAACTGACACCCAACACGCTGGCCTTTTCCGCCGACGAAATCGCGGCCGAAATCGCCAAGGTCAGCCCGGAGGATCGTGCGGCGCTGTCCGTCGCCGCCGACCGGATCCGCGCCTATCACAACCGCCAGCGGCCTGTGGACGCGACGTGGACCGACGATGCCGGTGCAACGCTGGGCTGGCGGTGGTCGGCGGTGTCGGCAGCCGGGCTTTACGTGCCGGGGGGTCTGGCGAGCTATCCGTCCTCGGTTCTGATGAACGCCATTCCGGCACGCGTCGCGGGGGTCGGGCGTCTGGTGATCTGTGCACCGACGCCGGGCGGCGTGGTCAACCCGCTGGTTTTGCTGGCGGCCCAGCTGTCGGGGGTCGACACGGTCTACCGGATCGGCGGGGCCCAGGCGATTGCGGCCCTCGCTTACGGCACGCAGACCATCGCGCCGGTGGACAAGATCACAGGCCCCGGCAACGCCTGGGTGGCCGCGGCGAAGCGCCGGGTGTTTGGGCGGGTGGGCATAGACATGATCGCGGGGCCGTCCGAAATCCTGGTGATTGCCGATGGCGACAACGACCCGGACTGGATCGCGCTGGACCTGCTCAGCCAGGCCGAACACGACGAAAGCGCGCAGTCGATCCTGATCACGACCGATGCCAGCTTTGGCACCGCGGTGACGGCCGCAGTCGAAAAGCGGCTGGAAACGCTGGAACGGCGGATGATTGCCGGGACATCGTGGCGCAACAACGGTGCGGTGATCGTCGTGCGCGACCTGGCCGAGGCGGCGGCCTTGTCGAACCGCATCGCGCCTGAGCATCTGGAACTCTGCGTCGCCGACCCCGAGGCGCTGGCCGCCGCCTGCATTCATGCTGGCGCGATCTTTCTTGGGGCATGGACACCCGAAGCTATTGGCGACTACGTTGGGGGACCGAACCATGTTCTGCCCACCGCGCGCTCGGCGCGGTTTTCCAGTGGACTGTCCGTGATGGATTTCGTGAAGCGCACCACGATGGCCCGCATGACGCCCGCGGCGCTGGCCGCCGTGGGACCGGCGGCCGAACGGCTTGCGATCAGCGAAAGTCTGCAGGCCCACGGCCTGAGCGTGCGCGCGCGGCTGGACCGGCTGAACGAGGGGGCATGATGACGAACCGTCTGTGCCACATCCAGATCGACGAACGCGGGCTGATCCGCACCACGCCCGAGATCGAGCAGGAACGCAAGGTCGCGATTTTCGACCTGCTGGAGGACAACTCGTTTTCATTGCCGTCGCGGGAAGAACGCCAGGTGCCCCCCGGACCCTACCGGCTGGGGCTGGCGATCCGCGATGGTCGGCTCGTGTTCGACATCACCACCGAAGCCCTTGACAAGGTGGGAGAATTCCATCTGTCGCTCGGCCCGTTCCGGCAGGTCGTGAAGGACTACTTCCAGATCTGCGAGAACTATTTCGATGCGGTCAAACGCATTCCGCCCAGCCAGATCGTGGCGATCGACATGGCGCGCCGCGGGATCCACAACGAAGGCGCACGGGTGTTGCAGGATCGGCTGACGGGAAAGGCCGATGTCGATATTGACACCGCGCGCCGATTGTTCACCCTGATCTGTGTCATGCATTGGGGTTGAGTTTGGCAAACAGCTTCCCCTCTTCGGTGCTGTTTTGCTGCGATTACAACGCTGTGCGCTCTCCGATGGCGGAAGGTCTGATGAAGCAGCTTTACGGAAAGCGCAGTTATGTGCAGTCGGCCGGGGTGCGCAACGACATGGAGATCGACGGATTTTCCGTGGCGGTTTGCAAGGAACTGGGGATCGAGCTGTCGCGCCACCGCAGCCGCAGCTTCGAAGAGATGCAGAAGTGGGGCGATGACCTGTCGCAGTTCGACCTGATCGTCGCGCTGTCCCCCGCCAGCCAGCGCATGGCACTCGAGCTGACGCGGTTCTACCATCTCGCCGTCGAATACTGGCCCATCCTGGACCCCACAGGCCTGGGCGAGACGCGCGAGGCCAAGCTTGCGGCCTATCGTCAGGCCCGCGATCAGATCCACGAGCGCATGATGGACCGGTTCGGCCCGGCGAAAACCGGCGATCCCCTGCCGTCTGGCGTCAGGTAAGACGAACGACCGCGTGTCGAGGCTTGCACCGCTATCCAGCAAGGGTAAAGTGCTGCCGGACCCAGTGTGAAGGAATGTTGTTCGTGCCAAGCCGCATCGCCCGCCTCGGATTTCTGTGCCTGATCTGGGCGACGCCGCTGCACGCCGCGCCGTGCGGCGACACCTCTGCCGGGTTCGAAGACTGGAAGCCGGTCATGGCCCGCGAGGCCCGCGCCGCCGGGGTGGGCAAGGCCGGACAGTCGGCCCTGATGGGCACCAGCTATTCAAAAGCCACGATCGGCGCCGACCGCAACCAGAAAAGTTTCAAGTATACCCTCGAGCGGTTCATGTCCGTCCGGGGGGCCGACACCATCGTGTCGCAGGGCCGGTCGCGCCGCGCGAAGAATGCCGAGTTCTACAACGCGCTCGAACAGGCCTACGGTGTTCCCGCCGGCGTCATCATCGCGATCCACGGCATGGAAACCGCGTTCGGCGGCTTCATGGGCGACACGAACGTCGTCTCGGCCATCGCAACGCTGGCTTACGATTGCCGGCGGTCCGACTTTTTCACCGGCCACCTGATCGGTGCCCTGAAACTGGTGGATCAAGGCTCGATCAGCACGGCAAGCATCGGCGCAAAACACGGCGAGTTGGGCCATACCCAGTTTCTGCCGGGCAATGCGCTGGAATACGGCGTCGATGGCAACGGCGACGGACAGGTGGATCTGTCGAACTTTTCCGATGCGATGTATTCCACGGCCAACTTTCTGCGACAAAAGGGCTGGAAGCCCGGCAAAGGCTATCAGGAAGGCGAGCCCAACTTTGCGGTCATCCAGCAGTGGAACGCGGCTACGGTCTATCAACAGGCGATCGCCCTCATGGGCGCACGGATTGACGGATAAGCGCAGCCGCGCCGACCGGCGGGTTTGACATGGACCGCGCCGACATCGTGCACCGGAACTTCGTCACCCGCGTCTCGGCAAAGGATTTTCCGCCAGGGCGGGCACCGACCACGGCGCTGTCCCCGGATCAGGCCCGCCGTCTGTTTGCCGCGCAACTGATCAGCCGCTCGCTGGATCGGACCAGCCGGGCAATGCAGAAGGCTGGACAAGGGTTCTACACCATCGGATCGTCCGGGCATGAAGGCATGGCATCCGTCGCCCACGCCCTGCGTCCGACCGACATCGCCTTTCTGCACTATCGCGATGCGGCGTTTCAGATCGCGCGCGCCGGGCAGGTTCCGGGTCAGGACATCGCGCGCGACATGCTGCTGAGCTTTGCCTGTTCGTCCGACGATCCGATCAGCGGCGGGCGGCACAAGGTGCTGGGATCGCGCGCCTTGATGATCCCGCCGCAAACCTCGACCATCGCAAGCCACTTGCCCAAGGCGGTCGGCGCGGCCTATTCCATCGGCCTCGCCCGCCGCCGCCCGCCTGAACACCGCCTGTTGCCCGACGATGCGCTGGCGGTGTGTTCGTTCGGCGATGCATCCATCAACCATTCGACCGCGCAAGGCGCGATCAACACCGCGGGCTGGACGGCGGTGCAAGGCGTGCCGCTGCCGCTGTTGATGGTCTGCGAAGACAACGGGATCGGGATTTCGACACCCACGCCCAAAGGGTGGGTCGAGGCGTCGATGCGGCATCGCCCGGGATTGCGATATTTCCACGCCGACGGGCTGGATCTCTACCAAACCGCGCAAGTTGCGGCCGAAGCTGCGGACTATGTGCGCAGCCGCCGCAAGCCAGCATTCCTGCATCTGACCATGGTGCGCCTTTACGGCCATGCCGGCGCTGATCTGCCGACCACCTACCTGCCGAAGGGCCAGGTCGAGGCGGAGGAGGCCAATGACCCTTTGCTCCATTCGGTCCGTCTGCTGGCGGCAGCGGGCGCCCTGACGCCCGAAGAAGCCTTGGCGCAGTATGCCGAAACCTGCGTCGCCATCGACGCATTGGCGGCCGAGGTGGTCACCCGCCCCCATCTGCGCACGGCGGCTGAGGTGATGGCCAGCATCGTGCCCCCCCGGCGCCCGTGCCGCCAGACGAATGGCCCCGACCCGGGCGCACGCGCTGCGGCCTTCGGGGGCGATCTGACGGTGCTCGACACGCCGCAGCCGATGGGGCGGCTCATCAACTGGGCGATGACCGACCTGATGCTGGAACACCCTGAGATCGTGGTGATGGGCGAGGATGTGGGGCGCAAGGGTGGCGTTTATGGCGTGACGCAAAAACTGCACGCGCGCTTTGGCCCCGACCGGGTGATCGACACGCTGCTGGACGAACAAAGCATCCTTGGGCTGGCCATCGGGCTCGGGCACAACGGGTTCATCCCAATGCCCGAAATCCAGTTCCTGGCCTATCTGCACAACGCCGAGGATCAGATCCGGGGCGAGGCCGCCACACTGTCATTCTTTTCCAACGGCCAGTTCAGCAACCCAATGGTGCTGCGCATTGCGGGGCTCGGCTATCAGAAGGGGTTTGGCGGGCATTTTCATAACGACAACTCGCTGGCGGTGTTGCGTGACATTCCCGGCATCATCCTCGCGTGCCCCTCGAACGGCGCTGACGCAGCGATGATGCTGCGCGAGGCCGTACGGCTGGCGCGGGAAGAGCAACGGGTGGTGGTGTTCGTGGAACCGATCGCGCTTTATCCGATGCGCGATCTGCACCAGCCGGGGGATGGGGGATGGCTGTCGGTCTATCCCCCGCCCGACCGCAGGATTTCACTGGGCGAGGTCGGCGTGCGGGGTGATGGCACCGCGCTTGCCATCGTGACCTATGGCAACGGTGTCTTTCTGGCGGAACAGGCGGTGCGTGCCTTGCGCGACCAGCATGGCATCGCGGCCCGGATCGTCGACCTGCGCTGGCTGGCACCGCTGGCCGCCGCTGAAGTGCTGCAAGCCACAGCAAGCTGTGAGCACATCCTGATCGTCGACGAATGTCGCAAGACCGGTGGGCAGGCCGAAGCTTTGATGGCGCTTTTTGCCGAAGCCGGCGTGACACGCTGCGCCCGCGTGACCGGTCAGGACAGCTTCATCGCCACGGGACCTGCCTACGCCGCCACCTTGCCGTCCTGCCCCGACATCGTCGCCGCGGCCTGCAAGATCACCGGTGTCCTGCCCTAGCGCGCAGGTCATGCAAGTGCGCGTTCTGGGCACAGCACCATGCCTTCGCGGGCGGCGAAGATGGCCGGGTCGATCTGCCGCGCGGCCGCCTCTGCCGCTGCGATCGCGTCGTCCGTTCTGGTAAAATTGTGGTGGAACATGCCCATGCGCCCGACCCCGGCGCGTTTGGCAAGAGATGCGCATTTCTGCCAGTGCGAATGACCATAGCCTGCATAGGGCGCATAATCCTCGGGCAGGAACGTACAGTCGAGCAGCGCGATTGCGGCATCCTGCATCCATCCGACAAGCTGCGCGTCCATCGGCCCGTCGTCATGCTCGAAATCCGGAACGTAGACCAGATCCCCTGCCCCGCGACCGATGCGCATGCCGACAGCCCCGCCCGGATGATTGACCGGACAGGTCGTCAGCTGCGTGCCCCCACCCAGATCGACGGTGCCGCTGGCTGGCAGCGCGGCAAACTGCAGATCGCAGCGCAGATCAGATGGTCCCATCGGCAGAAACGGCGCGCGGATCAATTCGGCCAACAGGCTGCGGCCATCCGGCGCGTCTTCGCTGCCCGCGTACCACAGCGACACCCGGATGTCCGACCGGTAGAGCGGCAGAAAGAACGGCAAGCCGATCACGTGGTCATAATGCGCATGGCTCAGCACGATATCGACAGCTGCAACGCCTTGCGCGATCAGGTCGCGACCCAGACCCACGATGCCCGACCCCGCGTCCAGAATGGCGACCCGCGACCCATGGCGCAGCAGGATGCACGAGGTGTTTCCGCCATAAACGCTGCCACCAGGCACCGAGACCGGCAAGGTTCCGCGCACCCCCCGCACCGTGAAATCGAACGGATCAGGCACGACGGGGTGCCCCGAATCGGTCCCGATTACCCGACAGGGTTCTCGGCGCGGCGGGAACGAAGCCATGACGGTGTGATCGGTGGCAGTAGCTTTGCAAATCCGGACCCTTCCATGCAGCACTTTCAGCACATGTCGTTGCAAGTTCGACAACAGTTTCGACGCAATGGTTCGTATCGCGCTGTAACGGCGCCACAATCGGTAGGACCGACGCGGCCCTTTCGCGTCAATGCACGAATTTCATCAATTATTATTGCTTTATTCTGTGAAAATGCGACCTTTTTTCAGGGGACAATCACTTGGATATCGGGATGGACCTGAGGATGACGGCCGGGATCAGGCAGGCCGCATGGGGAATGGGCGTGCTTTTCGCGTGCTTGTCTTGGTTGGGTGCAACTGGTCCCGGCTGGGCACAGTCGCTTGATGCCCCCCTGAAACCTGTCGCATTTCAGCAGGGTGACACACTGCGGGACGTCGTTGCGGCCGAACTGTCGGACCCCGACCTGTGGCCGCTGGTCCTGCAACTCAGCGGGATCAAGGCGATCACCGATGTGAAGCCGGGAACGGTCCTGTCGCTGCCGGTGCAGCAGGTCAAGATCACGGACATGGCGCTGTTGCGGGCACTCGAGGCGATTCAGGCCGCCAATGCCGAAGGGGCCCGGCTGTTTGCGCCCGACCGCATCGAAGCCGCCATAGAAAACCGGGACGACGCCGTGGTGCAACGCGGCAGCGGCGAGTGGCGCGGTGCCGTTCGCCTGGCGGATGTGGCCACCGGCTTTGCCGTCGAGGCGCTCGAGGTGTCGCTGGCCCAGCGCGACCGCGACGCCGAGGCGCTGGTCACGGACGTACAAGGCAATGTCGAAGGCCGCAGCCCCGACGCATCGCGCTGGACCGATCGCGGGCTGAACGACGTTCTGGTGCAGGCCGAGCGGGTGCGCACACTGTCAGGCTCGACGACGCAGATCACGTTTCGCGACCTCAGCCGGCTGCGCCTGAACGCCAATTCGAACGCCACGATCGAACGGATGCGCACTGACCCGCTGACGGGTGGCGAAGTGACGAAGATCGCCCTGGTCAGCGGCGATTTCTATGCGCTGCTGAACCAGTTGGGCGAAGACACCAGTTTCGAAATCGAGGCGGGCGGGCTGGAAACGCAGACCGACAGCAAGGATTTCTGGATCAAGACCGACGATACCGGTGCGCGGTTTGCCAACTATGACGAGGCGGCGCTGGTCGTCGGCCGTGGACAGAACGCGGTGACGCTGGGTGAAAACGAGGGGGCGGTGGTCACGCCCGCCGGTGTGGCGCAGGTGACCGAGGTGCTGGACCGTCCCAGCCTGCTTGGCCCCGCCGATGCCAGCGCGGTCTTCGGGCGCACGGTGCCGCTGCAATGGATCGCCAAGCCCGACGCGGCGGGCTACTGGCTGGAGGTGGCCGCCGACGCCGCGTTCAACGATATGCGGGTGTCCGAATGGGGGATTCCGTCGACCGGCTTCGAGGTGCAGGGGCTGGATCAGGGCCAGTATCATTGGCGCGTTGCGGCACTGGATGCCTTTGGTCTGCCCGGCACCTGGAGCATCGCCAGCAGCTTCGATCTGATCTCTGACACGACGCCTCCGTTTCTTGCGGTGACCACGCCTGCGGACGGCGACCTGGTGTCGACGCCGCGGATCATCCTTGCCGGGGAAAGCGAGCCGGGCGTGCAATTGACCCTGAACGGTGCGTCGGTGGACCTTGGCGCGGGCGATCGGTTTGCAGTCGAGGTCGCGGCGGTCGCGGGCGAAAACACCTATGCGCTGGTCGCCGTCGATCGGGCCGGCAACCGCACCGAACGGCTGGTCACGGTCATCTTCCGGCCGGCCGAGGTGCTGTCGATCACGCCCGACCCCGGCCTGCCGCGCAACGGTGAGGGGCACTTTCTGACGGCCACCGAGTCGTTGGCGTTTGCGGCGCGGACCAACGCATTGGCGGGCAGCGCAGTGCGGCTGATCGACGGTTCGGGTGCCACGGTCGTGCAATCAGAGGTTCAGCCGGACGGTCTGATCAGCCTGAACGCGCCTTCGGGAGCAATCGCAAACGTCTACCGGCTGGAGCTTCTGTCGCCCCTCGGGGGCCGTCGAGGGGGCCCTTGATCTGATCGCGCGAACCGACACGGAACCGCCCGCCATCTCGTTCGACACCCCGCCCCCGCAGGCGACCGCCACTCCGGCGTTTCGGCAGACCGTCGTGATCACGGATGCCGTCTCGGTCACCGTGAACGGAGCGGAACTGCCGTTTGCCGATGGCAAGGCGACACTGGATGCGACCCTGCGCGATGGACTGAATGCATTTGAGATCCTCGCACAGGATGCCGTCGGCAACGTGCGGCTGCGCAGTTTTGCCGTCATTCTGGACGCCGAACCGCCCTCCGTCACCGGCAGCACTGTGTCGCGCCCCGATGGTGCGCAAGGTCCGATCAGCATCGTAGTCACGGCCACCGACAACGTGGGGCTGCGGGCCGCCGCCCGGTATCGCATCGCGGTCGACGGCGGCGAAGAGGCAGGCATCCTGCGCTGCGACGGCCAGACGGGTCAGTGCACGACGACCCTGCCGCCGCGCGCAGGACCCGTGACGCTGATCGCGGTGACCGTCGAGGATTACGCGGGCAACAAGACGGATGCGGCACCCAGGTGACGGAAAGAGTCGACCCGTCCGCAGGATGTGCGCCGGGTCGGACCGAGGAGATATGATGGCACGACCCCTTTTGCAGACAGCGACCCTCGCCTTTGGCCTTTGGGCCAGCCATGCGGCCCTCGCCCAGGTGCAACCCGTGGCGGAGGAGCCGCTTTTGGTGGTCTACGGACCGGCGGCAAACAGCCGGGAAGGCGACCCGGACCGGATCGAGCGTCTGTTCTTCAGCCTTCCCGCAGCCGCGCAGGGGCCGCTGTACCTGCGGCTGTTCGATGCGGAAACCGGCGGATCATGGGATTCGCGGCTGGGCAAGCGCGACGGCGAAACCCGCTATCAGCTTTACGGGGGCGCGGGGGCCCTGACAGCGGCCGCCCGCCCGCAACCGGTCGAGGATGGTGCGCGGCCCGCCCCGTTCGACCCGGCGGCACAGCCGGCCGGCACCGGGACGTTGCTGTTTGAGACGGTGATCGGGGCGGACGAGGCCGCCGACGACCGCTGGCAGACCGCGACGCCGGTGGACGCGGCGGCGGGCGAGCGGGTCGGGGACCGTATCTGGTTCCGCCTCGACATTGCGGGCGTGGCGGGCGACGACGGCAACGCCTTTGCCGCGACGATCAGCATGGCACCCGAGGGCAACGAAACACCCGACGGGCTACAGGTGATTTCCTTTGCGCCCACCCTGCGCTGGCCCGGATCGGGCCTGCCGACCAAGGTGACGCTCAAGGTGCCTGCCGACGGACAGGTGATCGTGCAGAATTTCGACGCGGCGGCAGGCCAGCTGCAGATGGTCACTGACTATGAAGACTTCCCGTTTCTCGCCTCGGCGCAGGATCGCTGGTCGGTGCAGACGCTGCAGATACCCGACCCTACGGCGGCGATCACGGTGGTCGAGGGATACGAGAAACCGAACGACGTGACGATTAGCGCCTTCGGGTCCGACGGATCGGCCCTGCCGCTGCACATGCCACCCACCCGCGCGCAACCGGTGGACCGGCCGACGCCGGTCGCGACAGCGCTGCCGCTGTCGAACTGCACCTCGGTCGCATTCGATGCCAGCGGATCGGCGGGCGCGCCCGAGTTGGGGTATGTCTGGGATTTCGGCGACGGCCAATCCGCGACGGATTCGGTGATCGCCCACACCTATGTGCGACCCGGGCGCTACGAGGCGGTCCTGTCGATCCGTGACCTGCGCAGCCCGGTGCCGCGCGGCGCGCGCGCGCGTCTGCCGGTGCATGTGCGCCCGGCCCCGGTCGCGGTGCCTGGCGATCCGATCACCGTGGCCCCTGGCGACATGGTCGCCTTCAGCGGGGCGGGTTCCGTCGCCAGCGACAGCCCGATCCAGCGTTACGAGTGGACTTTCGGCGACGGGGCCACGGCATCGGGGGTCGAGGCATCGCACAGCTATGCCGCATCCGGCCAGTACCGCGCCGTGCTGCGTGTCGAGGATGACAGCCTGCACCCATGCAGCTTTGGCGTGGCCACGCGCGAGGTTCGCGTCAACCATCCCCCGGTGGCCGAGGCCGGCACCGATCAGACCAGCGTGGTGGGTGGTGCGGTCCGGGTCGATGCCGCCGCCAGCTATGATACCGACGGGACCATCACCGCCTGGCGCTGGGACATGGGCGACAGCACCGTGATCGACGGTGTCGCGGCGTCGCACACCTATGCCGCACCGGGCCGCTACACGGTCACGCTGACGACGACCGACAGCTTTGGCGTGTCGAACGCCTCTGCCCGCGACACCCTGACGGTCGTCGTGAACGCCCCTCCGCAACCGATCGGAACAGGACCCGAACGGCCGATTGCCGTCGGCGAGGTGGCCACCTTGTCCGCCGCTGGGTCGGTCGATCCGGATGGCGAGATCCTGTCCCACCGCTGGGATTTTGGCGACGGCGCCATGGCCGAGGGGCCGGACGTGCAATATGCCTGGACCCGGCCCGGCACCTTTGCCGTCGTGCTGACCGCGACCGACAACTCCGGCACGCCATCCGCGCAGACGCAAACCTCGTTCGACGTGATCGTCAGCGCCGCCCCGGTCGCCGAGGCTGGCGCAGATCTGGCCGTGACGGCCAGCGTCGTCCGCTTTGACGGCGGCGCATCCTCCGACCCGGACGGCACGATCACCCTTTGGGAATGGGAGTTTGGCGACGGGCAGACGGGCAGCGGGCAACGGATCGACCATGCCTACGCCGCCCCGGGGACCTATGAGGTCAAGCTGACAGTGACCGACGACAGCGGCGCGCCGCTGAACGTGGATGACGACCGCATGACCGTCACGGTCAACGCGACGCCGGTCGCCGATGCCGGTCAGGATCTGGTCGCGGCCCCAGGCCAGACCGTCACACTGGATGCAACCGGCTCGATCGACCCGGATGGGGCGATCCGCGAAACCCTGTGGACCTTGCCCGACGGCACGGCCCTGTCCGGCGACCGGGTCGAGACGAGCTTCGACACGCCCGGGCTTTACCCCGTCGCGATGGAAGTGCGCGACGATTTCGCGTCAGGCGCTGCGTCCGATTTCGACGAGGTGCTGGTCCGGGTGAACGCGCCGCCGGTTGCCGTGATAGGGCCGGACCTTATGGTGGAACCGGGTGTGCCGGTGGTGTTCTCGGGCCTTAACTCCTATGATCCGGATGGTGCGATCGACAGCTACCGCTGGGATTTCGACGATATGGACGGCCCGATGGACGTCGCAGCCTTTGCCCGCAGTTTCGACGTGCCCGGTGTCGTCACGGTGCAGTTGACCGTCGTCGATGCCTCGGGCGCGATCAATGCGACGGACCGCGCGGCTATCTCGGTGCGCGTCAATCACCCCCCGGTGGCGGAGGCCGGGCCCGACATCGCCACCAGCGACCTTTTCGTGGACTTCGACGCCGGCGGATCGACCGACAGCGACGGCGATGTTCTGCGCTACGTCTGGGACTTCGGCGACGGCACGGCGCCGCAAACCGGGCGGACACAGCGCCATGCCTTTGCCCGCAGCGGGCGCTATCCGGTGACGCTGACGGTCGATGACGGCACGGGCCTTGGCAATGCCGCGGCCACCGATGCCATGGTCGTGGTGATCGACGCGGCGCCCGTCGCGGTGGCTGGCGGCAACCGCGAGGTCTGCTCGGGCTTTCCGATCCTGTTCGACGCGGCGCAATCCAGCGACCCCGACGGCGGACGCCTGCGGTACGACTGGGATTTCGGCGACGGCACGACCTCGGACATCGTGAACCCCAACAAGACCTACGAACGGCCCGGTTCCTATCCCGTCACGCTGACGGTGCGCGACGACAGTGGTGGTGCGCCGGGGGTGGCGACCGACCGCATCGCAGCCATCGTCCGCGAAGGCCCGATCGCCGATGCAGGGCCCGACATTCAGGCCTGTGCCAATCAGACCGTGCGGTTCGATGGCAGCGGCTCGTCGGATGCGGACGGCGCGGTAAACGCCTTTGCCTGGACCTTCGGTGACGGTGGCAGCGCATCGGGCGAGCGGCCCACCCACATCTTCCAGGATCCCGGCAGCTACACCGTGAACCTGACGATCACCGGCGACAGCAACGCGCTGTGCAGCCCGCTCGACAGCGACCAGATGGTCGCAGAAGTGTTCGCCGCCCCGGCCGTCGAGATCGTGGGTCAGGACCGGCTGTCGGCCGGATCGGCCACCCGTTTCGAAGCTGCCATTTCCGGCGAGGTCGGCACGCAATCTGCGGACATCGCCTGGGATTTCGGCGACGGCGCGACGGCGCAGGGGCTGGTCGTGGAACACCGCTATGACCAGCCGGGCGACTATGTGGTGACGGTGAAGGCCAAGTTTCCCCAAGCCATCACCGCGTGCCAGGACCTGACCGTGCAGCGAAAAGTGCGGGTGAACGCTGCGCCGAGCGCCGTGATCTCCGGCCCCAGCCTCGTGTCGGCGGGTGAAGCCGTCACCTTCGATGCGGCAAAGTCCACCGACGCCGATGGGGCGTTGACCGGCCACGCGTGGGATTTCGGGGACGGCACGACAGCCGAGGGCGTGCGCGCGCCGCATGTCTTTGCCGCGCCGGGCACCTACACCGTGACCCTGACGGTCACCGACGACGCCGGCACCGATAATGCGCGCACGACCGCGTCGCAGCAGGTCGTCGTGAACCCGGCACCGGTTGCCGGGCTGCAGACCCCGGCCCCGTTGTGCACCGCAACGCCCGTGCGGTGGCAG
The DNA here is from genome assembly GCA_031398695.1 of Paracoccaceae bacterium. Classification (GTDB taxonomy): domain Bacteria; phylum Pseudomonadota; class Alphaproteobacteria; order Rhodobacterales; family Rhodobacteraceae; genus JAIYDJ01. The sequence continues at coordinate 14,231 of JANNNU010000175.1, read as the reverse complement.
GCCGCCGTCGGCCCGGACGTGACCGCGACCTGGCAGTTCGGGGATGCCCCGGCCGTCGTTGGCGCCGACGTGTCGCACACGTTTGCCGAACCGGGCCTTTATCCGGTAGGCGTATCGCTTGACGATGGTCGGGGCTTGCCGAACAGCCGACGCACCGAAGAGGTCTATGCGCGGGTCAACCACCCGCCGACGGCACTCGCCGGACCCGATCGCACGGTCTGCCCCGGGGATCTTGTGACCTTCGACGGCGCGGGGTCCGGCGATCTGGACGGCTCGATCACCTCGTGGCGGTGGGAGTTCGACGACGGCGTGGTTCTGGACGGGCCGCTGGTGGAACGCACCTTCACAACCGCAGGCCATGTCGGCGTGACCCTGACCGTCACGGATGACAGCACGGCAGACGGTTGCGCGGTGGGCATCGATTCGGCGGCGATCAAGGTCAACGGAGCGCCGCAGATCGAAGCCGGCCCGGATCGGTCGGTGTTCGTCGGCGCGGCGCATGATGCCGTGGTGTTTGCCGCGCAAGGCGTGACCGACCCGGACGGCGACGGCGTGGTGTTGACCTGGGCCTTCGGGGATGGTGGCGAAGCGACGGGGGCCACGGTCACCCACAGCTATGCGACGGCGGGGGAATTCGACGTCGTGCTGACGGCACAGGATGAAACCGGCCTTGTGTGTGGCAGAACCATCGATTCCGCCCGCATCACCGCAACGGCGCGCGACTGAACGCCCCAACCTGTAGCTTTGTGACGGGCCGCATGTCAGGGTCTGCTTCAGGGATTTTGAATGCGCATTCCACTTCGAGCCAAGTTTTTCGTCTTTGCCGTCCTGCTGGCGCTGGTTCCGCTGGCCCTTGTGGGCTCGAACCTGATCCGCATCACGCGCGACGAGTTGATCAGCGCTGCCAATGAAGAGCTGACCACCGTCGCGGCCCAGCTGGCCGCCGACATCGACGGCCTTTGGCGCGGGCAGCTGATGGCGCCGCTTCTGGTCATCCGCGAGGGTCTCGACAGCGACGATCTGGACGTGCCGCAGAAGATTTCGATCCTGACGCTGGGATTGGCGCAGATGCGCAGCGTCAGGGCGATGCAATTGACCATCACCGGGTCCGACCTTCCGGTGCTGGTGACCGACCAGACCTATGTCGCGCGCCTGCAGGCGGCGGGTGCGGACCCGGTCACCGTGTTGCGTCTGGGGGTCAGCGAGGCCCAGATGATCGCCCGCGAAGGGCGGTTCGACCGCCCGATCGTGCGGCAGGTCACCGAAACCGGCGACTGGCTGGCGCGGATCGTCTTGCCGCTGCGCACGCAGATCGCCGGTCGCCCGGTGACCCTGTCGGCCGAGATCGATCTGGGAGCGCTGATGGCGTTGCGCGACGCGCACCCGTTTTTGGAACGCGGCGAGATTGCGCTGGTCGATGCGACCGGTCGCGCGCAGGTCGAAACGGCCGGCGCAACGGATTTGACCGACCGCGAGATCGTAGCCGCGGTGCAAGGTCTGATCGAAACGAACGCGCGAGCGGTGGCCCTGCAATCCTATGTACGCAGTGACGGCACGCGGATGTTGGGAGCCTATGCCTTTTCGAACGTCTTTCCGTGGGCGGTCGTGACTGAACTGCGCGAAACGACAGCCTACGGCGTGGTGGATCAGATGACCCGCACCATCCTGATCGTGGCCGGTATCGGCTTTGGCGTCGCGGGGTTGGGCGCGCTCTTGTTTGCCCAAGGCCTGACGCGGCCCATCCTGCGCATCGGCGATGCCGCGCGGCGCGTAGGGCAAGGCGACTTCAGCGTGCGCCTTCCCGTGGTGCGCGCGCGCGACGAGATCGGTGACCTGGCCGAGCGATTCAACGCCATGATCGGCGAGTTGAACGAGCGGGTCGAATTGATGAAATTCGTCAGCCAAGGCACTGTTTCAGCCGTAAAAAGCGCCCGCCAAGGCGGCGTCGCCCGCGTGGGGGAGCGTCGGCATCTGGCGGTGTTGTTTTCCGACATCCGGGGCTACACCTCGTTTTCGGAAAGCGTGCCGCCCGAGACGGTGGTCGAGATGCTGAACCTTTACCTCGACAGCCAGACGCAAAGCATCCGTGCGCATCAGGGCGATGTCGACAAGTTCGTCGGGGATGCGGTCGTTGCGATCTTCAACGGGCCCGACAAAGAACGGCGCGCGGTCGACTGCGGACTGGAAATCCAGCGCAAGATGCAGGTTCTGCTGGCCGAGCATCTGGATTGGAACCTGACGCTGGGTATCGGCATCGCGTCGGGCGAGGTCGTTTTAGGTGCCATGGGCGCCAAGGACCGCATGGATTTTACCGTGCTGGGATCGACGGTCAATCTGGCCGCGCGGCTGTGTTCGAAGGCGCCAGGGGGTGAGGTGCTGGTCAATGCTGCCATCCACCAGGTGCTGACAGCCGAGACGGAGTCGGTGCGGTTCGAACCGCTGGAGCCGCTCGCGCTAAAGGGCTACGCCACACCGGTCGCTGCGTTCTCGGTGCATCTGACAAAGCCGGACTGACGGTCGTCCACGGTCCCTCCGCCTATCCCGCCTTGTAGAGGCCGTCGTCCGGGTGATCGAAAAGCCCCGACCCCAACGGCCCATGAAATCTCGCCTGGGCGCGCCCGCCCCGCTTGGAGGCGTAAAGCGCCTCGTCCGCGTCCAGCTGCATCTGGTTGGCGTAAGGCGGGTCATAGCACGTCGACACCGTGACCCCGATCGACGCCGAAATCCGGCAGACGTGCCCTTCGAAGTCGATGGGATGCGTCATCTTTTCGATGATGCGCCGCGCGATGGCCGCGAGGATCGTCGGGTCGGCCATGCCGACCAGCGCGATGACGAATTCATCCCCGCCGACGCGGGCGACGGTGTCCGACTTGCGGGTTTCCGATTGCAGCACCGCAGCCACGACCCGCAGGACGTGATCGCCTGCGGCATGACCAAACGTGTCGTTGACCTGTTTGAAGAAATCGAGATCGATGTGCATCAACCCGAAGGGCGTGCGGGCACGGGTCAGTTCGTCCAACGCCAGATCGAGCGCGCGTCGGTTGCGCAACCCGGTCAGAACGTCGGTCAACGCTTGTTCCTCGGCGGCGCGCTTGGCCCCCAGTTCGCGGAACGTGGCCTCTTTCCACGCGCCCATCAGCGCCGATTTCGCCTCGACCACATACAGCATTTCGACGGCCAGATCGGTGGGTGCGAAATCAGCGTGGGTCAGGCCGTGTTGGCGCACCGCCGCGATCACCCCGATCCCGAACGACAGGTTGACAAGCAGCCCTTGCTCGCCCGCCAAGGGAAGCGCCAGGCCGCGAAAAGACCCCAGCCCGTCTGCCGACAGGTGCAACTCTTCCCCCAGATGGTGCCGCAGATCAGCCAGCGTCGTCAGTTGCGCCAAGCGACGCACGGTGAACGCCTGCAGGAAGTCGCGCCCCACAAGGCCACCTTCGGGCAAGAGTTTCGCCAGCGTCGGCCCGGTCGACAGGATGCGTCCCGCCGCATCCAGCCGCAGGTGCATCGGCATCAGGCGGTCCAGTGTCGCAGACGTCAAGCTGAGGGGCGCAAGCGCAGTCATGCGTCAACCCCTCCGCAAGGCAAGGGCAAAGGGCTTACCCGCCGCATGCGCCTCGTCCAGCAGTTGTATCGACACGGCTTCGCACCCCTCGGCCTCGCCCAGATGATCGAGGAAGACCAGTGCGCCATAGTCGTCGGCCATCGCGCGCAGCATCCCCACCATAACATACCCGATCCCCGGCATCGGGACGGAGCAGGACAACCGATATTCCCCCGCCCCCTGTTCGCTGAGGTCGATCACCGGAAGGTCGAGGTCGTCGACCGCCAAACGCGCCCGTTCGCGCAGGTCGCGCAGCGAATGCAGGAATTCAAGGTAATCGACCCCCCCGAACCGCAACAGTCGCCGCACCACGGTCATGTTCGCGTGCGACACTAAGTAGGTGCCCAGATCTTCCAGGATGGTTTCCCGCGGATGACCCAGCACGCGGTGGCACGCGTCGATCAGCAGCGAGGTCAAGCCCGGTGCCGCCGTCAGCATCGGCTCTCCGCCGTACTGCTGCAGCTTTGCCTCGCGCGCGACGGCAGCCCAGTTGGCCGACCCGTAGGTGTCGCTGATGAAGCACTGGACGGACCGGTTGATCAGGCCATGCATGCGGTGCCCTTTGTTAATTCCCAATCGCACCCTAGCCGCCAGCCGTTAACAATTGGCGAATGTCAGGGGGTCAGGGTGATCCCGCCAAAGCCCCCCGGCAGGTCAATCTGGTTCAGCGGGGCCGCCGACAGCGCGGGTGGGGCCTGCCGCCACGCGGCAATCAACGCGGTCGCTTCGGTCAGGTCCGGCAGGTCCCCGCCCGCCGTCGACCACATCGCATAGCGTTGCAGGTAGCCGTCGCGCAGTGCCAGACCTTCGAACCGGGCAAAATCGTTCTGGATGTCGAGCAGGATCATCACCGCCTCTTCTCCGGGCTCTGTCGGCAACAGGTCTGCTATCACCAGCAGACAGGCCGGGCCCCCGCCAGGCGAAGTTTCGGAACAGAGGCGGTTCCAGTCCTGCAGGTCATAGGACTGCGCGGCCTGCAAAAGAAGGTCACGCGTCGCGGTGGCACCCGCCGGTTGCAGCGCCAGCACGGCGGCGAGGGCGTCACGCTGCGGGGTCAGATCCTCGACCGGCACCGTTGTTGAAGGCGGGTCCGGGTTGGCAAGCGCCAGCCCCAGCGCCTCGTACCCGGGCCGGTCGGCCAGAACCGCCAGATCGTCGCGGGCCGCCGCCCCCGCTCGCCCCCAGCGCGACAGCTCGTAAAGGTCGACCGCCGCCGGATCGGTGCGACCGTCGGCCACGCGCCCCACCAGACTACGCGCTGAAATCGCCTCGGGGTTCAGGACCGGCGTCAGCCACGCGGCGGCAAATCCAATCACCGCAAGTGCCATCACCGTGTTTGCCCGGCGGATGCGCGCCATCCACCCCGCTCCGCGCAGAACCGCTACCGCGTAGAGCCCGCCATAGCCCAAGGCGAGCGCCACCGCAGTCGCGGCAAACAGGCGGTCCGGGGTCCAACCGTACTGATCCACCCGCTGCCAGACCGCGATCGCGGCCAAAACCGCCGGAGCCGGCAAGACCAGCGACAGACCTTGCGTCGCGCGACGCATCAGATCGGCCTCGGTCGCGCCGAGATCATCCTGATCGACCGCCGCCGTGATCAGCGTCGCCGCCGCCGCCGTCATCGCCAGAAGCGTCGCCGCGACGGACAGGCCGCCGAACAGCCCCGACAACCCGTGCATCGGCAGGGCCGCGATGAACACGACCAGCACCACCAGCACCACCGGCACCAAAAGCCGCAAGAGCCGGACCACCAGAAACGGCGACACGACATCGGCAAGTTCCTGCACCACGGCCAGCGCTAGCCCCAGCATGGTGCCCGTCACAAGCCACGGCACGATGTCGATCTGCATCAGGTCTTCGATCACGGTCAGTCCGACCACGCCGAACAGCGCGTCCGACAGAAGGATCACACCCCACACCACGCCCACGAACACCATCGCGACCGAATAGCGCACGAAAATGCCCCAAGCCTGCGCAAACAGCGTCGGATAATCCCGCCAGCCCGGCCCCGACGCGGCGATCAGAAACGGCAGTGGCAGGGTCATCAGCGCAAGGACCGCCACAAACGGAAACGGCGACGATCCCATGGCTTCGGTGGTGTCGAACCGCAATCCGGCCCACGACAGCAAGGCAGCCGCGACCACTGCGACGATGGCCGCCAGCGAAGCCGCGCGACCGGTCCGCAACGGCCCGGCCATCCCCAGAAGGCCAAAGAAGAATGCGGTGGTGAACACGGCCAGTGCCAGTGTCAGGCGCTGCCCCAGCAGACGCCCGTCCAGAATCTCGGACAGAACATAAAGGCTTGCTCCGGCCGCCGCACCGATCAGGGCCAGAACCAGCCGCTGCTGCATCGTCTTGGTCATCGCCGCCGTCCCCATCGCACCCGGTGTCGCGGGCAGGTTAGGCGGGATAGTGTGGCAAGACCAGTCAGGTTTCCCTTGCTCCGCGCCCCGCGGTCGGACAAACGGCAAGCCCGGTGTAGCGTGCCGTCAGAAGTCGGTCGGCGCGCCACCTTCCTGTTTGCGGCGGGCAACGAACTGGCGTAGCTCTTCCTGGTGATCGCCGTTCATCGGTGGCGGCTCGAACTCGGCCATGATCTGCTTGTAGATGCGGTGCGCCCGTTCGGCGGTCCAGACCGACCCGTCGATCTGCCACGCCTCGTAGTTGCGCCAATCCGACACGAATGGCGCGTAGAATGCGGTCGCATAGCGTTCCTGCGTGTGCTGGCAGCCGAAGTAATGCCCCGAGGGCCCCACCTCGCGGATCGCATCCAGCGCGATGTCGTCATCGGTGGTGGCGAATGTCGCTGGTTCGAAATAGCGCTGGATCATCTGCAGGACTTCGCAATCCATGATGAACTTTTCAGGCGAGGCGATCAGCCCGCCTTCCAGCCAGCCCGCCGCGTGATAGACCATGTTGGTGCCCGACTGCACGGCGGCCCACAGGCTGTTCGAGGTTTCCCACATCGCCTGCCCGTCCGGCACGTTGGCCGCGCAGACGCCCGAGGATCGCATCGGCAGTTTGTAGTGACGCACCAGTTGCCCGGTCATCTGCGTGGCGCGCATGTATTCGGGCGTGCCAAAGGCCGGCGCGCCGGATTTCATGTCGACATTCGAGGTGAAGGTACCGATCGCCACGGGGCAACCGGGATTGATGTATTGCAGCAGCGCGATCGCGGCCAAAGCCTCGGCCAGGCTCAGCGTCACCGCCCCCGCCATGGTGACCGGCGCCATCGCCCCCGCCAGCGTGAACGGTGTGACCACCACCGGCTGCCCGCGCCGTGCCAGCCGCATCGCGCCGTCGAGCATCGGAAAATCGTGCTTCAGCGGCGAGACCGAGTTTATGTTGGTGTACATCCGGGGCTTGGCCTGGAATTCCTCTTCCGACAGCCCACCCGCGATCCGGGCCATTTCCATCACATCCTCGACCCGTTCGGCCCCCAGCGAATAGGCGTGCACGACCTTGTCGGTGATCGTCAGCTTTTCATAGAGGCAGTCCAGATGCCGGATCGACGGGTGGATGTCGATCGGCTCGACCGGGTAGCCGCCCGCGACGTGGATGCAGTTGAAATACTGCGTCAACCGCATGAAATCCTTGAACGTCTCGAAGTCGCCGGATCGCTTGCCCCGCTCCATGTCCCACGAGTTCGGCGGCGAGGACACATTGACGAACACCATGTGCTTGCCGCCGATGATGATCTCGCGTTCCGGGTTGCGCGGCGTGATGGTAAAGCTTTCGGGCGCGTGGCCCAGCATCTCCATCACGAAATCCTCGTCCATCCGGACGTTCGTGCCCTCGACCTTGCAGCCCGCCTGTTTCAGGATCGCCACGGCATCGGGGTTCAGAAACTCGATGCCGATGTCCTTCAGGATCCGCATCGTCCCGCGATGGATCGCCTGCACGCCGTCGGCATCCAGCGGTTCTACGGGCCGGTCCGGGTTGACGGGGATACGCCACGGCATCTGGTCGATCACCGCAGACCCGGCCCTGCTTTTGTTTCCCGCACGCCCTCCGGCGCGGCGGCGACGGTCCGGTTCATCGGTCATGCGATCGCTCCCCTGCATCGGGTCTGTGACGGACCCGGTTCTGGGACGCAGGATGGCGTAAAGGATGCACGGGTGGACACTTCTGCACCGACGCCATCACGTCGTTTTTCGTCGGTCGCAGCGTCAGTCCTGCGGCAAAGAGTCGATCCACTGCGCCAGATCCCCGATATCCTGCAGCACGACATCGGCGAACGGGCCCAGTTCCGTCCGGTCTGCGATTCCGGTCAGAACGCCCGCGACCCGCATCCCCGCGGCCCGGCCGGCCACGAGATCGTGCAGACTGTCACCCACCATGACGATCCGGTCAGCCGTCAGACCAAGATCGCGGGCAAAGGCCAGCAGCATTCCGGGTTCCGGTTTGGCCCCATGGCCGGAATCGCACCCCGCGATGAAATCGAACATATGGGTGATCCCGGCCTCGGCCAGATGCGCGCGGGCGGGGGCCTCGGTGTCGTTCGTCGCCAGACCCAGCCGCAATCCGCGCGCCTTCAACGCTCCCAGCACCTGAACCAGATCGACGGCGGCGTGCATCGGCGCGCTGACCGCCTCGCGGTTCAGGTAGGCTTGCAACCCGGTCAGGGTGGTTTCCGGCAGCAGCGGCAGCATGGCGGCCGCGATTTCGGCCGCGGTGCCGGCGATCATCGGACTGTCGGGCAAGAACGTGCGCGCGGAACGGTCATAGCCCATTACCGCAGCCAGATCGACCGCATGGGAGTCATCCCGCGACAGGCCGATCAGAACCCGTTCGGCAACCGCGCCCCAGCTTTGCCGGAAGTCGAACAGCGTACCGTCCTTGTCGAAGATCACGGCATCGATCATCTGCGACATGCCTCAGGTCCAGTGCATCTGCGAAAAGCCGGGCAGATGCGGGCGGGCCTGCAGCGGCGTCGTGTAAGGCAGACCCGCCGCATCGCAAAAGCCGGTCACGAGCGCGTCGTCGGACAGAAGATGGTCCAGAACCGCGCCCAGAAAGCCCGGATCGCCGGCTTGCGTGGCCAGATCTGCCGGCGTGGCGCCGGTTGCCGCAAGAAACGCTTGCGTGCGGTCTGCATCTTCCAACAGCCAAGAAATCGCTCTGAGCGCCAATGTCTCGGCGAAGGATTGCTCGTTTCGCATGTTATCCTTGGTGCTAGCCAACAATTCGTTTGGTTTGTCGGTCTTCGATCATAAGTCTCGAAAGGATTCTTTAACCAGTTGTGCCACACTCTGCTTGGAAAACGTGATAGGTAGATTGGGTAACACAGCCATGTCCGGCCGGGTACTGATTGTCGACGATGTGTCGACAAATCGCATAGTCTTCAAGGTAAAGCTGGCGGCCGCCGGTTATGTGCCCGTCCTGGCGGCGGACGGAGAGAGCTGTCTGCGGCTTGCCGTCACCGAACGGCCCGATCTGATCCTGCTCGACCTCATGCTGCCGGACTTGTCCGGGATCGAGGTGTTGTCACGGCTGCGGGCCGACCCGCTGACCCGCCGCATTCCGGTCGTCATGTTTTCGGCGTCCCGCGACGGCGCGGCGCGCATGGCGGCGTTGCAGGCCGGGGCCGACGATTTCCTGACGAAACCGATCGACGACCAGACCCTTCTGGCGCGACTGCGCAGTTTCATGCGCGCCGACAATACAATGGCGCCGCTGTCGGACCGCGACACGACCATCGGCCTGCTCGGCATGGCGGAACCGCAGGGGATTTTCGAACGGCCGGGCGTGGTTGCCCTTGTCATGGGGCGGCGCGAGGCGGCCGTCCAGCTGCGTCACGACCTCGCGGCGCACACCCGCGACCGCATGGTGATCCTTGGTCCGGACCAGGTGTTTCAGGACACTCATCTTCCCGACGAGGACGCGCCCGACATCTACCTGATCGAGGCGGATCTGGACGCCGCAGGGTCCGGCCTGCGCGTCATGTCCGAACTGCGCAGTCGCGCAGGCTCGCGGCACGCGGCCTTTTGCGTGCTGAATCGGGCCGAGGATGCCGCCAGTGCCGCCATCGCCTTCGACCTCGGTGCCAACGACCAAGTTGGACCTGACATGAACGTGCGCGAACTGGCCCTGCGCCTGCGCACCTTGCTACGGCGCAAACGCGAGGATGACCGGCTGCGCGCCTCGGTGCAAGACGGTCTGCGGCTGGCGATGCTGGATCCGCTGACTGGCCTCTGCAATCGCCGTTACGGGCTGGCGCAGCTTGGCGTGATCGCCGAACGGTCCGCGCAGGACGGCGTGCCGTTTGCGGTCATGGTGGCCGACCTTGACCGGTTCAAGACGGTCAACGACACATGGGGTCACCCCGCCGGCGACGCCGTTCTGGTCGAGGTCGGCGCGCGGCTGACCGCGCACCTGCGATCGGCCGACCTGATTGCCCGGATCGGCGGCGAGGAGTTTCTGGTCGCCCTGCCCGGAACCGCGATGGCCGAAGCCCGTCAGGTTGCCGACCGTCTTTGTCACGCCATCGAATCGCAGCCCTTCGTTCTGGGCAACGGTGCTGCGCTGTCCCTGACGATTTCGATCGGCCTGGCGCTCAGCAGCGATGTCTGCGCGATCTCGCCTGCCGATCGGGTGACCGGCCTGATCAACTGCGCCGATCAAGCCTTGCTCGCCTCCAAGGCGGCGGGGCGCAACATGGTCACGACCTGCCGCAACGCCGCCTGACACCGGTCAGTTTCCGGCTTGGGGATCGCGCTTCGGGGGACGCCGTTCGGCGCTGGCCTCCAACCGGTCGGCAATGGCTTGGCGTTCGGTCGGCGACAGATCCGTCAGGAAATCGAGCAACAGATCCTGTCCGAAATCGAGGCGGGTTCGCAGTCGTGCAACCTGCGCTTGCATCGCCTGATCCAGTGCGGCGGCGTCGAACGGGTCGGCCCGCAAGGCCGTCACGATGGCGCGCAGATCATCGGCCATGGCGCGCCGTTCGCGCAGAAACCCGGGGGATTCCGCCCGCAGGCGCTGCCGCAGGTCTGCCCGGTTTTCCGGGGTCAGCGCCTCGCCGAAAAAGCCAAAGCCCAGATCCCGCGGCATCGCATCGCCGCGCGGACCATCGGCGCGCAGCATGGCGCCACCGACAACACCCGCGACCGCAAGGTTGAGCGCCACGGAAATGGCCAGAGCCAGCCGAAGGCCGCGACTGGAGGCTGGGGGCTTGGGAGGCAGATCGGTCATTCGGCGGCCTCTTCCCACAACGCGGTTTCAGACGGGAACAATTCCACCGTTTCAAGCTGCATCTCGACCAGCAGGGCCGACGTCACGGCAGCGACAGGTGCGGGCTGCACGATGCCGATGAACACACCCGCTACCGTCGCCAGGCTGACACCGGCCAACGCCCCGGTCCCGCCGAACACGGCCGCCAGTCGTTCGAACCAGCGCACAGGCGAGCGTTCCGCCGGCGATGCCACCCGCGGCCGCACGGCCGCTGGAGCGACCACGTTCTGTTGCACGGCGATTGCATCCACCATCACACGCGCCATCAGCGCGTCGGACGGCACCGGTGCGTGATCGCGCGCACCGGCCAGCAAAGCGTCAAGATCGGCATCGGTCATCTCATTCGCCTTCATCATCGTATCCCAAGGCATCGCGCTGTCCGGCCAGAAGAGCGGCCAGACCGCGTTTGCCCCGCGCCGTCAAGCTTTCGACCGCCTCGACCCCGATGTCCATCACCTCGGCGATCTGCGGGTTGGTCAGACCCTCGATATGACGCAGGACCACCGCTTGGCGCTGGCGGTCCGGCAAAAGGTTTAGCGCGTCTTGCAAGGCGGTCATGCGGTCGGTTTCCATCAGATGTGCCGGCGCGGCCGGCGCTGCGTCGGCCACGTCGGGCGCATTGTCCAGCGGCAGCGCGCGCCGCCGCGTGCGGCTGCGCAACCGGTCGGTGCACAGGTTGGTGGTGACCCGGTAGACCCAGGTCGCAACCTGCGCCTCGCCGCTACGCCAGTCGGTCGCCACCTTCCACAACCGCAGCATCACCTCTTGCGCCACGTCCTCGGCTTCGGCGCGGTCGGACAGCAACCGCGCCGCATAGGCCAGAACGCGCGGCAGCAGACGGTGCATCAGCAACCGTGCCGCATCGGCGTCGCCCCTGGCATAAAGCACGAGCAACGTCTCGTCGGGCACTTCTCCCAAGGTGTCGCGCGCCATGTGCATCCTGCCCTTGACCTACCCGCCCGAAGGCAGGCAGGCAATCGGCCCTTTTGGGGTCAGTTGTCATCCGTCATGCCCCAGAACCCTGCGGGTCCGGGTTGTCCGTGACCGTCCTTGCCATGGCGGCGGCCCTTGTGTTCCGCCATCTGGGCCCGCAGGGCGTCCAGCTCCACTTTCGTCACGGCTCCGTCGTCGTCGGTGTCGGCCTTGTCGAAAACCATCGCCGGCATCGGGCGGGCGGCCATCTCTGCCGCCGAAAGCGCCATGTCGCCGTCGGTGTCAAGCCGTTCGACCATCTTGGTGGCCATGTCGGTCGCCCGTTCGGTCATGCGGGCAAGATTGTTGGCGGTCAGTTCCTCGACCGAAATCTTGCCATCGGCGTTGGCGTCGATGGCCTTGGTTTCAGCGGCCCGGTACCCGTCGAGTTCGGCCTGGGTCACCTTGCCGTCCTTGTCGGCATCGACGGTGTCGAACGGAAACATCGGGCCGCGCGCCTCTTGGGCAAAGCCGGCGGTGGCAAGGGTTGCCGCGGTCAAGGCAGTTGCGGTCATCATGGCGAGGATGCGTTGCGATTTCATCGTGGTCTCCTGGTCTGGTGTCGCTGCACGGGGATGCGCAGTCGCTTCATGTAAGGAGAAACGCCGCGGCCATCGCGTTCCGTCGCGGGATTGCGCATATTGTTGCGACAAAGCGGCGCGGCGTGGTTGGTGGCCCTCTACAATGCGGATGCCAAGGCGTATGGAAAGAGATAACCATACGGGGCGCGCGCATGACAGTCTCTGCACGGATCGCGATTGAAGAAGATCGACCGCTTGCTCCAGCGCTGCGGCGCGGCTGGCAGCGGCGCTGTCCGAACTGCGGCGCCGGTCCGATGCTGCGGGGCTACCTGAAGGTGCGTGACGCGTGCCCTGTCTGTGCCGAGCCGCTGCACCACCACCGCGCGGACGATGGCCCGGCCTACCTGACGATCCTGATCGTGGGTCATCTGATGGCGCCGCTGCTGTTGTTCGTCTTTACCCACTGGCGTCCCGAACCCCTGGTTCTGGCGTCGGTGTTTTCGGTCGGCACGGTTGGTCTGTCGCTGTTTCTGCTGCCGCGTCTGAAGGGCGCGCTGGTCGGGCTGCAGTGGGCAAAGCGGATGCACGGATTCGGCGCGCCGGTGCGGGTTGACTGACCCCGGTCTGCCCGTTCGTGCGGCCGCAACGGTCATACTGTGGCGCGACAAGGGGCACGGACCCGAGGTTCTGATGGGGCAGCGTGGCACGTCCGCTGTTTTCATGCCGTCAAAGTATGTGTTTCCCGGTGGTGCCGTAGATCCAGGAGATGACGCGCCGGCGGGCTGGCTGTCGGAGGTTTGCACAAGGCGTCTGAGCACCCAGTGCGCCGCGCCGACCCCGACGGCGCTGGCCGGAGCTGCCCGGCGCGAGTTGCACGAAGAGGCCGGGCTGGTCTTTCAAGCCTCGGCCCGCCTGCAGTTCATCTTTCGCGCGATCACCCCGCCGGGTCGGACGCGGCGGTTCGATGCGCGGTTCTTCCTTGCCTCTGCCGATCATCTGGAAGGCGATCCAGACGATTTCGGCGCCGCGTCGGACGAGCTGTCGCACCTGCACTGGATCGGGCTTGCGCAGGCCCGGGCACTGGACCTGCCGTTCATCACCGAGGTGGTGATCGCAGAAGTCACCGCGCTGCTGTCCGGGCTCGATCAGCCCGGTGTGCCGTTCTTCGACAATTCCTGCGCGACGCCGGTGTTTCGCAGGCTGGTCTGACCGACGCGGTGTTCAGCCGTCCACAACGGATGCGCCACGGGATCCTTGCCCTTGAAGAAATAGAGCCGGAAGATCTCGGCATAGTTGCGAAACCGGTATCCATCGTTGCGCCGCAGATAGTGATCGCGGTTCGCCGCGTATTTTGCTGGCAGATCATACCATGCGACGGTGGGGTGCATGTGGTGCACCGCATGCAGGTTGTTGTTTAAAAAGAGCAGCGCCAGCGGGCCGCGATCTTCGATGATGACGCTGCGCCCACGAAAGGCCTCGTGCGCGCGATGTTCAAGGAAGGTCCTGATCTTCAGCAAGCCGAAGGCACAATAGGCGGCCGCGAGATAAGCCCAAAGCGGCATGGCGCCTTTGACGGCAAGCCACCACAGCACCAGCCCAAGTCCGAACCCATGCACGATCCATCCTAACCACACCGACTTTTGTCCGCGCCGGATGGCGGCCAGATCATCGCGCAACAGGCCCCAGATCGCCAGCGCCGGTCCAACCACAATCCGGCCGAGCAGGGTGTTGTTAAACGTATAGGTTCGGCGCAACCAGCCGGGGATGCGCGTCCACAGGGCGGGGTCCATGAAATTCGTTTCCGGATCGTCGTAGGGATCCGTCAGGATGGGGTCGTGATGATGCGCAAGATGCAGGTCCCGAAACCGGTTGTACGGAACAAAGACCGTCAGGGCGGGAAA
>JANNNU010000191.1:0-27435 GCA_031398695.1 Paracoccaceae bacterium | reverse complement strand
GCCGTGGCGCTGTCGTTTCTGGCGGGTTGGGCGGTGGTGACGGCGCTGGTGGTGCTGGCCCTACCCGGCGCACCGTTCAAACCCATGGCGGCTGCCGTGCTGGGTTTTGCCTGCGTTGCAATCGTCGCAAGTCTGATTTGGCCGCACCGGATGCGGCAGGTGCCCAACCTGTTCACCCAGGCGCGCCTGATCGGTCTTGCGGCGGTCGACACGCTGGCGGCGGCGCTGGCGTTTTACGTGCTGCTGCCGCCGGATCTCGGCCCGTCGTGGCTGGCGCTGCTGCCGGCCTTTCTGATCGCGCAGGGGGCGGGGCTGGTGTCGGGCGCGCCAGGTGGGATCGGGGCCTTCGAGGTCACCTTGCTGGCCCTGCTGCCCGACGTGCCGCAGGATCCGCTGCTGGCCGCCATTCTGGCGTGGCGGGTGACCTATTATGCTCTGCCCGCCGTGCTGGGCGGTCTGGTCGCGGCCGTCGGGCCGCGCCCGACGGCTGACGCACCTGTGCGGACAGTGCCGCAGACGATCGTCGCGCGTGCCGAGACACAAATCGAGGCGCAAGGCGAACACTGCTGCCTGCCATCCGCAGACTGGCTGGTGGGTCGCACCCCCCATCTGCTGGTGGGGCTGTTCGACCCCACGGCCTCGGACGCAGATGTCTTGCAGCGACTTGTCCACGCCGCGCGGCAGACAGACCGCTGGCCGGCGATCTACAAATGCTCGGCGCGCACGGCAGCGCGCGCCCGCACTGAAGGGTGGCACGTCCTGGCCGTGGCGCGCGAAGCGTGGCTGGACCCGACGCGGTTCGATCTGACCCCGGCCCGCAGGTCCGCCCTGCGCCGCAAACTGCGCCAGGCCAAGGCATCGCACCTGCGCGTGACCCCCGGCTCGGCCCTGTTGCCGCTGGTCGACATGGAGCGCGTCGCGGCGCTTTGGGCGTCGGTGCACGGGGGCGAGCGCGGTTTTTCCATGGGCCGCTACACGCCGGATTACGTACGCGGTCAGCAGGTGTTTCTGGCGTGGTGCGGGGACCGGCTGGTAGGCTTTGCCACCTTTCACCGCGGCGCGCAGGAATGGACGCTGGACCTGATGCGCCACCTGCCGGATGCGCCGCCGGGCACGACCCACGCCTTGGTGACCGCTGGCATCGCCGAGGCGGCGCGGTGTGGTGTCGCGCGCCTGTCGTTGGCCTCGGTGCCCGAAGCGGCCTTTGGCCGGGCGCTGCCGGTGGATCGCGCATTGGCCCGCCTAGGCTGCGCCGGCGCGGGTCTTTTGCAGTTCAAGGCGAGTTTTGCCCCGCAATGGCAGCCGCTTTACCTGGCCGCACCGCACCGTCCGGCGCTTGGTCTGGCAGTCTGCGAAATCGCCCGCGCCATCGCCATGCCGCCGCCCTTGCGCCAAACCGAACAGGATCATGCCGAATATGGGTTTGCCTCGGCCGTTTGACCGTGGCACAGACGGGCAACTTTCCTTCGACCCGAGGTTTCCATGGCTGATGATCTGCTGTCCAATCTGTTGGCGTCCCGTGACTGGCTGATGGCGGACGGGGCGACCGGGACCAATTTGTTCAACATGGGTCTGTCTTCGGGAGAGCCCCCCGAGGCGTGGAACATCGACGAGGCCGACAAGATCCGCACGCTGTACCGGGGTGTGGTCGGGGCGGGGTCGGACATCTTTCTGACCAACACCTTTGGCGGCAACGCCAGCCGGCTGAAGCTGCACAACCTGCAAGGCCAGGTGCACGAATTGAACCGCGTCGGCGCGGCTTTGGGACGCGAGATTGCCGACGCGTCGGGCCGCAAGGTCGTGGTGGCAGGCTCGGTCGGGCCGACCGGCGAGATCTTCGAGCCGATGGGCACCATGACCCACGCGCTGGCGGTCGAGATGTTTCACGAACAGGCCGAAGGGTTGAAGGCCGGCGGCGCGGACGTGCTGTGGGTCGAAACCATTTCGGCGCCTGAAGAATACAAGGCGGCGGCGGCAGCGGCGGCACTGGCTGGCATGCCCTGGTGCGGCACGATGAGCTTCGACACCGCCGGCCGCACGATGATGGGCGTCACCTCGGCCGCAATGGCCGAAATGGTGGAAAAACTGCCCAATCCGCCGATTGCCTTCGGGGCCAACTGCGGCGTCGGCGCGTCGGATCTGATGCGGACCGTGCTGGGCTTTGCCGCACAGGGTGCCGACAGACCGCTGATCGCCAAGGGAAATGCCGGAATTCCGAAGTATCACGATGGCCACATCCACTATGACGGCACGCCAGAGTTGATGGCCGAATATGCCGTGTTGGCGCGCGACGCGGGGGTGCGGATCATCGGCGGCTGCTGCGGCACGATGCCCGAGCATCTTTTGGCGATGCGCGCAGCGCTGGAAAACCGCCCGGTCGGGCCGCGACCGACGCTCGACATGATCTCGACCGCGCTTGGCGGTTTTTCGTCCGCTTCTGACGGCACCGGCGACACGTCGGGCGATCCCAAGCGCGAACGGCGCGGTCGGCGGGGCTGAGCGCTAGAACAGCGACAGCTGATCACCGGCTTTCGCGGGTCGTTGAAACAGATCGGTGCGCAACGGCGGCAGGCGCGGGTTCAGACCAAGCCGCGTCACCGCCTTGTCGAAACGCTGCTCGGTAAGATCCGACCACAGGCCCTGCCCGCGCATCCGCTTGCCCCATTCCGGATCGTAATCGCGCCCCCCGTGCAGGTCGCGCACCGCCCGCATCACGCGTGCTGCGCGGCCGGGTTCGTGCTGCGCCAGCCAGTCCTGAAACAGTGACGACACTTCCAGCGGCAGACGCAGCGCGATCCACGAGGCCGCCACCGCGCCCGCATCACGCGCCGCGGACAGGATCGGTTCAAGCTCGAGATCCGTCAGCCCGGGAATGACCGGTGCGATCATCACCCGAACCGGAATGCCCGCCTTCGACAGCGTGCGGATGATGGCCAGACGCCGCGACGGCGTTGCCGCGCGCGGCTCCAGCTTGCGCGACAGCGCTTGGTCCAGCGTGGTGATCGAGATGCCGACGCGCAGCAGGCCCTGTTCAGCCATCGGGGCCAGCAGATCCAGGTCGCGTTCGATCAAGGTGCCCTTCGTGGTGATGGCTAGTGGATGGCGAAACCGCGCCAGAACCTCGACCAGATCGCGCATCACGCGGTGTTCTGCCTCGATCGGCTGGTAGGGATCGGTGTTGGTGCCGATGGCGATCGGGGCCACCGTATAGCTCGGGCGGCGCAGTTCGGCGTCCAGCACCGCACCCAGACCGGGCCGCGCGATCAGGCGCGTCTCGAAATCCAGACCGGGCGACAGGTTCAGAAAGGCGTGGCTGGGACGCGCAAAGCAATAGATGCACCCATGCTCGCAGCCCCGGTACGGGTTGATCGACCGGTCGAAGGGCAAGTCGGGCGACCGATTCCAGGTGATTGCCGACCGCGCACGTTCGGTGCGCACTTCGGTGCGCAGCAGTGGCAGATCGTCGTCGCGCGCCCATCCGTCGTCCACGACCACGCGCTGGCGCGGCTCGAACCGGCCGGCCTCGTTCGACCGGGCAGCGCGCGCCTTGATGCGCCGTTCGGGCGCGGAAAGATGGTTCGGGTCGGACATCCGGCGATCCTGGAACATAACACGAACGAAAGCCAGTCGATTTCCAGCGAGCGACACCTTGCTGTCGGCTTTTATCTGGGGCATGTCGGAAACCGAGAAGTGCTGCTGACACTTATCCCCCATTGACGAAGGGCATATGCCCGAGGAGCGCCCGATGGCCGACGACGAAATCATCCTTGCCGATCTGTCCGACGACGAGTTGGTCCTGCAGATGCATGACGACCTGTACGACGGGTTGAAGGAAGAGATCGAGGATGGCGTCAACATCCTGCTGGAGCGCGGCTGGACGCCCTATGACGTGCTGACCAAGGCACTGGTGGCGGGGATGACCATCGTCGGCGCCGACTTCCGCGACGGCATCCTGTTCGTGCCAGAGGTGTTGCTGGCCGCCAACGCGATGAAGGCCGGGATGTTCATTCTCAAGCCGCTCTTGGCCGAAACCGGCGCGCCGCGCATGGGCAAGATGGTGATCGGCACCGTCAAGGGCGACATTCACGATATCGGCAAGAACCTTGTGGCGATGATGATGGAAGGCGCCGGGTTCGAGGTGCGCGATCTCGGCATCAACAATTCGGTCGAAAAGTATCTTGCGGCACTGGAAGAGGAACAGCCCGACATCCTCGGCATGTCCGCGCTGCTGACGACGACGATGCCCTACATGAAGGTCGTGATCGACACGATGAAGGAAAAAGGCATGCGCGACGACTACATCGTGCTGGTGGGTGGTGCGCCGCTGAACGAAGAATTCAGTCGGGCCATCGGGGCCGATGCCTATTGCCGCGACGCGGCGGTCGCCGTCGAAACGGCCAAGGCCTATATCCTGCGCAAGCACAATCAGGTCAACGCCTGACAAGGCAGACGTGCGAGCCCCCGCCTTGTGCGGAGTAATTTGCAGGGTTGGCCCTTGGAATCGCCATTCTTTCACGCCAAGTTAGTCGGAACAGGAGGACATTCATGCCATTGCCCGTGTTTCTGACCCTGATCCTTACCGTGATCGCAGCCGCCGGCTTGACCGTGACGCTGGCGACGCAGGCGGGGCTTCCGCTGGTGCTGCTGAGCCTGTCGGCGCTGGGTGCCGCGGTGCTGATGCGCCGGTCGATGTGGCGCTGACACTCGACGACGACAGGCTTACGGTCGCGGGCCTGCCGCCCGCCGCGCAGGGCCGGGTGCTGCTGATCGCGTGCGGCGCACTGGCACACGAGATCGTTGCGCTCAAACGGATCAACGGCTGGGACCATCTGGACCTGCAATGTCTGCCGGCTAACCTGCACCTGTGGCCGGACCGGATCACCGATGCGGTTGCCGATGCCGTCACCGCCCGCGGCGCGGCATACGAGGCCGTCTTCGTGGCCTATGCCGATTGTGGCACCGGCGGACAGTTGCAGGCGAAATGCGCCGAACTGGGCGTCGCGATGATAGCCGGGCCGCACTGCTATGCGTTTTTCGAAGGCAACGAGGCCTTTGCGTCTCACCCCGACGAGATCACCGCATTTTATCTGACCGATTTTCTGGTCCGCCAGTTCGACGCGTTCGTCTGGCGTCCGATGGGGTTCGACCGGCATCCCGAATTGATCGCGATGATGTTCGGCAATTACACGAAGCTGGTCTATCAGGCGCAGACCGACGATCCGGCATTGGACCAAAAAGCGCAGGACTGCGCGCGCCGTCTGGGGCTTCACTACGAGCGGCGCTATACCGGGTATGGCGATCTGGCGGCTGCACTCGCCGAAGCCGCCAGGACCTGAGCCGTTTCGTTTGCTGTTTCATTGCGTTGCGCTGCGATGCTAAGGCACCCCCAGACCGTCACAAACCAGAAGGCCGGGCCCGATGACCCCCCAAGACTTTCCCCGCGCCTTTGCCGCAGCCTTTGGCGCGCAGGATGCCGAACGGTTGGTGGCACTGTTGGCCGAAAATGCCAGCGTTCTGACACTGACTGGGGCGTGGGTCGAAGGTCGGCAGGCTGCCAAGGCGATGCTGGCCGCCGAGTTTACCGGCATCTTTGCCCGGGCAAGGCTGGTGACCGGCAAATCGGCCCTGCGCCCCTTGGCCGATCCGGTGTGTCTGGTGCACCAGCGTTTCGTGGTATCGGGCGCACAAGGGCCAGATGGCGCGGATCTGCCGCGCTTTGCCGCGATGCTGTCGGCGGTGCTGGTGGCAACATCCGGCGGATGGCTGGCGACCAGCCTGTCCTTTTCAAGCCTGGCCGAGTAGTGCACGCGCCGCGGCCCGCGCCGCATCGGAAATCACGTCACCGGCGAGCATGCGTGCCACCTCTTCCACCCGCTGCCGGGCATCGAGCGGTGTCACGGTCGACAGCGTCTGCCCTTCGCTCACCCGTTTTTCGACCCGCCAGTGGTGCGCACCGCGCGCTGCGACCTGCGGGCTATGGGTGACGACCAGAACCTGACCACCCAGCGCCAGGGCTTGCAACCGGCGTCCCACGGCGTCCGCCGTCGCGCCACCCACCCCGCGGTCGATCTCGTCGAAGATCATGGTCAATCCGGGCGTGTTGCCCGTCAGGCAGACTTTCAGCGCCAGCAGAAAGCGCGACAACTCTCCGCCCGATGCGATGCGGTTCAACGGACCTGCCGGTGCACCGGGGTTGGTGGCGACGGTGAACGTGACGGCATCGCTGCCGTCCGGGCCGGGATCGGCCGCCGCGACCTCGGTTGCAAAGACCGCACGCTCCATCTTCAACGGGGCGAGTTCGGCCGCCATTGCCGCATCCAGCCGACCGGCCGCTTCGGTGCGGGCTGCGGATACGGTTCGGGCGGCCATCTCGTACGCGGCGTCCGCCTCTGCCACCGCGCGGGACAGTTTGGCAAGCCCGGTGGCTCCGGCATCCAGTGCGCCCAGCCGGTCGCGCAGACGGCCCGCCAAGGTACCCAGATCGTCCGGCAGCACCCCATGCTTGCGCGCCAGGGCGCGAAGGGCGAACAACCGCTCTTCCAGCGCCTCGAGTTCGTGCGGGTCGAAGTCCAGCGCGCGCAGGGCCGCCTCGACGCCCTCGCCCGCATCACCCAGTTCAGCCAGCGCACGCTTCAGGGCGGCCAGCGGGGCATCCAGCCGCCCCTCGGCACGGTCTGCCGCGCCATCGAGCCAGCGCTGCGCATCGCGCAACTGGCCTTCGGCGCCTTCGGTCAGCACCTGATGCGCGCGGGCGATGTCGGTCCGAATCCGCGCCGCGCCCTGCATCGCGCGCCGGCGGATGTCGAGCGAGGCATCCTCGCCGGGTTCTGGGTTCAGCTTGTCCAACTCGGCCACCGCGTGGCGCAGCCAGTCTTCTTCGGCCTGCGCCGCTGCCAGCGCCGTCTGTGCCTCTGCAAGCGCCGCGCGCGCGCTGGATTTGGCGCGCCACGCCGCACGGATCGCCCCCAGATCCACCCCGGCAAACGCATCGAGCAGCGACCGGTGTCCGCGCGGGTTCAGCAAGCCGCGGTCATCTTGCTGGCCATGCAGTTCCACCAGGCTTTCCGACAGATCGCGCAAGACTTCGCCGGACACCCGCCGGTCGTTGACCCAAGCCGTCTTGCGGCCATCCACCGCATTCACGCGGCGCAGGATCAGATCATCGTCCGCGTCGATGCCCGCCTCAGCCAGCACCGCGCGCGCGGCGTGCCCGGCCGGCAGGTCGAAAACCGCCACCACCTCGCCCTGCGCCGCACCGCTGCGCACCAGTTCGGCCCGGCCTCGCCAGCCCAGCACGAACCCCAGCGCGTCGAGCAAGATCGACTTCCCCGCCCCGGTTTCGCCTGTCAAAACGTTAAGCCCGGACTGAAAATCAAGGTCCAGTCGGTCGATAATCAGAACATCGCGGATCTGCAACGACGTCAGCATGGGTAGGTCCGCAACCGACGGCGCGCGACAGAACGCCCCCCCCACATGCGGGCAGAATGCGTGCCCGCACGCACGTTTACAGCCACTCGCCCTTGATCATCTGGCGATAAACCGTTGCCAGCCAGTTGGTGCCTCTGGCTTCGGGCGCGAGGCCCTTGTCCTTCAGCAGACGGAAGCTGTCGTCGTAGAACGGGCTCGATTTGTAGTTGTAGCCCAGGATCGCCGCTGCGGTCTGCGCCTCGGCATCCAGCCCGAGTGCCAGATAGGATTCGACCAGCCGGTGCAGCGCCTCGGCGGTATGGCTGGTGGTCTGGAAGTCCTGCACCACCACGCGGAACCGGTTGATCGCCGCGGCATAATTCCCGCGCTTGAGGTAATAGCGACCGATCTCCATTTCCTTGCCAGCCAGATGGTCGAAGGCGAGATCGAACTTCAGCATCGCGGACCGCGCATATTCGCTGTCGGGATACTGTTCGATCACGACGCGCAGCGCCTGCAGGGCCTGGAAGGTCAAGCCCTGGTCGCGGCCCACTTCGTCGATCTGGTCATAATAGCTGAGCGCCAGCAGGTAATAGGCATAGGCCTCATCCTCGCCACCCGGATAGAAATCGAGATAACGTTGAGCGGCCAGCCGGGCCTCTTCGTAGTTTTTGGCCTTGTGCTGGGTGAAGGCCTGCATGATGACCGCGCGCTTGGCCCATTCCGAGTAAGGATAAAGCCGTTCGACGTCTTCAAAATAGGTCAGGGCGTCATCCGGCCGGCGGGCCGTCGCCAGTTGAACCTCACCTTGGGTGTATAGCTGCTCGGCGGTAAAGGATTCTGGCGGCGGGCCCTGATCCGCCCTGCCCCCGCCGCAGGCCGACAGCGATGCCACGAGAAGAGCGATGCCGATTCCCCGTGCAGCACCCGATGTTCCGCCTGCCATCTTCCGAATATCCTATGCTTTGCCCTGATACCCTGCAAACCGGGCCTTCCGGCGCTTCGGCTCACCGGATGCAGAACCCGATTTGAGGTTTCCTAGCACAGATAAATCCGGGGCGCAAAAAGGGTTTCTGCCCAATGGCGGTCAGGCACTGACCCGCACGGGAACGTCAGCGCGCCGCACGCCGACGCCGGGAAGCTTTGCCTTGGTCAGCCAGCCGCAAGTGTCCATCACATAGGCATCCGGCGTGGCGAACAAGGCGCGCAGCAGGCGGTTGGTCAGCGCATGGCCGGCCCGAACCCCGGTGTAGCGGGCCAACAGAGGCCCACCAGCCAAGGCCAGATCGCCCATAGCGTCTAGCATCTTGTGCCGGACCGGTTCATCGCCATACCGCAGCCCGCCGGGCGTCAAGACCCGGCCGTGATCGAACACCACCGCATTGTCCAGCGTTCCGCCCCGCGCCAGACCACCCGCACGCATGCGGTCGACGTCGGATTGCAGGCAGAACGTCCGGCTGTCGGACAGTTCGCGCACGAAGGCGCCGTTGGCCATGCTCAACCGACGCGCCTGATGGCCGATAGCCGGCTCGGGAAACGCGATGGAAAAGTCGATCTCGAGCATGTCGGCAGGGTCGAGCCGGGCCATCGCCTCGCCCTCGCGCACCTCGACCGACTTCAGCACCCGGATCGCCCGCACCGGTTCCAACAAGGTCTGCAGCCCGCTGGCAAGCAGCCCCTCGACGAACGGCACGGCCGAACCGTCGAGGATCGGCACTTCGGGTCCGTCGATGTCGATCAGCGCGTTGTGGATGCCCATGCCGGCGAGTGCGGCCATCAGATGTTCGATGGTCGACACCGAAACGCCCGCCTCGTTCGCGACGAGCGTGCAAAGGCGTGACGGCACGACCGAATCCCACCGTGCCGGGATCATCGCGTCGCGATCTATCACGTCGGTCCGGCGGAACCAGATGCCGAAATCCGCCGCAGCAGGACGCACGACGAGCCGGACGTCGGCGCCGCTGTGCAAGCCCAGGCCGTCGAAACGGGCTGCGGATTTCAACGAGTTCTGCAAGAAAGCCTCCGGTCGGTGATGGTCATCGGGATCGCGCGTGCGGCCCCATTTGTCTGATGGAGAGATAGGGTGCCTGCCGACCACGCACAATTCACGGTTTGTAACCGACTGTAACAGCCCGCCCGAGGCCAAAAGAAAAGGCCCGGAGCATCGCCCGGGCCTTTGCAACCAATTGATTCTACGGTCAATTTGCCTGACGGCGCAGGAACGCGGGAATGTCGTTGCGTTCCTGGTCGGGCGATAGGTCCTGTTCGTCTTCGAAGGCCGACATCGCGGGCTGCTGGCGGGCTGACAGCGGGCGATCGGACGAGGGTTCGGCATGGCCGCCGGACATGCGGTTGATCAGGCTGCCGATGCCAAAGCGCGGGCGTTCGGCAGCGGTCTTGGGTGCCGGGGCTGCCGGCGCGGTGGTGCGTGGCCCGGTTTGTGCCGGCGCACGCTGGGTGGTCTGTGTCGGGGACTTGCTGACAGCCGCTTGCAGGCGGGCCAACGCCTCGGGCGACGGTGTCCCGGCGGCGCGCGGACGGGGCGCGACAAACGCCGCAGCATCGTCGGTCTGCTTCATCACGGCCGCTGCGACAGGACGCGACGGTTCGGGTTGTGGGCGGTAGGCGGGCGGCGGCAGGTCGTCGCCACGGGCATCCATCGCCTCGAACAGGCCGGGGGTCGGGGGTGCGACCTGCATCGCGGGCGGCAGGGGTGCCGGAACCTGCACCGCAACGGCGCTTTGCAGCGTCAGCGGGATGTCCCGCTTCGGCTCGGCAACGGGCGCGGGTGTCGCCGCCTTCAGCGGTTCCGCCATCGAGCGGCGGGTGGCCGGCGTCTCGGCCCGGGCCTGTAACACGTCGATGCCGGTTGCCACGACCGAAACCCGCAGCACGCCCTGCATCGAGGTATCGAGCGTGGACCCCACGATGATGTTGGCATCCGGATCGACCTTTTCGCGGATGATGTTCGCCGCCTCGTCCAGCTCGAACAGGGTCAGGTCGTAACCGCCGGTGATGTTGATCAGCACACCCTTGGCGCCGTGCAGGCTGATTTCGTCCAGCAGCGGGTTGGCGATCGCCTTTTCCGCGGCCTGAACGGCACGATCCGGCCCCTCGGCCTCGCCGGTGCCCATCATCGCCTTGCCCATCTCGTCCATCACCGCGCGCACGTCGGCGAAGTCGAGGTTGATCAGACCGGGCCGCACCATCAGGTCGGTCACGCCCTTGACGCCCTGATAAAGCACGTCGTCGGCCATCGCGAAGGCTTCGGTAAAGGTCGTGCGCTCGTTCGCCAGCCGAAACAGGTTCTGGTTCGGGATGATGATCAGCGTATCGACGACCTTCTGCAGCGCCTCGATGCCCTCTTCGGCCTGACGCATCCGCTTGTTGCCCTCGAACTGGAACGGCTTGGTGACCACGCCCACGGTCAGCACGCCTAATTCACGCGCCGCCTGCGCGATGATCGGGGCTGCCCCGGTTCCTGTTCCGCCGCCCATGCCGGCGGTGATGAAACACATGTGTGCGCCCGCGAGGTGGTCGACGATTTCTTCGATCGTCTCTTCCGCCGCCGCTGCGCCGACCGTCGGCCGCGCCCCTGCCCCAAGTCCCTCGGTAACCTTCAGACCCATCTGGATTTTCGACACGGCCCGGCTTTGCTGCAAGGCCTGCGCATCGGTGTTCGCCACCACGAACTCGACGCCCTCAAGCTCTTTGTCGATCATGTTGTTGACCGCGTTGCCGCCCGCGCCCCCCACACCGAACACGGTGATGCGCGGCTTCAGCTCTTCGCGCTGCGAGGTCATCATCAAGTTCAATGCCATGTTGCTTGTCCGCCCGTTGTGTGTTGTGCCGCGGTTTCGCCGCCTGTTGCCGTGTCGACTGTCATCGATCCTGTCCCGAGGCCCGATTTGCCGAATTACCCCCGTTTCTATCCACAGAACCCGGTGTCGTCACCATAAAACTTAGATCGCCCACAAAATATGGGCGAAAATAGGGTCGAGATCGCCTTCTTTCGGCAAGGACGCTGCATATTGCGGATCACCAGTTGTCCTTGAACCATTTGAGCGCCCGCTTCAGCGACCGAGCCGGATAGCGTTCGGTCGGAATGTCGAAATCCCACCATTCGTCCTGCGGGTGCGCCGCGAACAGCGACAGCCCGACGGCCCCCGAAAACGCGGGTCCGGTCGCCGCCTGCGGCAACCCCTGCACCCGCAGCGGCCGCCCCATCCGCACGCGCTGGCCCAGAATGCGGCTGGCGAGCCCGTCCAGCCCCGGTATCTGGCTGGCCCCG
The DNA here is from genome assembly GCA_031398695.1 of Paracoccaceae bacterium. GTDB lineage: Bacteria > Pseudomonadota > Alphaproteobacteria > Rhodobacterales > Rhodobacteraceae > JAIYDJ01. The sequence continues at coordinate 15,737 of JANNNU010000191.1, read as the reverse complement.
CCGGTCAGCACGATCTGCTGACTGGGCAACTGGTCGAAGAAGCCGGCGTTCAGCCGGGCTGCCACATCCTCCAGAATCTCCTCGACCCGCGGGCGGATGATCCCGATCAGTTCGGTCCGGCTGACCTGCCGGCGATCCTTGTCCCAGTCGCCGGTGTCGCCGCCGATCTCGATCATCTCGCGGTCGTCCATCCCCGTCGCCACCACACCGCCGTGCTTGGTCTTGATGCGCTCGGCAACCACCAGCGGCACCTGTAACCCTTTCGAGATATCCGACGTAACGTGATCGCCGCCCAACCGCACGCTGTCGGCAAAGATCATGTGTTTCTTCATGAAGATCGAGATCCCGGTGGACCCGCCGCCCATGTCGATGCAGGCCGATCCCAGTTCCTGTTCATCCTCGACCAGCGAGGAAATCCCCGAGACATAGGCCGACGACGCGATCCCCGCCAATTCGAGATCACAGCGCTTGATGCAATACAGCAGGTTTTGCACCACCGACGCCTCGACCGACAGCATGTGCATGTCGCAGGCCAACCGGTTGCCGATCTGCCCGCGCGGATCGCCAAGGCCGGACCGGTGGTCCAGCGCGAAATTGACCGGATGGGCATGCAGCACCTCGCGCCCATGGCCGATGTCGGGCACGTCGCACGCGGCCAGAACCCGCGCCACGTCCTGTTCGGTCACCACCGAGTCCTGCAGATCCCACTCACCCGCCAGCCCATAGCTGCGCGGATCGGCCCCGGCGAAACAGGCGATGCAGTGATCGACGCGGACGTTCGCCATCTTCTGCGCGGCCTGCACCGCCGTCCGGATCGCCCGTTCGGTTTCGTTCATCACCGCAATCTCGCCGAACCGCACGCCGCGCGACCGGGTTGTGGCCGCCCCGATTACCCGGAAGTTCGACTGCCCCGCCATCGCCCCGACGCCGTCGGACTCGCGGGTTTCTTCGAACCCGTCGAACCGCAGGATCAGGCAGGCGATTTTGCTGGTGCCCACGTCCAGAACGGCGATCACCCCGCGTTGCAGCGCGGCCCGCCGCATGTTCCGCATGGCACGCTGGGATTGGTACAGATCGGTCATAAGGAACTCTCCGGGGCAGGTGTCAGCCCGCGCGCCGCGCGCAGGTCCGTCAGGGCATCAGGGGCAAGTCGCAGCACCGGGCGCTGCGGCACGCGCAGATCGACGGCAATGATGTCGCGCGCCAGCAAATCTTCGGCTTGGTCCAGCGCTATCAGGCGTTCCAGCGCGGCGACCGGATCGTCGGCGGGCAGCATCAGGCGTTGGTCGCGGTCCAGCACCACGTCCCAACGCCGCGCGCCCAGGCGCACCAACCCGCGCAGCCGCGATGCCAGCGGGGCCGCGACCGTCAGGATGTCCAGCGCCTCTGCGGTCGCCAGGTCCGCGCCCTGCCCCGCAATCAGCGGCAGATCGGGCCGGTCCGCGCGTTCGGCCAGTCCCGCCACCCGGTGGCCCGTGGCATCGAGCATGGTCAGACCGTCGTCGGTGCGCCAGATCACTACCGGATCCCGTTCGACGATCAGAACCTGCAACACACCTTGCACCCGCACGCGCAGTTCCGCGCTTTCCACGGCATCGAGCGACTCTGCCTGCTCGCGCACCCGGATCAGATCGAGGTCGAACGACGACACCGGCAGCTTGAGGCCGATGTGCGACCGAACCGCCTTGGCCAGTTCCGGCGATGCGCCTTCGATCGACACCAGCGTGACCAGAAACTCGGGGCGATCCTGAAACCGGTCGCGCAGGTCCGAAACGGCCGCCCCCAGCGCAACGCGGCGCCCTTCGTCGGCCAGGTAAAGGCCGACGCACAGCGCAACAAGAGCCACGGGCATGCCGACGCGGAACAGCACCCGGAAGAGCGGCGTCAGCCAAAGCCGCTGCATCCGGTAGGCCCAGCGGCTAGGTGCCGGATCGCGGCGCGGCACGGGGGGGCGGCCTAGCGGTTGCATGACGCGTCCTCTACCATCCAGGCGCACAGATCGGGAAAGCTGATGCCGCAGTGCGCGGCCTGTTCGGGCGCCAGCGAGGTGGGCGTCATGCCGGGCTGGGTGTTGGTTTCCAGCAGGATCAGGCCCGCTACCCCCCGGCTTTCGTCCCACCGAAAATCCGTCCGGCTAACGCCCCGGCACCCCAGGGCGACGTGCGCACGCAGGGCGTAGTCAAGGCAGGCTGCCGTGATCTCGGCCGGAACTTCGGCCGGAACCACGTGGCTCGATCCGCCGGCGGCATACTTGGCCTCGTAATCATACCAGCCGTCAGTCACGATATCGGTCACGCACAGGGCGCGGTCGCCCATCACCGTCGTGGTCAGTTCGCGCCCCGGCACATAGGCCTCGACCAGCACCGAGGCCGGCATGGTTTCGGCCAGATGCGGCGCGTTCGATCCGGGCTGCACGATGTAGACACCGACGGATGAGCCCTCGTTGTTCGGTTTGACGACATAGGGCGGTGCCATCACATGCCCCGCGCCGACTGCCTCGCGGGTCGCCAGCACAGACGGTACTACGGGCAGACCGGCCGCCACGTAAGCCTCCTTGGTGCGCGCCTTATCCATCGCGAGGGCCGAGGCCAACACTCCGGAATGGGTATAGGGGATCGACAGCCATTCCAGGATGCCCTGGACGCAGCCATCTTCGCCCCAGCGACCGTGCAGGGCGTTGAACGCGACATCCGGCTTTATTTCGATAAGTTGCTGGGACAATCCCCGGTCGCAATCGACCGAGATCACCCGATAGCCCGCCTGCCGCAGCGCATGGGCGCACTCACGCCCCGAGACAAGACTGACCTCCCGCTCTGCGGAACGCCCCCCCATCAAAACCGCCACGGTGATGGCTGATCTGCCCGCACCGCCTGTCATTGTCTGCCTCGACCCCGGTCTTTGCCGGATTCATTCTTATTCTGCCGCCGGTTCACCGACGCGCATGATTTCCCATACTAACGCGATCCCTTGTGTTTCGAAAACCCTTTTTCGCACAATCTCGCCCAATTCCTCCAGATCGGCGGCAGATGCGCCACCGGTGTTGATCAGGAAGTTCGAATGTTTGGGCGACATCTGCGCCCCGCCCCGCGTTGCCCCGCGCAACCCGGCATCGTCGATCACCTTCCATGCCTTCAAATCGTGCGTATCGTCCGCAGCACCGGTCGAGGATCGCCCGACGGGATTGCGAAAGGTGGACCCGGCGGACCGGTCTTTGGTGGGCTGGCTTGCATCGCGTCTGGCGATCTGGTCCCGCATCCGCGCCTCCAGCACCGCCGGTTCGCCCGGCGGTGCGCGGAAAGTGGCGGCGACGATGACCGCGCCGTCGGGCAGATCGGACTGCCGATAGCGCAGGTTCAGCGCCGAGGCTGGCACCGTCCGTACCCCGCCGTCGCGGTCGACGATCTGCACCTCCTCCAGAAAATCTGCAACGTAATGCCCGTAGCACCCCGCGTTCATCCGGACGGCCCCGCCCATCGAGCCGGGAATGGTGCGCAGAAACGTCAGATCGCGCCCCGCCTCGGCCGCCTTGCGCGCCACATGGGCATCCAGCGCCGCCGCCCCGACGGTGACCCGGTCTCCCTGAACGTCGATCGCATTGAACCCCCGCCCCAACCGGATCACGACCGCCCTGATCCCGCCATCACGCACGATCAGGTTGCTGCCGACGCCGATCGGAAAGACCGCGACCGCCGGGTCCAGAGCCGTCAGAAAACAGCTGAGATCCTGCAGGTCGGCAGGTTGAAAGAGCCAGTCCGCAGGCCCGCCGACCCGAAGCCAGGTCAGATCGGCCAGCGGTCGGTCCGGGATAAGAGTGCCGCGCGCAGAAGGAAGGGTCATCGCATCCACCGGATAAGGGTCAGACCCTGATGGCCGGATTTCGCGCGCAGATCAACGTCCGGCACGCAACAGTCCGTGGCATGCGCGCATCAGTGCCGCAACCATCCCCCCGCCCGGCGGTCGAAAGCAACATCCTCCTGTGGACAGTAGCGCAGTGTCGCCTCGTCAACCTGCCACAGCGCTGCGCGCAGCGCCTTGTCCGCAAAGTCCATCACGGCGAACCCGTGCGCGCGTTCGTGCGGCCTTGCGCACAGGGCGGTGCCCGTCTGCATCTGAAACACCGGCCGTGCGGCCGTCGCGGTGATGCCCAGTCCCAGCGACCAGTGGTGCAGATGGCCCGACAGCACTGCATGCACCCCCGCCTGACCAAGCCGCGCAAGGGCCGCAGACGCGCCGCGCGTTTCGTTGCGGTTGAAGCCGGGGGGCTCTTCCAGCGGATGGTGACTGACGACGATGTTCGTCGTGTCGCCCGAGCCCGCCTCCACCGCTTGGCAGACCGCGTCGATCTGGCGCGACCGTGCCACCCCGCCCCGCCACAGCCACGGCGCGGCGGTGTTGATGCCGAACACCCGCAAGCGACCAATGTGCAGCGTAGGCATAAGGTCGGGCAAGGCACCGCGGCGAAACGGGCCGAACGGGTCGAATACCCGGCGAAGCAGGTTGTAGGCCGGCAGATCGTGGTTGCCCGCAACCAGCAGAAACGGTTTGTCCAGCCCGCGCACAAAGGTCATGGCCGCCGCGAACTGACTGCGCAATGCTCGCTGCGTCAGATCCCCGGATACGACGACGACATCGGGATCGACCGCCTGAACCGCCCGCACAAGGGGCGCCACCAAAGCATCCCGGTGCAGGCCGAAATGCAGGTCTGTCAGATGCACCAGCCGGGTCACGCGGCGGTGACCCCAGCGGCCGCATCGGCATCGGCGGGCTGCGTCGCGGGCACGATCACCGACAGCGCCGCCTTGTGCACCCGAAGCCGGTAAGGCCCTGCGACACGTTGCTTTTCGCCGTCGAACGCAATCAGGCGGCGCTGCTGGGGCGTCTCGATCAGGATATCGTCCGCCGTCAACAACTCGAAGTCCTGACCGCGCGCAACCCGCCCCAACGCCAGCCGGAAAGCCGCCCCCAAAAGATCGCGCGACGTCTTGCCCTTGGCCAGAAACAGCGCCATCTGCCCGTCGCGCACCGCCGCGACCCCGTCCAGACCCAGCCGTTCCAGCTGGTAGGCGCTGCGCGCCGCAAAGGCCAGCGGTGTGTGATAGGTGCGCGACACGCCATCCAGCGTCAGCGTCAGATGCATCGGGTCGCGCAGATCGCGCAGCGCCAGCAGCACCGACCAGTACGCGGCAATCCGGCTGCGCCCCCAGCGGCGATAGATCGCCTCGCGCTGCTCGAGAATTTCCGGATACACCCCGAAGCTGGCGTTATTCAGGAACACCCGCTGGTTGACCGAACCGACATCGAGCGGTTTGACCCGGCCTTGCAGCAGCGTGTCCACGGCGGCGTCCACGGTGTCGCCGACGCCAAGCTCGCGGGCGAAATAGTTGAAGGTGCCGCCCGGCAGGACACCCATCACCACATCCGTTCCGGCCAGCGCGTTGGCCACCCCCGACTGCGTTCCATCGCCGCCCAGCGCCACCACCAGACCCGCGCCATCGGCCACCGCCTGCTTGGCGGCCAACGGAATGTCGCTGCCCTTGCGTATCGTCGGGATCGTCAGCGATTTTACCGCCGGGGCAAGCCGTTCGCGCAAAAGGGAAAGTTGGGCGGCGGCATCCTTGCGGCCCGCGCCGTCGTTGGACACCAGCACGACATCACACTGCGCGAGATCGAGGAGACGGTCGGTGGAGAGCATGCGCGGTCCTTTCTTCAACAACGGCACCTTGGCCCAAGACCGTGGTTGAACAAGTTCCCCGTGCACAGACCGCAGACAAACCCGCCGGACCGCGCATGGTTCCGGCGCGGCGCGCAACCGAGCCGCTCGCGCACGGTGGTCTGCGTTATTCGGCCGGTTCCTGACCCACGGCCGCGACTTTTGCCTTGGTCCAGCGCCACAGATAGATCAGCGGCCAGCGCAGCACCGACGCGCCGCCCGCCACGAACAGCATGCCCCAGATCGGCCCGTGTTCGTAGGTCACCCAGCCCGCCAGCGGGATGCCGACGGCGATCAGGATATAGGCGTTGGTCCAGTGCCTGTCGCGCGAAGGAAGCATCGCGACGACGTTGGCGGTGACCAGCCACAGCAGGGCTGCGACGAATGAAATGCTCATGCGCTGTCCTTTACGGGGTCAAGCGGATCAAGATCGGTTGGAATCGTTACCGGAAGACCAAGGGCACGGCGGGCGAAATACAGCAACGGACGGCGGAACATCGACAGCAGGGCAAAGACAGCGAACACGAGCCACACCGGCCCGTGTTCGTATCCGATCCAGCCTATCAACAGCGGGGCACAGATCAAGAGCGTTACGCCCGGACCATATTGCCGGCGCATCGGCAGCATTGCAGTCACCGCTGCCGCGATCACCCACAGCGCGCCGAGGACCAGCGGCGGGCTCATGCGGCCTGCCCCATCAGGCGCGCGGGCAACGCATTGGCCCAGGCGCTGATCGTGCCTGCCCCAAGGCAGACCACCATGTCGCCCGGTCGGGCCTGTTCCTTGACAAGGCGCGCAAGGTCCGCCTCATCCATGATCGCGCGGGCATGGCGATGGCCGTGGGCGATCAGTCCCGCCACCAGATCGTCGCGGCTCGCCCCCGCGATCGGCTCTTCGCCGGCGGCATAGACTTCGGCGATCGCGACCACGTCCGCCTCGTTGAAGCAGGTGCAGAAATCGTCGAACAGCGACGACAGGCGGGTATAGCGGTGGGGCTGGTGGACGGCGATGATCCGGCCCTTGGTCGACTGACGTGCGGCGCGCAGGACGGCGGCGATCTCGACCGGGTGGTGGCCATAGTCGTCGATGATGGTGACGCCGCTGACCTCGGCCACCTTGGTGAAGCGGCGGTTGACGCCCGCGAACCCGGCCAACGCCTCGCGGATCTCTTCCTTCTTCATGCCCAGATGCCGGGCGACGGCGATCGCCGACAGCGCGTTGGACACGTTGTGATCGCCGGGCATCGGCAAGGTGCAGCCTTCGATCACTGCGTCTTCGGCTTGCAGCGCCACGTCGAAATGCGCCACGCCGTTTTCATAGGTCAGGTTGATCGCCCGCACATCGGCCTGCGCGTTGAAGCCAAAGGTCACCACGCGGCGGTCGGTGACGCGGCCGACCAGCGCCTGCACTTCGGGATGGTCGGTGCAGCAGACGGCAAGGCCGTAGAACGGAATGTTGGACACGAAGTCGAGGAACCCTTTGCGCAGCGCGTCGAAGGTGCCCCAATGTTCCATGTGTTCGGGGTCGATGTTGGTGACGATGGCGATGGTGGCGGGCAGGCGGTTGAACGAGCCGTCGGATTCGTCGGCCTCGACCACCATCCATTCGCCCTCACCGGCGCGGGCGTTGGACCCGTAGGCGTGGATCACCCCGCCGTTTATCACCGTGGGATCGAAGCCGCCCTTGTCCAGAAGCGTCGCCACCATGGTCGTGGTCGTCGTCTTGCCATGCGTTCCCGCGATCGCGATGTTGGACCGCAGCCGCATCAGTTCGGCCAGCATCTCGGCCCGGCGCACCACGGGCAGCTTGCGCAGACGGGCCTCTTCCAACTCGGGGTTGCCCTTCTTGATGGCGGACGAGATCACGACGACAGCAGCCTCGCCGATGTTTCCGGATCTTTGCCCTTCAAAGAACGTCGCGCCCAGTTTCACCAGCCGGTCGGTGATCTTCGAGGCCCTCGCGTCCGACCCCTGCACGCGATAGCCCAGCGTCATCAGCACCTCGGCGATCCCCGACATCCCGATGCCGCCGATTCCAACGAAGTGGATCGGCCCGAGTTCCAGCGGCAGTTTGGTGGCGTTCATGGGTCAGGCTTTCTGGCCAAGGGTTTCGACAAGGTCCGCCAGCCGCTCGGTGGCATCGGGGCGGCTTTGCGCCAGCGCATTGCGCGACATCTGCAAGGCGGCCTGCGGGTTTTGCAGGATCGCGGCGATGTGCGCGGTCAGGCGTGGGGTGTCAAGGGTGGACTCGGCCAACGTGACGGCAGCCTCGGCTTTGGTCAGTCCGGCGGCGTTGGCGGTCTGGTGGTCGCCGGCAGCGGCGGCGAAGGGGATCAGGATGGCGGGACGCCCGATGACCGAGATGTCGGCGATCGAGGAGGCCCCGGCGCGGCTGATCACCAGCTGGCATTCCGACAGGCGGCGGGGAATGTCATCGAAGAACTGCTGCACTTCGGCCGAAATACCCGCGTCCTCATAGGCTAGCTTCACCCGCGCCGCGTCTTCGGCGCGTGCTTGGTGGGCCACGCGCAGGTTGGCTTTCAGCCCGTCCGGCAGGGCCGCGACCGCCGCAGGCACCACGTCCGACAGGACGCGCGCGCCTTGGCTTCCCCCGATGACCAACAGGCTCACCGGATAATCGCCGGGGGGGATGTATCCCGCTCCGGCGCGGTCTAGCACTGCCTGCCGCACCGGGTTGCCGGTGTGTTCGCCCATGGCCCCCGCAGGCAGGGTCGTGGGCCAGGTTCCGCAGGCGACCAGCGCGACGCGGGTGGCAAAAATCTGGTTGACCCGCCCCAGAACGCCGTTCTGTTCATGGATCATCCGGGGACGGCGCAGCACCACTGCCGCCGTCAGCGCCGGGATGGACGGATAGCCCCCGAAGCCCACCACCACCGCCGGACGGTCGCGCAGCATCGACCAAAGCGCCGATGCAACGCCACCTGCGATCCGCAGCGGCACCAGAAGCTTGGCGAGCAGACCGCCGCGCGCAAAGGTGGCCGAGGCGAGCCGTTCGACCGGCACGATTGCCGGGAAACCGCCCGCGTAGCGCGCACCCCTTGCATCGGTCGTCAGCGTGACGCGCCAGCCGCGCGCCACCATCGCCTCGGCCAGCGCCTGGGCGGGAAACATGTGCCCCCCCGTGCCCCCAGCGGCGATCAGCAACAGCGGTGCGCGCGACGCTGCGGCCATCAGCGGCCCCGCTTGAACAGGATGTCGCTCATCTGACCCTGCGGCCGGCTGCGGGTCAGCGCCAACAGCAGCCCGACTGTGATCCCGGCGGCGATGACCGACGACCCGCCGTACGACACGAAGGGCAGCGTCATGCCCTTGGCGGGCAGCAGACGCACCGCCACGCCCATGTTGATCATGGCCTGGACGCCGAAAATGCAGGCAAGCCCGGTTCCGGCCAGCCGAATGAACGGGTCGCGTTCGTTCATCAGGCGGAACAGACTGCGCACCACGACCGCGCAGTAAAGCGCGATGATCACCATCACCAGTACCAGCCCGTATTCCTCGGCCGCCACCGCGATGATGAAATCGGTATGCGCGTCGGGCAGTTGCCACTTCACCTGACCCGCACCCACGCCCACGCCGAAGAACCCGCCTTCCTGAATGGCATTCATTGCATAGCCCAGCTGGCTGCGCGGATCGACATCCGCCGACAGGTAGCCGTCGATCCGGCGCGCGACGTGTTCGGAGGCGTTGTAGGCAAAGACCCCGGCTGCCCCGACCAGGCCGATGATGCTGCCCACCAGCAGCATCGGCGCGCCCGCCACGAAATAAACGACCCCCCAGCCGAACAGCACCAGCATGGCCTGACCAAAGTCGGGCTGCAGCGCCAGCAGCACCGCGATGATCGCGGTCACGACAAAGGACATCACCTTGCCGGGCGGGCCGTTCAGATCAAGGCTGGCCGCGATCAGCCACGCGACAACGACGATGAATCCGGGCTTGAGAAACTCGGACGGTTGCATCGACGCGAACTCGAAGCTGAACCACCGCACCGCACCCTTGCCGAAATCGGTGCCAACGAAGGGCAGCATGGCCAGCGCCACGAAGGCCAGAACGAACCCCAGCGTTCCGACGCGACGCACCTGGGCGGGTGTCAGCATCGAACAGCCCAGCATCGCAACCATGGCAAGGCCGCCGAAGAACATCTGCCGGTGCACGTAATAGAACCGGTCGAGGTTGTTGCTTTCCGCCAGCGGAACCGACGCTGCCAATCCCAAGAGCAATCCGATGGCAAACAGCGCCACGATCGCGGTCATCGACCATTTGTCGAGTGTCCGCCACCAACGGGGAAGAACCGGCTCGCGCACCCGTGTGGGCATGGAGCCATAGACCATCTCTGTCATGGGTGTCGCCTGTTGTCGCCTGCACTGCCGAACCGCCCGGTTATCCGGGTCTGGGGTTCAGAGTAGCCGGTTTCGCCCCGGCTGACTAGGAAAAACCTGCGAACGACAGGGAGTCCGTAGCGGGATGTCACGGGTGCGCGCCGGGACGCGCCCTATGCCGTCGGCCCCTGGCCCGGCGCAGCCCGGCCAAGGATCGCACGCACCTGCGCGGTGAAATCGTCGCCACGCTTTTCAAAATTGGGATACTGATCGAAACTGGCCGCAGCGGGGGCAAGAAGCACCACGTCGCCCGGCTGCGCCTCGGCGGCGGCGCGGGCGACGGCGCGTTCCATCGTATCGCAGATCTCGTGCGGCAGCGGGCCGAGTTGCAGGGCAAAGTCGCGCGCCGAATGGCCGATCAGATAGGCTTTCACCACCGATCCCAGATGCGGGGCCAGCGCCGCGATGCCGCCGTCCTTGCCCATGCCGCCCGCGATCCAGCGGATGCGGGGAAAGGCCTGCAGCGCCTTGGCCGCGCTGTCGACGTTGGTGGCCTTGCTGTCGTTCACGAACCGGATCCCGTTCGTTTCGCCCACCGTCTGGCTGCGATGCGGAAGGCCGGCAAAGCTGTGGAACGCCGCCTCGATCACCTTGGGGGCAAGGCCCAGCGTGCGGGCCGCCGCGTATGCCGCGCAGGCGTTCTGGTGATTATGCGCGCCGGGCAAGCCCGCGACGCCGCGCAGATCGACCGAGGCCACCTGCTTGCCCCGCCGCCATTCCGACAAGAACCCCTTGCGGGCGAACACCGCCCAACCGAACCCTTCAAGCTTCTGACCCGACGCGATGCGGATCACCCGGTCGTCCGCCGCACCTTGCGCCGTCTGATTGGCAAGATATCGGCCTTCGGGTTCGTCGACCCCGATCACCGCGCGGTCCGGCCCGCCTTCGGCGAACAGGCGGCGCTTGGCAGCGAAATAGCCGCCCATGCCGCCGTGGCGATCCAGATGGTCGGGTGACAGATTGGTGAAGACCGCGACATCGGGCGTCAGCGCACGGGCCAGTTCGGTCTGATAGCTGGACAGCTCCAGCACGATCACTTCACCGTCGATCGCCGGGTCGAGGTCGAGCACCCCGCGCCCGATGTTGCCCGCCATCTGCGTCGGGCGCTGCGCATGGGTCAGGATGTGATGGATCAGCGCCGTGGTGGTCGACTTGCCGTTCGATCCGGTGACGCAGACCACACGGGGGGCCACATCGAAATCGTCGAACTCCTCGGTGGCGAAGCTGCGAAAGAACAGGCCGATGTCGTTGTCGACCGGCACGCCCGCATCGTAGGCCCGGGCGATCACCGGGTTCGGCGCAGGATAAAGGTGCGGGATGCCGGGCGACACGATCAGCGCCGAAACGCCGTCAAACGCGCCTGCGCGGGTCAGGTCGACCAGCCGCAGGCCCGCCAGCTCAGCCTTGCCGCGCGCCTCGGGGCTGTCGTCCCAGCACAGCGGCTCGGCCCCGCCGGCCTGCAGCGCGCGCGCCGTGGCAAGCCCCGAGCGGCCAAGGCCCAGAACGGCGATCTTCTGGCCTTCGTGGCCTTTGACGGGGATCATGCGGGCCTCCGGCGCGATTGTGGAAATCGCCGGGGGTCTCACACCCCCGAACTCCCGTGGGATATTTCAACAAGGAAGAAGGGGAAAGAGGTTTCACCAGCTCATCGGCTGGCGATTGGCGAAGAACCCGCCCGTGGGGCCGTCGTCGGGCAGCAACGATAACCAGGTAGGGGTGTCGGCGCCCTCTTCAAGGGTCAGGGGCGCTTCGGGGCCGCCCATCCGGGAATGAACCCAGCCCGGATGACACGCGTTGATCTTGACGCCGGGGGGCAGATCGCGCGGCAGCGCGCGGGTCAGGGCGTTCAGCGCGGCCTTGGCCACGCCATAGGCCCCCGGACCTTTCAACCCGTCGCCGTGCGAGCCGAGAACCGAAGAGACGTTGACGATGCGACCCCAGCCGCTGGCGCGCCAGTGCGGCACGTTCAGGCGGATCAGATCAAGCGGGGCGTTTACCATCACCTCCATCGCCAGATCGAAGTCGGACTTCGGCGACAAGAGCGACGTGTGGTTCAGCAGGCCCGCATTGTTGATCAGGATGTCGAAGCCCCCCGCCCGGGTGATCGCCTCGACATAGCTGTCCGGATCCGACAGGTCGATGCGGGCGAAGGCCACGCCGAGCTGGGCCGCAGCCGCGCGGCCTGCCGCCTCGTCGCGGGCGGCAAGGGTGACGAGCGCGCCCTTGGCCTTCAACGCGGCGGCGATTGCCCGGCCGATGCCACGGTTGGCCCCGGTCACAAGGGCGGTGGGATGCAGGGGACGGGGCAAGAGAGGTCCTTTGGTTCGGGGTCGCTCGTCGTGGCGGGCCGAAGGCGACACGGCAGGGTGACGGATCAATCCGGCACGACGCTCGCACGCTAAGGCCTGCCTCCAGTACAGACAACCCGCAGCGAACCGGCCGCACTACCCTTTGGCGTCAGCGCTTGCAGCAGACCAGCCGGTGTCCGTGATCCGAAATCGGTTTCACCCGCGGGACAGATAGGCGGTCAAGGTCGCCGCCGTTCCATCGCGCCACAGGCTGGTCAGATGGCGGGAAAACGCCTCGCGCAGGCGCGGGTCGCGACCGGTCTCGCCGTAGACTTCGGTCATTGCGAGCCACAGCTCCGGTTTGTCGCGGGCCGCAGCAGACAGGGCCGTCAGCCGCGCCCAGTTCGGATCGTTGGGCGGCGTGACGCTGCCGGAGTCGGTCGTGCCGTGGCAGTACCGGCACCACAACGCCGATTCCAGCGCCAGCCCCTCGATGCTGCCACCCGCCGCAAGCGCGTCGCGCAGGCTAGGCACGATGAACTTGGGCTGCCGGTTCGATCCGTCGAGGCACAGCCGCTGTTCGGTGTCGGCAACCTCGGGGTTGGAGAACCGTTCGCGGATCAACGCATAATAGGCGGCCAAGTCGGTGTTCGGGACGGGTGGGACGTAAGGGATGATCTCTTCGCGCTCGACCTTGTCGAGAAAGCCCGAAATCAGCGGATGCGCCATCGCCTGATGCACATACTCGACTTCCATCAGGCCGCCCGGATAGGCGATGATCGCATGGCCGCCGTTCAGGATGCGGATCTTCATCGCCTCGAACGCATGCACGTCGTCGGTAAAGGTCACGTCGGCCTGTTCGAGGGGCGGACGGCCCGAGGGAAAGCGGTCCTCGAGCACCCATTGGCGAAACGGCTCGCAGGTCACGGGGATCGGGTCTTCGGCCAGACCGAAGCCGGCCGCGATCGCGCGTTCGCGTGGGCCGGTCGCGGGGGTGATGCGGTCCACCATGCCGTTCGGGAAAGCGACGTTCGCCGCGATCCAGTCGGCCAGCGCGGGATCCGACAGACGCGCGGTTCCCACCACGGCGGCTTCGGTCACATGGCCGTTGCCGGGCAGGTTGTCGCACGACATGACCGTGAAGGGCGGGGTGCCAGCGGCGCGGCGTGCCTTCAACGCCGCAACGATAGCGCCGAATGCGGTGGTCGGTCCCTGCGGATTTGCGGCATCGGCGACGATTTCGGGGGCACCGGTGTCGAAACTGCCGGTTTCGGCGTCGATGAAATAGCCGCCTTCGGTAACGGTCAGGCTGACAATGCGGATCGCGGGATTGGTCATCGCGGCAATCAGCGGCCCATTGTCGGGCGCCACCTCAATGAACCCGACCATCGCCCCCACCCGGCGCGCGGTCTTGCCCGCCGGGTCGAGTTCGATCACGGTCGACAGGCAATCCTGCGCCAGCATCGCCTCGCGCATCCGGGCATCGGCGGGCCGCACTCCGGCACCGAGGATGCCCCAGTCCATCGCCAACCCCGCGTTCATCAGGTCGTCGAGATAGACGGCCAAATGCGCGCGATGAAAGTTGCCAAGCCCGATGTGCACGATGCCGGGGGTGACCTTGCTGCGGTCGTAAAGCGGCAGGGCGACGGTTTGTGAATTCGCGTTCATGTTTAGGCCATCCAGTTGCCGCCGTCCACGCCGAAGCATTGGGCAACGATGTATTTCGCTTCATCCGTGGCGAGGAAAATCGCCATCCCGGTCAGGTCCGCGGCGGTGCCCATGCGACCGAACGGCACGGCGGCGCCCACCTCGCGCTTTTTCTGCCCCGGCGCCTTGGCTTCGTATTTCGCAAAGAAGGCGTCCACCCCATCCCAATGCTCGCCATCCACCACGCCGGGCGCGATGGCGTTGACGTTGATGCCGTGCCGGATCAGGTCCAACCCGGCCGATTGGCTCAGCGAGATCACGGCCGCCTTGGTCGCGCAATAGACCGCGACAAGGCCCTCGCCCCGCCGCCCGGCCTGGCTTGCCATGTTGATGATGGTGCCCCGACCGCGCGGGATCATGTGGCGCGCGGCGGCCTGGATGCAGAACAGCGTCCCTGCCACGTTTACCGCGAACAGCCGGTCGTAATCGGCGCGGCTGATCTCTGCGATCGGGGCGGCGCTGAACAGGGCGGCGTTGTTGATCAGGATGTCGAGTTGGCCCATCCGAGAGATCGCCTCGGCAAACGCCGCGTCGATCGAATCCTGGCGCGTCACGTCGAGAGCAATCGCATGCGCCTGCGGGCAGATCGACTGAGCCGCCGCCTGCGCTGCCGCCAGGTTGATGTCGGCAATCGCCACCTGCGCGCCTTCGGCCACGTAAGCCTGCGCGAACGCAAGCCCGATACCCCGCGCCGCGCCGGTGATCAGCGCGGTCTTGCCCTGCAGCCTCATAGCGCCAGCCCCTGCGCGTCGAAGCGGTGGATCTTGCCCGCCGGCGCCAGTTTGACCCGATCGCCATGATGCACGCCCAACTCGCCGGGGCCGCGCACGTTCAAAATGCCAAGATCGGGCACGTCGACTTTGATGAAACTGTCGGAGCCCAGATGTTCCGACAGGCCGACCACACCCTCCCACGGGCCGTCGCCCACGGTGATGTGCTCGGGGCGGATGCCGATGCTGTCCGCCCCATGTTTTGCGGCCTCGGGGCCCTCGATGAAGTTCATCCGGGGCGATCCGATGAACCCCGCGACGAACTTGTTGCGCGGTTCGAGATAAAGGGTCAGGGGGCTGCCCACCTGTTCGATCCGCCCGGCGTTCAGCACCACGATCTTGTCGGCCATCGTCATCGCCTCGACTTGGTCATGGGTGACATAGACCATGGTGGTCTTCAGCGACTGGTGCAGCTCGCTGATTTCCTGCCGCATCCCGACTCGCAGCGCGGCATCGAGGTTCGACAGCGGCTCGTCGAACAGGAACGCTGCCGGTTCGCGCACGATGGCGCGTCCGATCGCGACGCGCTGGCGCTGACCGCCCGACAACTGGCCCGGACGGCGGTCGAGGTAACTCGACAGGTTCAGCACCTTCGCCGCGCGTTCCACCCGGCGATCCTGTTCGGCGACGTCCATCCCGGCCATCCTCAGCGGGAACTGGATGTTCTTGCGTGCGGCTGGCCTCAGCCGTTTGGAGTAACCGAGTTAACTGTGGTAATGGATGGCTGCCATGTTGCAGCCATCCATTACCACAGTTAACATAACGTTTGATTATACAGATAGCGACTTCAGAGTATATTCTGATGGAATTAGTTCGTTAGAGAGTGAAACCTATTATGAAACTGTTCGTAATAGCCCATGAATAGC
>JANNNU010000168.1:0-5524 GCA_031398695.1 Paracoccaceae bacterium | reverse complement strand
CGCGGCAAAACCCGCAGCCGCAGCCGTTGTCAGCAGCGTCAGCCCCGACGGCCCGATCAGAGCCGAAACCTGCCCCAGCGGTGTGTC
Organism: Paracoccaceae bacterium; assembly: GCA_031398695.1. Classification (GTDB taxonomy): domain Bacteria; phylum Pseudomonadota; class Alphaproteobacteria; order Rhodobacterales; family Rhodobacteraceae; genus JAIYDJ01. The sequence goes on along the minus strand of JANNNU010000168.1, from coordinate 5,437 downwards.
CACCCAGACATGCCCGATCAATGCCCACGGAAACCCTGTCAGCACATAGCCGCGCGCCAGTTCGGCCAGCCCCAGACCGACCAGCGCGCCCGCGACCGGCCGCCGCGACCATCCCGCCAGCGCCCCCGCCGCCGCCCAGAACAACCCCAGACCGAACGCCATGAGCACAGGCGCGAACGGTGCCATCCAACCATCTTTCGCAGCGTCGATGAAGAACGGCTCGACGATCCAGTTCAGGGCGACGGCGAAATATCCGGCGCCACCGAACCAGCCGACGAAGGCCGCCTGCTTCACGCCCGGCTGTCGCGCCAGCAAGCCGATCAGGCCCGCGAGTGCCGGCAACGTGACATACCACGCGTCCAGCGGCGCCTGCCCCAGCGCCATTGCCGCGCCCAAGGCAAAGGCCAGCCCGACCTGCCGCACGCCGGGCCAACCCGTCATGGGATCACTTCGCCGGTTCGGTCACTGCGCCTTCGTCAGACGCGGCCGGGGTTGCCGCATCCGCCAGCGCGGCGGAGCTTGCAGCCAGATCGGCGGCCGCATCGGCCGCCGCACCGGTCACGCCGGGCAAGCGCACCCGCAGCCGCTTGATCCGACGTGGATCAGCATCTACGATCTCGAATTCGACGCCGCTTTGGTGCGCGACGATCTCGCCCCGTGCTGGAACGCGCCCGGTGCGCAGAAACACCAGACCGCCGATGGTGTCGATATCCTCGTCCTCGTCATCCGTGCGCAAGCGCATGCCGACGGCATTCTCGAATTCGCCCAGCGGAGCGGTGGACTGCACCAGAAAGACGCCCGGCTTTTCTTCCTTCCACATCGCGCCTTCGGCTTCGTCGTGTTCATCCTCGATCTCGCCGATGATCGTCTCGATCAGGTCCTCGATCGTGACCAAACCGTCGACCCCGCCGTATTCGTCGATGACCAGCGCCATATGGACGCGTTCGCGCTGCATTTTCTGCAGCAGGACACCCACCGGCATGCTGGGCGGGGCATAGAGCATTGGGCGCAGCAGCCTGCGCAAACTGAACCGCGTGGTCGCCCCGAACCCATATTGCAGCGCCAGATCCTTCAGCAACACCAGCCCCTGCGGATGGTCGAGCGTGCCCTTGTATACCGGCACGCGGCTGAACCCGTGCTCGCGAAAGACCGCGACCAGTTCTTCCTTGCCGATGTCCAGCGGAACCGCCACGATATCGACCTTCGGGATGGCCACGTCGTCAACGCGCAAACGGCGCAGGTTGCCCATGCCGACCAGCACGCCACCGGGATTGGCTGCCGCAGCGGCAGCCCCCGCAGAGGGCGTATCACCGTTCGGGTCGTTTGGGGAAAACGCACTGATCAGTCTGCCCAGCAAACCGCGCGGGGCAGTCTCGGCTGGCTCGTCCTTGGTTGTTCCTTGCGCGCCCTGCGCCGCAAGAGACCCGTCGTTGCTACTGCCCATCGGTCCTTTTTCCAGAATACAGCCGCAGGTTGCGGCGTCGCTCCTCAGTATGGGTCAGAAACGCCGAGGCTTGCAAGTATTGCCACCTCGATCGCTTCCATCCGCGCGGCATCGCCCTCGCGAACGTGATCATAGCCCAGCAGATGTAACACTCCGTGCACAACCAGATGCGTCACATGGTCGGCCATCGGCTTGTCGGCCTCGGCGGCCTCGCGCTGGCACGTGTCGAACGCAATGGCGACATTGCCCAGGCTTTGCGGGTCATCCAGATCACCGGGCACTGGCATATGCGGCAGCCCGCCGTCGTTCTCGGCGGACAAGTCGATGTCCGGCCAACTCAAGACGTTCGTCGGCTGCGCTTTCGCACGAAAATCCCCGTTCAGCCCCGCGATGCGGGCGTCGTCACACCCCATCACGCACAGGGTCAGACCCGCCTGCGGCAGACCGACGTGAAACAGCACGGCCTGCACCACCCGGTTCGCGATCGCTTCCAGCCCGAACGCATCCCAGCGCGGATCTTCGATGACGGTATCGACCAAGGGTTCCATCGGCGCCTTCTAGCCGGGGCGCCGATGGGGGGCAAGACGGCGCGGGGTCAGCCCTGACCTTCGTGCGCCTCGTAAGCCTCGATGATTCGGCCGACCAGCGGGTGACGCACCACATCCTTCGAGGTGAAGTAATTGAACGTCACGCCCTTGACCCCTTTCAGGATCCGCTCGGCCTCTTGCAGTCCCGACGGCGTGCCACGCGGCAGGTCGATCTGGGTGCGGTCGCCGGTCACCACCATGCGGCTGCCTTCGCCCAGACGGGTCAGGAACATCTTCATTTGCATGGCGGTCGCGTTCTGCGCCTCGTCGAGCACGATGAACGCGTTCGACAGGGTCCGTCCCCGCATGAAGGCCAGCGGCGCGATCTCGATCCGCTTTTCCTCGATCAGTTTCTGCACCTGCTTTTGCGGCAGAAAGTCGTTCAGAGCGTCGTAAAGCGGCTGCATGTAAGGATCGACCTTTTCCTTCATGTCGCCGGGAAGAAAGCCCAACCGCTCGCCCGCCTCGACGGCCGGACGCGACAGGATGATCTTTTCCACCGCGCCAGAGATGAACATTGTCACCCCGACGGCCACTGCCAGATAGGTTTTGCCTGTCCCCGCAGGCCCGATGCCAAAGCCCAGTTCGTGGCTGAACAGGTTCTGCACATAGGCTTTCTGCGCCTCGGTCCGCGCCTCGATCGACTTCTTGCGGGTGCGCAGTTCGGCCGAGCCGTTGAACATCTCGATCTGTTCGCCGCCGGTCGCACCATTGCGCAACATGTCGGGCATCGGCCGCCCCATGCGCATCGCGCCGTCGATATCGCCTGCCGTCACCGGGCGTCCTCCTTCAAGCCGGGCATATAGGCTGCGCAGCACCGCTGCCGCCGCATCGCGCGAACCCTTGTCACCGATGACGGCCAGACGGTTGCCCCGCCTCAGCACATGCACCCCCATCTGGTGTTCGATCTGGCTCAGGTTGCGATCGAACTCGCCGCACAGATCAATCAAAATCCGATTGTCGGGAAATTCCACAAGCGTTTCCACGATGTCTTCGGCACGGGTCGGGGGGGTCAGCGCGCTGATGCCCAAGGAGGTCTCCTTCTGGTCAGATGGCCTGTTCAGTGTGCGGTCCTTCTTGCGGTCTGGCAAGCGTCAACTACCGCATGTAGCGAAGTCTGACGGCGCTTCATGTCCATGAGATGACAAATAGGGCGGCCGAAGAAAAATGCAAAAGGGTCGCAGTCTGTGCTGCGACCCATTTTCTGGCACGGTGCGGTACGGCCCGCCAAATCAGCGCGGCACGTAGTCGTTCAGGCCCGGGCTTTGCGTCTGATAATTCCTCACGACAGTGCCTGGCGGAAAGAGGTCGTTGCACACCGGCAGGCCCGAAACCGGGTCATACCGGCGACCGGAATAACCTTCGACGCCGTCGTCCATCAACCAGCCCTGGCAGCCATCCGGATCATAGGCGATCGCTGCCCCGCCATCCTGAAGGCCGATCTTGTCACGCCCGGTATCGCGGTTGGTCGCGATCACCGTGTCGGGGCTTTGCAGGTAGGGCGTGACCCCGTCGGTGCAGGCGCCCAAGGCGGCGGCCAACAGCATCAGGGCAGGAATTTTGAAAATATGGGTCATCCGGGTCACCACCTGTAGCAAACGACTTCGACGCGACGGTTCTGCTGCATCCCGGCAGCGGTCCCGTTCGTCGCACGCGGCTGACGCTCGCCATAGCCGATTTCGCGTTCGACCATGCCACCCACCGACCGGGCCACATCTGCAACCGACCGGGCCCGGCGTTCGGACAGGCGAATGTTGTATTCATCGGACGCACGGCTGTCGGTGTGCCCATAGATCGCATAGCCGAAGGCACCGGCTTTCTGGAAGAAATCCGTCAGGTAACGGCGACCATGGGCGGTCAGCTTGTGGCTGTCGGTGGCAAACAGTGTGTCGGTGTTTTCGACCAGACAGGTGTTGCGCTTGAGGCAGACCGGCTTGCCGGTCTTGGGGTTCACCCGGTCCAGCATGTAGCCTTCCAGACCGCCGTCCGCCCACCAGTGCATGCAGCCGTCGTCATCGACCCAGATGCCCCACTCGATCTTGCCGGCGATCTCCGGCTTGGCCTGTGAGAGTGCCGGCGCGGAGATCCCCGCCAGCGCAAGGGCCAACGCCGCGGCCCCCGTCAGCATCCGCAGTGCTTTGGTTTGAAACCCCACAGCTGCAGCCCCCCTATTCTTGCGAGTTAACGATATTGTTACCCCCAAGAAATGCAGAGCGCACGCCTTATTGTAAAGCAAAATCTGAGGCTTTTTCGGGGCTTAGGTATGGCAGTGTTTCCGCGCTGGGGACAATCGCTGCGACGGTGCAGGCATTGATCCCAAACCTACGCAGCCTCGGCAGGGCAAAGCTTGGCGGGCCCAACGGGCACGCGCAGGCAAGCCTATCGCGAAATCCGTTCCCCGGCCAAAGAGTTGGACGACGAAGCTACCACCCGCACCTGCACCAGTTCACCGACCTGACCGGTCGGGTCGGTCACATGGACCGCTTGCAGGTGGTCGGATTTGCCGACCATCTGATCGGCCATGCGTCCGGCTTTTTCGTAAAGGACGCCGACGGTGCGCCCGACCATCGCATCCTGCGCCGCGCGCTGCTGTGCGGTGATCAGCGCCTGCAGCTGCTGCAAGCGGGCATCGGCCACCGCCGAATCGACTTCCGGCTTTTCGGCGGCGGGGGTTCCGGGTCGGGCCGAGTATTTGAAACTGTAGGCCGCGCCGAAACCGACCGAGCGGATCAGCGCCAGCGTGTCCTCGAAATCCTGCTCGGTCTCGCCGGGAAAGCCCACGATGAAATCGGAACTGAGCAGTATGTCCGGCCGTGCGGCCCGGATCCGCTCCACCAGCGCCAGATATTGTGCGGCGGTGTGCTTGCGGTTCATTGCCTTCAGGATCCGGTCGGACCCCGACTGAACCGGCAGATGCAGATACGGCATCAGCTGCGGCAGATCGCCATGTGCTGCGATCAGGTCGTCTTCCATGTCGTTGGGATGACTAGTGGTGTAACGCAACCGCGCCAGTCCGTCGATCTGCGCCAGTTCGCGCAAAAGCCGCGCCAACGTCCAGTCTGCTGCGGGCCCGGTTCCGTGATGGGCTCCGTGATAGGCATTCACGTTCTGGCCCAGCAGCGTGATGTCCCGCACGCCTTTTTCCACGAGCCCGCGCGCCTCGTCGAGAATGCGTGCGGCCGGACGGCTGACTTCGGCCCCGCGGGTATAGGGAACAACGCAGAACGCGCAGAACTTGTCGCAGCCTTCCTGCACCGTCAGGAATGCCACCGGCCCCCGGCTGCCCTTGCGGGCGGGCAGAAGATCGAACTTGTCCTCGACCGGAAAGTCGGTCTCGACCATCGGGCCTATGCCGCGCACCATGGCAGGCAGCCGATGATAGGCCTGCGAGCCCACCACCAGATCG
>JANNNU010000148.1:0-5187 GCA_031398695.1 Paracoccaceae bacterium | reverse complement strand
CGCCTTGATCACGTCGGTCGACTGATCCATCACGATCACCGCCGCCGTGCCGAGGCCGCTGCGCTGCTCGCGCAGCCAGTCGAAATCCATCAGTGCATCGTCACACTGTGCCTGCGTCAGCAACGGCACCGAGGACCCGCCAGGGATCACCGCCTTGATGTTCTTCCACCCGCCGCGCACGCCGCCGCAATGCCGGTCCAGCAGTTCGCGCAGCGGGATCGACATAGCTTCTTCGACGACGCAAGGGTTGTTCACATGGCCCGAGATCCCGAACAGTTTGGTTCCCGCGTTATTGGGACGACCAAACCCCGAAAACCACTCTGCGCCGCGCCGCAGGATCGTAGGGACAACGGCGATTGATTCCACGTTGTTCACCGTGGTCGGGCAGCCGTAAAGCCCCGACCCTGCCGGGAACGGCGGCTTCATCCGCGGCATGCCCTTCTTGCCTTCCAGGCTTTCCAGAAGCGCGGTTTCCTCGCCGCAGATGTAGGCCCCGGCACCATGATGCAGATAGCAGTGGAAATCCCAGCCCGACCCGGCCGCGTTCTTGCCCAGCAACCCGGCGTCATAGCATTCATCCAGCGCCTGTTGCAGCGCCTCGCGCTCACGGATGTATTCGCCGCGGATGTAGATGTAGCAGTCATGCGCGCCCATCGCGAAGGCGGCGATCAGGCAGCCCTCGATCAGGGTGTGCGGATCGTGCCGCATGATCTCGCGGTCCTTGCAGGTGCCGGGTTCCGATTCGTCGGCGTTGACGACCAGATAGGACGGGCGGCCATCGCTGGCCTTGGGCATGAACGACCATTTCAAACCGGTCGGAAAGCCCGCCCCGCCCCGGCCGCGCAGACCCGAGGCCTTGACGATCTCGACGATCTTGTCACGCCCCAGCGCCAGAATTCCGGCCGTGCCATCCCAGTGGCCGCGAACCCGTGCGCCCGCAAGGCTGCGGTCATGCATCCCGTAAAGGTTGGTAAAGATGCGGTCCTTGTCCTCGAGCATGTCTGCCCCTTTCTAACCCTGGCGCTGCCGCCAGATCCGATATGTCACCACCAACGCCCACGCAAACCCTGCAACGGCCAGCAGGTCGAACAGCAGGGCGAACCGTGGCGGCCACCCCATCTGACCGCCGACATACTGCGCCCCGATCCACAGCACCATGGTCGCCGTGATCACCACCGACACCAGCCGCGCCTGTCGCGCCCGATGGCGTTCCTTGGGGTCCGGGATCATGGCCTAGTAATCATTGGTTTTGGCGCGGCGCAGGAATTCGTCCACCTCGACCTCGCCGATCAGGGCAGCTTGCCGCACCCACTTATCGCGGCTGACGCGGCCCTTGAAGCCTTTGAGGTTGCTGTCCATCCAGGCGATTTCAGACGCGCCCCACGCGGCGATCTGGTCGAAATGAAAGATGCCAAGGTCGTGGCACAGCTTTTCCAGCACCGGGCCGATGCCCTCGATCACCTGCAACCGGTCGGGGATGCCGTCGCGCGCGGCGGTCAGGCCCTGCGGCTTAACCCCGGCCGAGGCCGGACCCGCCGGTTCGGCCAGCAGCGCATGCGTCACGGGCGGATGCGCCATTCCGTCATCGCTCGCCACCGCGTCGGGGGCTTCGATCACCGGCGCCTCGGCCGGCTCGGCGGCGTGGGGCATCGGTTCGGCCACGCCGTTCTGCGCAGGCATCACCGGGTCGCTGCCCGCCGCCTCGGTCACGGCCTGCACCGCCTCGGGCTCGGTCAGCAGCGCCTGCGCCTCTGGGGGATTTGCCATCCCGTCATCGCTTGCCACCGCTTCGGGTGCGAGGGCCACGGGCTGCGCCGCGATGGGCATCGGCAAGGCATCCTCGACGGCGATCGCCCGGGCAGCGGCCTCTTCGGCGATCCCGGTCTGCGCGGGGGATGCGGCGGAAGACGAATGAACCGAGCCCGCGACCGGAGCCGCAGCAGGCGCGGCGTGCGCGCCCTGCGCTGACGTTCCGTGCGACCCGACGCGGCTGGCCTCGGCACCGTGTGACCCAACACCGTGCGACCCGGCGCCAGAGACTGCGCCACCATGCGACCGGGCGGCATGCCCGTGGCCGTCCTGCGCGCTGTGCGGCGTCGCGGCCGCCCCGCCCCAGAACAGACCCAGCAGGACGCCGAACACCAGAAACACGAACACCGCGATCATCAGCACCGCAAACAGCCCGAGATCACCGACCACCCGCGCCATCACCGCGGCCAGAACCGCCGCGGCCGCCGCCACCAGCCAACCTTCCGGCCAACCCTTGGAATTGTCTTGTGACTTCATCGACCCACACTCCCTGCCAACCGAGGTTTCGTCCGTTCCGCCTTCAGCCCGTCATCTTGCCCAGCCACGGCGTCAGCAGCGGCACTTCGGTGCCGTCGATGCGCTTGACCGTTTCGCCCAGATCGACCGCACGCTGTGCACTGGCGTTGTACGCCGCCTTGCCTGCCTCGTGATCCTTCAGGCTGGTCAGCCCCGACAGAGGCTCGGCCGCATAGCGCCCGTTCTGCGGCCCCGGAACCGGCACCTCGCCGTGCGAAAACCGCGCGATCAGATCACGCAGCGTTTCGGGCGTCAGATCCTCGTAATAGTCCTTGCCGATCTGGGCCATCGGCGCATTGGCACAGGCGCCCATGCACTCGACCTCTTCCCAGCTGAACTTGCCATCCGCCGACAGCGCATGTGCCTTGGGATTGATCAACTCCTTGCAAACCGCCACCAGATCCTCGGTCCCGATGATCATGCACGACGTGTTGCCGCAGATCTGGATATGGGCAATCGACCCGGTGGGTTGCAACTGGAACATGAAGTAGAAGGTCGCCACCTCCAGCGCCCGGATATAGGCCATCCCCAGCATATCCGCGACATGCTCGATCGCGGGACGGGTCAGCCACCCCTCCTGCTCCTGCGCGCGCCACAGGATCGGGATGATGGCCGACGCCTGCCGACCTTCCGGATACTTGGAAATCTGCCCCTTGGCCCATTCCAGATTGGCGTCGGTAAAGGCGAACGAGGCAGGTTGGTCTTTGTGCAGGCGGCGGAGCATCAGCGGTCAACCTCTCCGAAAACGATATCCATTGTGCCGATGATCGCGCTGACATCGGCCAGCTGGTGCCCCTTGCAGATGTGGTCCATCGCCTGCAGGTGCAGGAACCCCGGCGCGCGGAGTTTGGCGCGGTAGGGTTTGTTGGTGCCGTCGGCCACCAGATAGACGCCGAACTCGCCCTTGGGCGCCTCGACCGCCGCGTAGACCTCGCCCGCCGGGACGTGGAAGCCTTCGGTGTAAAGCTTGAAGTGATGGATCAGCGCCTCCATCGACGTCTTCATGTCACCGCGCGACGGCGGCGTGATCTTGCCGCGCGCCAACACTTCACCGGGCTCGGCGCGCAGTTTGGTAAGGCACTGCCGCATGATCTTCAGCGACTCCTCCATCTCGGCCATTCGACACAGATAGCGGTCGTAGCAGTCGCCGTTCTTGCCGACCGGAACGTTGAACTCCATTTCCGAATAGCATTCATAGGGTTGCGCGCGGCGCAGGTCCCAGGCAAGCCCCGACCCGCGCACCATCACACCGGAAAAGCCCCATTCCTGGATCTCTTTCTCGGTCACCACGCCGATATCGGCATTGCGCTGCTTGAAGATGCGGTTCTCGGTCAATAGCGTGTGCAGATCGCCGAGGACTTTCGGGAACGTGTAGGTCCACGCCTCGATATCGTCGATCAAGGCGGGCGTCAGATCCTGATGCACGCCGCCGGGGCGGAAATAAGCGCTGTGCAGGCGCGCGCCGCTGGCCCGTTCATAGAACACCATCAGCTTTTCGCGCTCCTCGAACCCCCACAGCGGCGGGGTCAGCGCGCCGACGTCCATCGCCTGCGTGGTGACGTTCAGAAGGTGCGACAGGATGCGGCCGATCTCGCAATACAGCACCCGGATCAGGCTGGCGCGGCGCGGCACCTGCACGCCGGTCAACCGCTCGATCGCGAGACACCACGCGTGCTCCTGGTTCATCGGGGCCACGTAATCCAATCGGTCGAAATACGGCAGATTCTGCAGATAGGTCCGCGATTCCATCAGCTTTTCGGTGCCGCGGTGCAAAAGGCCGATGTGCGGATCGCAGCGCTCGACGATCTCGCCGTCCAGTTCCAGCACCAGCCGCAACACGCCATGCGCCGCAGGGTGTTGCGGGCCGAAGTTGATGTTGAAGTTGCGGATCTTCTGCTCGCCGGTCAGCATGTCCTGCGTGCCGTCGTCATAGGTGTTGCGCCGAATATCTCCGTCCATCATGCGACACTCCCGATCATGTTGGCCGACCAGGCGGATGGCAGGGTCGGAAAGGCTTGCGCCACATAGTCATATTGATCCCGCAGCGCCGCGCGCGCCCGGTCTTGGTGGTCGGGCGACAGGGGCACAGGCACGCCCTCGTGCACGCGCTTGGCAAAGTCGGCGGGCCCGGCACCGATCCCGAGCCATGCCCAAAGCCGCCCGAGGCCAGCCGCGGTCATCAGATCCTCGGTGAACATCGTCATCAGCCGCCCGGGCTGAAAGACCATCCGCAACCGTTCCAAACAGCCACGGTAATCGCCCCTGCCGCCGAAATGAATATCGTCCCCCGACAGTGCCCGGTCCATCCGTGCCGCCGCCAGTGCCGCCACGTCCTGCCCCAGCTTTGCTTCGCGCTGCGCCATCATCCGAACATGGCTCCACAACCGCGCCACCGGGTCGCGCATCAGATAGAGGATGCGCACGTCCGCCGCCACCTCGCCGAGCTGCCGCAGTGCCGCCACCGGAAGCAGGGCATAGGACGGCGTCACATCCGCCACGACGCGGCGCGTCCCGCGTCCCTCGGTCAGATAGGTCCGATAAGCGTCTAGATCACCCGACGCGCCCTCCAGCACCGCGTTCCACGCCGCAAGGTCGGCGATGCGGCGGCGCAGGGTCTGCGTCGTCTGCTCGGGCCATGTCCCCAACAACCGTTCGGTCAGCCGCGTGATTTCCGCCGCAGTGCTGCGCGCTGTCATGCGCGGCAGGCCGGACTCTGGCAGATCGAAATAGTGCAGTTCCTTGACGCTGCGCAGATGACACTCTGGATGCCCCACAAGATGCTCGTAAAGCCAGGACGTGCCGGACTTCGTCGCCCCCACGCAGATCAGATATGTGGGCGCAGACGCCACCGGTCAGGCCTTT
>JANNNU010000108.1:0-19199 GCA_031398695.1 Paracoccaceae bacterium | reverse complement strand
GGTCAGGCCGACCGCCTGGGCCACGTCTTCCAGCACGCCGACGCCGCCGATCGCCGGGGTCGGCAGGATCGCGCGGCCCTCGGTCTCGTTGTAGAGCGAGACGTTGCCGGAGACGACCGGGAAGTCGAGCGCGCGGCAGGCCTCCGCAATGCCCTTCAGGCAGCCGACGAACTGGCCCATGATCTCGGGGCGTTCGGGGTTGCCGAAATTCAGATTGTCGGTGATCGCCAGCGGCCGGCCGCCGACCGCGGTGATGTTGCGCCAGGCTTCGGCCACCGCCTGCTTGCCGCCTTCAAAGGGATCCGCCTCGCAATAGCGCGGCGTGACATCGCAGGTCAGCGCCAAACCCTTCGGGCCGTCCTCGACCCGCACCACGGCCGCGTCGCCGCCGGGGCGCTGCAAGGTGTTGCCGCCGATGACGTGATCGTACTGCTCCCAGACCCAGCGCTTGCTGCACAATTCCGGCGTCGCGATTAGCTTCTCCAGCGCATCGACGATCGGCAGCGGCGCGGTGACCTCACGCGCATGAACCACCGGCAGCACCGGCGACGGCACATGCGGGCGGTCGTACAGCGGTGCCTCGTCGCCCAGTTCCTTGATCGGCAGATCCGCCATCACCTGGCCGTGCCGCTTGATCACGAAGCGTTTGCTCGGCGTGGTGTGACCGATCACCGCGAAATCGAGGCCCCATTTGGTGAAGATCGCCTTGGCCTCACCTTCCTTCTCCGGCTTCAACACCATGAGCATGCGCTCCTGGCTTTCCGACAGCATCATCTCGTAGGCGCTCATGCCGGGCTCGCGGGTCGGCACCGCGTCGAGATCGAGCTCGACGCCGAGGCCGCCTTTCGCGCCCATCTCCACCGCCGAACTGGTCAGCCCGGCCGCGCCCATGTCCTGGATGGCGATCACGCAATCTGCCGCCATGATCTCGAGGCAGGCTTCCAGCAGCAGCTTTTCGGCGAACGGATCGCCGACCTGCACGGTAGGGCGCTTCTCGTCGGAATCGTCATCGAACTCCGCCGACGCCATCGAGGCGCCGTGGATGCCATCGCGGCCGGTCTTGGAGCCCAGATAAACGATCGGCATGTTCACGCCGGAGGCGGCCGCATAGAAGATCTTGTCGGTGTCGGCGAGCCCGACCGCCATCGCATTGACCAGGATGTTGCCGTCATAGCGGGTGTGAAAACGCATCTGGCCGCCCACCGTCGGCACGCCGAACGAATTGCCGTAGCCGCCGATGCCGGCCACCACGCCGGACACCAGATGCCGGGTCTTCGGATGCTCCGGCGCGCCGAATGACAGCGCATTGAGGCAGGCGATCGGCCGCGCCCCCATCGTGAACACGTCGCGCAGAATGCCGCCGACGCCGGTGGCGGCGCCCTGATACGGCTCGATGAAGCTCGGATGGTTGTGGCTCTCCATCTTGAACACCACGGCCTGGCCGTCGCCGATATCGACCACGCCGGCGTTTTCGCCCGGCCCGCAGATCACCTGCGGCCCGGTGGTGGGCAGGGTGCGCAGCCATTTCTTGGACGACTTATACGAACAATGCTCGTTCCACATCGCCGAAAAGATGCCCAGTTCGGTGAACGACGGCTCACGGTCGATGATCGCTAGCAGGCGCTGATATTCGTCGGGTTTCAGGCCATGGGCGGCAACGAGTTCGGGCGTGATGGCGGGTTCGGACAAAGGGCAATCTCCCAGCAACGGATTGTTGCGTCATAGGGGATGCAGGGGTGTTTCGAAAGTCCTGCCACCGCGCGCCAGATTTTTTTTCGGCCGGACCCAGAAAAATTTTGTCCGGCGTGTCGAAATCGGCAAAGTGCCAGCGTCCTTGGGTTACGAAAACCTAAACCACGAAGGAAACAGAATGATCTTTACCGTGACCCCGCTTTACGCATTGCTTTTGGCTGCCATTTTTCTTGTCCTTTTCTTTCGTGTCAGCGCGGTGCGCAGCGCGACGGGAACCTCGTTCGGCGATGCCGGCAACGCGATGCTGCTGCAACGGGTGCGCCAGCACGGCAACTTTGTTGAATGGACCTGCTTCGTGCTGATCCTGATGATCCTCGCCGAAGGCATGGGCGCCCCCGCCGTCTATCTGCACATTTCGGGCACGCTGCTGTTGATCGGTCGGATCGCGCATCCGTTCGGGCTGAAATCGGGCAATTCGGGCCATCCGCTGCGCTAGGCCGGCAACGGCACTAACATCCTCGCCACGCTGAACGCGATGATCTGCATCGCCGTCAACCTTCTCGGGCTCTGAGCCCATCAACCCAAGGACAAAGGACTTACCGACATGCAATACATGCTTTTGATCTACAGCGACCCCGCCCGCGAGCCGGCCTACGGCACCCCGGAATTCGGCGCGATGATGGGGGGATACAGCGCCCTGAACGACCGGATGAACGCCGATGGCGTGATGAAATCGGGTGACTGGTTACAGGGTGTCCAGACCGCAACCTCGGTGCGGGTGAAGGACGGCCGGGTGGAAACCATGGATGGCCCGTTCGCGGAAACCAAGGAACACCTCGGCGGCTACTACATCATCGACGTCCCCGATCTGGATGCGGCCCTGAAATACGCAGCGATGATACCGTCGGCGGCCTATGGCACGGTCGAGGTACGACCCTTGATGGTGTACAACACGGCCGGGGCCTGACATGTCCAGCGCCGCCTCGCAGGCCATCGCGCTTAGCCAGACGATCGACCGGCTGATGCGGGATGACCGGGGGCGGCTGCTGGCGGCGCTGATCGCGCGTCTGCGCGATTTTCAACTGGCCGAAGATGCCCTGCAGGAGGCGGCGATTTCGGCGCTGTCGCACTGGGGCAGGGCGGGCCTGCCCGCCTCGCCGCAAGGCTGGCTGCTGCGGGTCGCGTTGCGCAAGGCCATAGACCGCCTGCGCAGCACCGCCCGCGATGCCCGCAACACCGCCGATCTGGCGCGCCTCGCAGTCGACGAGGCGGCCGAGACGGCACCCGACATGATCCCGGACGACCGCCTGCGCCTGATCTTCACCTGTTGTCACCCGGCGCTGGAGGCCAAATCGCGCGTGGCCTTGACACTGCGCACAGTGACTGGGCTGACGACTGCGGAAATCGCGCGGGCTTTTCTGGATGCCGAATCCACGATGGGCCAGCGCCTGTCCCGCGCCAAGGCCAAGATCGCCGCCGCTGGCATACCCTTTGCCGTTCCTGACCCCGAAGACTGGCCGGCGCGGCTGCAATCGGTGGTGGCCGTGGTCTATCTGGTGTTCAACGCAGGCTACACGGCAGGGCCGCTTGCCGATCAGGACACGGGCCACGATCTGTGCCGCGAGGCGATCTGGCTTGCCCGGCTGATCGACCAACTGCGCCCGGACGAGCCGGAAATCGAAGGATGTCTGGCGTTGATGCTGATCACGGATGCCCGCCGCGCCGCCCGCACCGATCGGCACGGGGTGACGATCGCCCTTGCCGATCAGGATCGCGGGGCGTGGGATCACGCAGCGATCGCCGCAGGGCTGACGCTGATCGACCAGGCCATGACGCGCCGCAACCCCGGACCCTACCAGATCAAGGCGGCCATCGCAGCGTGCCAGGTCGCGCGGCCGGGTCCCGACTGGCCCCAGATCGTCGCCCTTTACACCCGTCTGCTGGACTTTGAGCCGACCCCGGTCGTGCGGCTGAACCGCGCCGTGGCGCTGGCTGAAACCGGAGCCTTGGACCGGGCCCTGACCGAGCTTTCGGGCCTCGACGACGCACTGCGCGACTACCAGCCCTATCACGCGGCCACTGCCGAACTCTTGACGCGCGCCGGGCAGGGCGCTGCGGCCCGGCTGGCCTATGACCGTGCGATTGAGCTTGCCAGATCTTCTAGCGACGCCGCTTTCCTGACCAGACAACGCGACCGGCAGCTTACGGGACGGGCGACCGGCAAAAATCGAGTGAAATGAAAAAAAAGGCCGAGCAATCGCTCGGCCCAAGTCCAACAGGGAGGTATGAGTAAGAGAACAAGTGTCCGTCTCGCTCGGTAACCGAATTAGGGGCGACAGGCATTCCGCGCAAGAGATTGGTTGGGTTCTGGCCTGCAAACCCGCCATGCACGGGGTGCATGGCTGGCAATTGGCTTTACATGAAGGCCGGTTGTTTGGACATGGTCAGACCGTCTGCTGACGCTTGCGGAACGCGAAGATCTCTTCCGTGACGAACTCTCGAAAGGCGGCCACGCGTTTGGAGTGCCGCAATTCCTCGGGATAGGCGAGAAAGACGGGCACCTCGCTGCTTTCGACCTCGAAAAGTACGCGCTGTAGGTGCGGGAAATCCTCGATCACGTAGTCGGGCAGCACCCCTATGCCAAGATGGTTCAACACGCCCTGAAGCACGCCGAAATAGTTGTTCACCGTCAACGTCGACGGGATGTCATGCGCCATCAGGTCTGCCACCAGATTGGCCCCCGCGGCGACCTGCGCGGTCCCGGCATGCTGGCAGATCAGACGGTGCTGGGCAAAGTCATCAAGGCTGACCGGGGTGCCGTGTTCGGCCAGATACTCGGGCGATGCATAAAGCCGCATCCGGATGTTCATCAGGCGGCGGCGGATCAGGTCGGCCTGTGACGGCTCTTTCATCCGGATCGCCACGTCGGCCTCGCGCATCGGCAGGTCGAGCACGCGCTCTTCCAGCATCAGGTCGATCTTCAGGCTGGGATATTTCTTGTAAAGGTTCGCCAACCGCGGTGCCAGCCACAGCGTGCCAAACCCGGTCGTCGTGGTCACGCGCAATTCGCCGAACACCTCGTCTTCGCTGTCCCTGATCCGAGCGGCGGTGGCATCCAGCCGCTTGGCCATCTGCTGGGTCGCATCGAACAGCAACTCGCCCGGTTCGGTCAGAATCAACCCGCGCGCGTGCCGATGGAACAACGTGACCGAAAGGCTTTCCTCCAATGCGCGGATCTGGCGGCTGACGGCCGACTGCGACAGATGCAACACTTCGCCTGCATGCGTCAGGCTTCCCTTGTCAGCCACCGCATGAAAAATCCGCAACTTGTCCCAGTCCATACCGCCGCCCAAACTTTTCCCTCGCATGACCCTATCACGCAACCCGGTCTGTCGCGCGAAAACTTTGAGGTGTAAATGCCCGCCGGCAGCGAATTGGCCAGCCATCGCCGCGGCATTGTGCGCCGGGGCGACGGGTGCAACGGGAATGTCATCTTCCCGTCATCTTATCTGGCCAGATTGCGCGATTACCGCTATGACCATACCATCTCTTGGGGGGCCTTGATGCGTAAACACGATGTGACCCGCGATATAAGCTATGCCTCTTCGGCGCGCACGCGTGGAGGACGGGCGATGATCCGGGTGATGGAGAATGTGACAGGCCGCCTGTCGCTGATCCGCCGTGCAAAGGGATATGAACAAGACGTGGCGCGCGGTGCCAATTTCTGGGATGTTCTTGTCGAACGCTATGGGCTGTCGCTCGAGGTCACCGGGGGATCGCTGACCAACATTCCCGCCAACGGACCCCTGGTGGTGATCGCCAACCACCCCTACGGCATTCTCGACGGATTGATGATGGGGCACCTTCTCGACAAGGTGCGCGGCGACTTTCGCATCCTGGCCAACTCGGTCTTTCGCCGCTCGGAAGAGTTGAACCGCATCGTGCTGCCGATTTCGTTCGACAACACGCGCGAGGCGATCAAGCTGAACATCGAAACCCGCGCCAAGTCGTTGGAATATCTGGGCAATGGCGGCGCGATCGGGGTGTTTCCGGGTGGTACGGTGTCAACCTCGGCAAAGCCGTTTTCGCGGCCCATGGATCCGGGCTGGCGCAACTTCACCGCCAAGATGATCGCGAAATCGGATGCGACGGTCGTCCCGGTGTTCTTTGAAGGCCACAACTCTCGCCTGTTTCAGCTGGCGTCGCATGCCTCGTCTACCCTGAGGCTCGGTCTGCTGATCAAGGAGTTCAAGGCGCGCATCGACGAACCGGTGCGCGTGGTGGTCGGCGAACCGATCGCATCTGCGCAGCTGGAGCCACTGAAATCCGATGCGAATGCGATGATGGATTTTTTGCGCCGCGCCACCTATCAGCTTTCCCCGACGCCGCTGCGATCTTATGACTACGGGTTCGAGTTCGAGGACAAATACAAGACGAGGTAGCCGATGGCGGTAGGGGTGTTTGACAGCGGTCTGGGGGGCCTGACCGTGCTGGATGCCGTGGCCCGCCGCTTGCCGGACGTGCCGTTCGTCTACCTGGGTGACAACGCCCACGCGCCCTACGGCGTGCGTACCCCCGACGACATCTTCAACCTGACCTGTGCCGCGACCGAACGCCTGTGGGCCGAAGGCTGCGATCTGGTGATCCTCGCGTGCAACACCGCCAGTGCCGCCGCGCTGAAGCGGATGCAGGAAACCTGGGTTCCGGCGGACAAGCGCGTTCTGGGCGTCTTCGTGCCGCTGATCGAGGCGCTGACCGAACGCCAGTGGGGCGACAACTCGCCACCGCGCGAGGTCGCGGTGAAACACGTCGCGCTGTTTGCGACCCCCGCGACCGTTGCCAGCCGCGCGTTCCAGCGCGAACTCGCCTTCCGGGCCATCGGGGTGGATGTCGAGGCGCAGCCCTGCGGCGGCGTCGTCGATGCGATCGAGGCGGGCGACGAAATGCTGGCCGAAACGCTGGTGCGCGCACATGTTGAGGCGCTGAAACGCCGGATGCCAAGCCCGCAAGCCGCTGTGCTAGGCTGCACGCATTACCCGCTGATGGAAGCCGTGTTCGCCGATGCGCTCGGGGCGGGTGTCAAGGTGTTCAGCCAGGCCGATCTGGTGGCCGAATCGCTCGCCGACTATCTGAAGCGCCGGCCTGCCATGCGCGGCCCCGGCACCCGGTCGCGCTTCCTGACCACCGGAGATGCGCGTGCGGTGTCGGACCGCGCGACGCAGTTCCTGCGCAAGAAGGTGATGTTCGAACCCGCCTGACCCGCCACGCGGCCAGCCTGGGTCGGGCCTTGGCCCTTGCATCCGGCCCTTGGCGGCGGCACAACCGGCACGCAAGACGCAGGAGGCCAGAATGATCGCCAAAATCGCCATTCTCGGGGCATCGGGATACACCGGCGCCGAACTCGTTCGGTTGATCGCCACCCATCCCAAGATGCGAATCACCGCGCTGTCGGCCGATCGCAAGGCCGGGCAGATGATGTCGGATGTGTTCCCGTTTCTGCGCCACCTCGATCTTCCGATCCTGCAGAAGATCGAGGATATCGATTTCGGCAATGTCGACCTGGTGTTCTGTGCGCTGCCGCATGGCACGACCCAAAGCGTGATCGCAGCCCTGCCAAAATACCTGCGCATCGTCGATCTGTCGGCCGATTTCCGGCTGCGCGATCCGGCCGAATACGCTAAATGGTATGGCCAGCCCCACAGCCAACCAGCGCTGCAGGCCGAGGCGGTCTATGGACTGACCGAATTCTACCGCGACCAGATCCGTCCGGCGCGGTTAGTCGCCGGAACCGGGTGCAATGCCGCCGCCGGGCAGTTTGCGCTGCGACCCCTGATTGCGGCCGGGGTGATCGACCTCGACTCTATCCTGATCGACCTCAAGGCCGGGGTCAGCGGGGCAGG
Organism: Paracoccaceae bacterium; assembly: GCA_031398695.1. Classification (GTDB taxonomy): domain Bacteria; phylum Pseudomonadota; class Alphaproteobacteria; order Rhodobacterales; family Rhodobacteraceae; genus JAIYDJ01. Next base: position 11,607 of record JANNNU010000108.1, on the reverse strand, counting down.
GCGGTCCGCCAAAGAGAACCTCTTGCACGCCGAGCTTTCGGGCGGGACGCACACCTATTCAGCGGGCGGCAAGCACCGGCATCTGGGCGAATTCGATCAAGAGTTCAGCGCCATCGCCGGTCGTCCGGTTCAGGTGCAGTTCACGCCGCATCTGTTGCCGATGAACCGCGGCATCCTTGCGACCACCTATGTTCAGGGTGATCCCGCCGCGATCCACCGCACGCTGTTCGACGCCTACGCGCCCGAACCCTTCATCGAAGTGTTGCCCTTCGGATCGCTGCCCTCCACCCGCGACATCGCGGGCTCCAACTTTTGTCACATCGGAGTGATCGGGGATCGCATCGCGGAGCGGGCCGTGCTTGTATCGGTGCTCGACAATCTGACCAAGGGATCGTCCGGCCAGGCGCTGCAGAACGCCAACCTGATGCTGGGGTTCGACGAAACGCTGGGTCTGATGCTGGCACCGGTTTTTCCGTAGGAGACGGCTGTGGCAGGACTGAAGGGACTGAAGAAGCAGCGCCGGGTGCAGGTCATTGCCTTGGCCTTCGTGGCGCTTGTTGGGGCGACGGCGCTGATCGGCTACGGCTTTCAGGACGGCATAAACTTCTTTCGCTCGCCGTCGCAGGTTCTGTCCGAACCGCCGCAACCCGGCGAGGTGTTTCGCCTCGGCGGTCTGGTCGAAGAAGGCAGCGTGCAGCGCGGGCAATCCGAAACGGTGCAGTTTCGCGTGACCGACACCAGCGTGTCGGTTCCTGTGCGCTTCACCGGGGTGCTGCCCGATCTCTTCGGCGAAGGCCAGGGCATGATCGGCACCGGCCAGATGGAGGGCGACACGTTCGTCGCGACCGAAATCTTGGCCAAGCATGACGAAACCTACATGCCGAAAGAGGTGGTCGACGCGCTCAAGGAACAGGGCGTCTACCAAGAAACCATCCCGGACAGTTGACGGCAGGACTTTCGCAACCGTCCGGACCTTCCCGAAGCCTCGGCTTTCACCTTGGCACAAATATCCCACGGGGGTATGGGGGTGTGAAACCCCCACTCCACGGCGGGGTCATGACCACCCACCGCCAAAGCGTACCCCCGATAGCCAAGCCACCGACCGCACGCACGCGTCAGGCTTTGCTTAAACATTTGCGTCACGGTGACGGCGGGGGAGCGATCCTTGCCGGGGAAACCGATGACAACCGTGACAGAGATTGCGACAGAAATCGTCGCCCGCGAGGGTGGCTTCGTGAACGACCCCGACGATCCGGGGGGTGCGACCAACCATGGGGTGACGATCAGCACGCTGCGCCGTCTGGGCCTCGATCTGACGGGCGACGGTCAGGTGACGACGGCCGATGTGCGCCGCCTCACCCGGTCGCAGGCGGTCGACATCTATATCGAGCACTATTTCAAGCGCCCCGGCCTCGCGGCCTTGCCCGACATGCTGCATCCGTCCGTGTTCGACATGTACGTGAACGCCGGATCTAATGCGGTCAGGATCCTGCAACGTCTGCTGACCGACATGGGCTATCCCTGCACGGCGGACGGCCAGATCGGGCCGCACACCCTCCGCGCGGCGCATCTTGCCGCCGAGGCAGCGCCGCACCATCTGGCAGATGCGTACGGAATCGCCCGGCGCAACTACTATTACGCGCTGGCCGACAGCCGGCCCGCCAGTCGCAAATACGCCCGACGCAAGGATGGCGGAAAGGGTGGCTGGATAACCCGGGCTGAAGATTTCATCGCGCCCCGGTATCATCTGACACAGGCACAGCACAGGGCACGGGTGGCGAAATGGGCGTGATCGACAAACTGGTGGGGTCGTCTTCCGCGGTGACGGCGCTTGGCGACGCCGCGATTGGGCTCGCCGAAACCTTCACGCCGTCTGCGACCAAGCAGATGGAGTTTTCCGCAGCAGCACAAACGGCGGCGCTGGATCAGATGGGGGCCGAATTCGTCAACGCCTCGACCAATTGGTTCGACACGGCGGTCAACGGGATCAACCGGTTGCCTCGTCCGATGCTGGCTTTCGGCACCATCGGTCTGTTCGTCTACGCCATGGTCGATCCCCCCCGGTTCGCAGACCGCATGGTGGGGCTGAACGCGGTCCCCGAGCCGCTGTGGTGGCTGCTGGGTGCCGTGGTGGCGTTCTACTTCGGCGCGCGCGAGACGCACTACTTTCGCAACCGAACGTCATCGGCGGCGCTTGTGACGACGGCGACCACCGCAGTGGCATCAGCCGATGACAACCCGGCGCTGACCGACTGGCGCGCCGCGCAGGGCTAGCATCGCGGCGGTGTTCCGGCCGTCCTTGACCTGTTCCACCGGATCGGGCATTCCCCGGTCCGATGGGACAGGATTTGATCATATGAACCTCTTTGCCGACATCCGGGCGTTGGTCGTTTCTTCGGTCGACGCGATGATGGCCTCGGGCGCGTTGCCTTCGGGCCTCGATCTGAGCGCGATTTCGGTCGAGCCACCCCGCGACCCGGCGCATGGCGACATGGCCACCAACGCCGCGATGGTGCTTGCGAAGCCGGCGGGCCAGTCGCCGCGCGCGATCGCCGATACGTTGGCCACGCTGTTGGCCGCGGACGCCCGGGTTGCGCGCGTCGATGTCGCGGGACCGGGCTTTCTGAACCTGTCGCTGGCCCCATCGGTCTGGCAATCCGTCGTGAAGGCGGCCCTCGTCGAGGGCGATGCATTCGGACGCTCGACCCTCGGGGGCGGTTTGAAGGTCAACGTCGAGTTCGTCTCGGCCAACCCGACCGGCCCGATGCATGTGGGTCACGTGCGCGGTGCCGTGGTGGGCGACGCGCTTGCGCGTCTGCTGGGCTTCGCCGGCTGGGACGTGACGCGCGAGTATTACATCAACGACGGCGGGGCACAGGTCGATGTGCTGGCACGGTCGGCCTATGAACGCTACCGCGAGGCGCACGGGCTTGAACCGGCGATCGTCGAGGGGCTGTATCCCGGCGACTATTTGATTCCGGTGGGCGAGGCGCTGAAGGCGCAATTCGGCGACAGCCTGCTCGACAAGGGCGAGCAATTCTGGCTGGCCGAGATCCGCGAAATTGCCAGCGGCATGATGATGGACGAGATCCGCGGCGATCTGGCGTTGCTGGGCGTGACGATGGATGTCTATTCCTCGGAAAAGGCGCTGTACGGCACAGGAAAGATCGAGGCCGCGATCCAGGCCCTGCGCGACATGGATCTGATCTATGAAGGCACGCTCGAGCCGCCCAAGGGCAAGACGCTAGACGACTGGGAACCCCGCCAGCAGACGCTGTTCCGCTCGACCGCCCATGGTGACGACGTGGATCGCCCGGTACAAAAGTCCGACGGGGGCTGGACCTATTTCGCCCCTGACATCGCCTATCACTATGACAAGGTGCAGCGCGGCTTCGATGCGCTGATCGACATCTTCGGGGCCGACCATGGCGGCTATGTCAAACGGATGAAGGCCGCCGTCAGTGCCTTGTCCGGGGGGCGGGTGCCGCTCGACATCAAGCTGGTGCAGCTGGTCAAGCTTTACAAGAACGGCGAGCCGTTCAAGATGTCGAAGCGGGCCGGGACGTTCGTCACCCTGCGCGACGTCGTCGAACAGGCCGGTGCGGACGTGACCCGATTCATGATGCTGACCCGCAAGAACGACGTGACGCTCGATTTCGACTTTGCCAAGGTTCTGGAGCAGTCGAAGGACAATCCGGTGTTCTACGTCCAGTACGCCAACGCCCGCGTGAACTCGATCTTGCGCAAGGCACGCGAGGCCGGGTTACAGGTTGACGACGCGACGCTGGCACAGGCCGACCTGACGCAGCTGTCGCACCCGGCCGAACTGACCCTGGCGGGGAAAATCGCCGAGTGGCCGCGCCTTGTCGAAATCGCGGCGCGGGGCAATGAACCGCACAGGATCGCCTTCTATCTTTATGAATTGGCGTCAGATTTTCATGCCTTGTGGAATCGCGGGAATGACGAGCCCGGCTTGCGATTTCTGCAAGAGGGCAATGTGGCAACATCCACCGCCAAAATCGCCCTGGCGCGCGCCACGAGCGTTGTCATCGCGCGGGCTTTGGGTATCTTGGGCGTGACTCCGGCCGAAGAGATGCGCTGACCAACGCGCCCCGCCGGATCACGAGCAGGCAATGGACACGGGGTGGCACGTATCGCCCCGCGCAGTGAGGCAAAAGACATGGCGGAAGTCGATTTCGATTCCTTTGACGCAGGTGCAGCCGGCAGCCGTTCGGCGCGGCTGTCGCGGATGATAAATCTCGCGGGGGCCGCAAGTTCGATCGCGCTGGTGATCGGGCTGGGGATCTGGGGCTACAAGCTGGCGGTCCGCGATGTGAACGGCGTGCCGGTGATCCGGGCTCTGGCGGGCCCGATGCGGGAAATGGCGCAGGCGCCGGGCGGCGATGTGGCGTCGCATCAGGGTCTGTCGGTGAATGCAGTAGCCGCCGTCGGGATCGCTGCGGCGCTGCCGGACCAGCTGCTGCTGGCGCCGAAGCCGGTGGACCTGACTGCGGAAGACGCGCCTGGCCTGGGCGTGCAGCAAACCGCCATCCTGCCGGTGACCGACCCTGCAACGTTGCCGCAAGCCGAGGTCGGCACGTCCTTGATCACGCCGGTTGCGTTGACTTCTGTCGATCCGGCTCCGGCCACGGTCCAGACCAGCGACACCGATGCCGCCGTGGCGCTCGCCTTGGCCGACGCCCTGGCGGTCGGCGCAGAACCCTTTGCCGATCTAGCCGACGCCGAGCCGAACGATCTGGCTGCTGCGCCGGCCGTCCGCCCCCGCCCGCGCCCAGCAGCGGCGGTCGTGACCGAAGCCGATGCGACACCCGAAACCGCAAGCGTCGTGCCGACGTCGGTGACGACCCTGTCGTCTGCCTCGGGCCCCGTTGGGGAAATCGACCCGGCCACGCTCGACGTCGGGACGCGGCTGGTGCAGTTGGGTGCCTTCGACACCGAAGACGAGGCGCGCGCCGAGTGGACGCGGCTGCAAGGGCGGTTCGTCGATCTGCTGGTGCAGAAGGCGATGGTCGTGCAAGCCGCGCAAAGCGGCGGGCGCACGTTCTACCGCCTGCGCGCGCACGGCTTTGCCGGCGAGGATGACGCCCGTCAGTTCTGCGCGGCGCTGGTCGCGGAAAACACGCCGTGCATCCCGGCCCTGCACAGATGACGCCAGCCGGGCGGGGGGCGGCGATCTTTGGCTGCCTCGGCCCCGCGCTGCTGCCCGACGAGGCCGCGTTCTTTCGCGACTACGACCCGTTCGGATTCATCTTGTTCGCCCGCAACATCGAGACACCCGACCAGGTGCGGCGGTTGACCGCAGCGCTGCGCGAGGCTGTCGGTCGCGATGCGCCGGTGTTTGTCGATCAGGAAGGTGGCCGCGTGCAGCGCCTGCGTGCCCCGCATTGGCGCGAATGGCTGCCCCCGCTGGATCTGGTGCGCGCGGCTGGCCCACAGGCCGATGCGGCGATGGCCCTGCGCTATCGCCTGATCGCCGCCGAACTGCGCTCGGTCGGCATCGACGGCAACTGCGCCCCCTGCGTCGATGTGATCACGCCCGCCACGCACCCCTTTCTGCGCAATCGCTGTTACGGGGATGACCCGGCGGTGGTCGCGCAGTTGTCGCGCTCCGTTGCGCAGGCCCACCTCGCGGCAGGTGTGCTGCCGGTGGTCAAGCACATGCCCGGCCATGGCCGATCGGCGGTCGATACCCACCACGACCTGCCAAGGGTGACCGCCGACCGCGCCACGCTGTTGGCCACCGACTTTGCCCCGTTCCGCGCGCTGGCTGACCTGCCGCTGGCGATGACCGCGCATCTGGTCTTCACGGCCTATGACCCGCTGCATCCGGCCACCCAATCGGCAGAGATGATCCGGGTGATCCGGCAGGACATCGGGTTTGCCGGCCTGCTGATGACGGACGATCTCAACATGCAGGCGCTGACCGGCAGCTTGGGCGACCGCTCGGCACGCTCGATGGCGGCGGGATGCGATATCGTGCTACACTGCAACGGCGAAATGGCGGAAATGCAGGCCGTGGCAGCTGCTGCCGGTGACATGAATGGCGAGGCCCGACACCGCGCGCACGCAGCCCTTGCCTGCCGCGTGCCTGACCCGCATCTTGACATCGCCGGCTGGCAGGACCAGCTTGCGGCCTTGTTGCCGGGATTGGCCCATGCCTGACACCACTGACGACTGGCTGCGTGCGGAACGGATGTCGGCCGAGGTGCTGCATGTCGATGTCGCGGGCTTCGAAGGCCCGCTGGACCTGCTGCTGGCCCTGTCGCGCAGCCAGAAGGTTGATCTTCGGCGTATTTCCGTGCGCGATCTGGCGGATCAATATCTGGGTTTCGTTGAACAGGCGCGGACGCTGCGCATCGAACTTGCGGCAGACTACCTCGTCATGGCAGCGTGGCTGGCCTACCTGAAATCCCGCCTTCTGTTGCCGCCCGATCCGCGCGAGCCGGGCCCCAGCGCCGATGATCTGGCCGCCCATCTCGCCTTTCAGCTGGAGCGGCTGTCGGCCATGCGCGATGCCGCGGCGCAGTTGATGGCGCGCGATCGGCTGGGCCACCAGATCTTTGCGCGCGGCCTGCCCGAAGACATGACGCGCAGCCGCGACATCCGTTATGACGTCACGCTGCTCGACCTGATGCGGGCCTACGCGCGGATCCGCACGCGCGACGAATTTCGCCCCTATGCCTTTGATCGTGACCACGTGTTCACAATGGAGCAGGCGCTGGACCGGTTGCGGTCGCTGATCGGCACGTCGGCCGGGTGGACGGATCTGGCCGGATTTCTGCCCGAAGGGTGGGACAGAACGCCGATGCGCCGCCGGTCTGCGACAGCGGCGCATTTCGCGGCCGTGCTTGAGCTCGTCAAGGCCGGGCAGATCACCTTGCGCCAGTCCGATCCTTTCGCCGCGCTCCAGTTGCGCAAGCGCGACGTGCCATGACCCAGGAGCCGATCGAGAAATCCTTGTTCGAAGCCCCGCCTCTGGCCGAGCAAGAGCGGATGGTCGAGGCGATCCTTTTCGCGGCGGCCGATCCGGTGTCGCTGGCCGAAATCGTGTCCCGGCTGCCGCAAGGCTGCGACCCCGCCGAGGCGCTGGTCACGCTGCGCCGACGCTATGAGGGTCGGGGCGTCAATCTGGTCAAGGTCGGCGATGCCTATGCGTTTCGCACGGCCGCAGATCTTGGTCATCTGATGCACAAAGAAGTGCACGAAACGCGAAAACTGTCGCGCGCCGCGATCGAGACTTTGGCGATCGTGGCCTATCATCAACCCGTGACGCGCGCAGAGATCGAGGAAATCCGCGGTGTGGCAGTCAGCCGCGGCACCGTGGATCAACTGATGGAGTTGGGCTGGATTCGTCTTGGGCGCCGGCGCATGACGCCCGGCCGTCCCGTGACCTTTGTGGTGACGGATGGATTTCTGGACCACTTCAGCCTTGAATCCGCCCGCGATCTGCCGGGGCTCAAGGAACTGCGGGCGGCGGGATTGCTGGACAATCGACCGCTTCCCGGCGCCATGACCGACGACGAAGACGAAGCAACCACCGGACAAAGCGAACTTTTCGAGGATTAGGAGCCTTTCATGGACCTCAACCGGATCATCCAGATGGTCATCAATCAGGTGTTACGCCGCGCCGTGAATGGCGGTGTGGATGCCGCGATCAAGCAGGTGTCGCGCCGCACCAGCACCACATCGGCACAGGACGACGAACAGGCTCGCGCGGCTGCCCTTGCCAGCAAGCGTGCGCGACAGGCGGCCAAGCTGACACGCAAACTGTGATGTGAACTGTCATTCACCAATAAACGAATGACAGTTCACAATCAGCGGAACTGTTTGGCCAGTTTCAGTCCCTGACCCTGATAATTCGACGCGATTCCCGCGCCGTACAGGGTTTCCGGCCGTTCTGACATGCGTTCGTAGACCAGACGCCCCACGATCTGCCCGTGTTCCAAAACGAAAGGGGCCTCGTGACAGCGCACTTCCAGCACCCCGCGCGATCCGGCACCCCCCGCTGCCGAATGCCCGAAACCAGGGTCGAAAAAGCCTGCGTAATGCACCCGGAACTCGCCCACCATCGCCAGATAGGGGGCCATTTCGGCGGCATAGTCGGGCGGTATCGTCACCGCCTCTCGGCTGACCAGAATGTAGAATGCCCCGGGGTCCAGAATGATCCGGGGGTCGGTCGAGCGGATCTCTTCCCAGAAATCGCGTGCCGGATAGTGGCCGATCCGCTCCAGATCGATCACCCCGGTATGAGGCTTGGCTCTATACCCCAGCAGATCCCCCTGAGTGGGCCGCAGATCGACAGAAAACCCCAACCCTTCCGAAATCACCGGATCACCGTTCACCAAGGGGTCGGTGGCATGCAGGGTGGCCAGCGCAACATCCGAAAGCACCGCTTGACCGTCGCGAAACCGGATCTGGTTCAGTCGCTGGCCCGCCCGGACCAGAACGGAAAAGCTGCGGGGGCAAACCTCGGCATACAGGGGCCCGGTGTAACCGCCTGGAATCCGGTCGAATTCAATGCCTCCGTCACAGATCGTCCGGGTCAGCAGATCAAGGCGGCCGGTCGATGATTTGGCATTGGCCACCGCCGTCAGACCGGCCGGCAGCGCCAGACGCTCCATCAGCGGGATCACATACAGGCATCCTTTTTCAAGGACCGCACCGTTCGTCAGATCGACGCGGTGCATCTCGAATTCCGTCAGGCGATCCGCCACGGTGCGCCCCGCACCGGTCAGAAACGAGGCCCTGACCCGATAGGCGATTGGTCCCAAACGCAGATCCAGACTTGCCGGCTGCACTTGACCGGCGCTGATCGGCAGATCCGCTGCTATCACGCCCGAACCGATCAACCGCCGCAAGGCCCGGTCCGACAGCAGCCCGGTCAACGCATTGATCCAGAAATGAAAACGTCCGCACAGCCCTTCGGCTGGCGGACGGTTTCTATATTGGTCGGGCCGGAGAGATTCGAACTCTCGACCTTCCGCCCCCCAGACGGACGCGCTAACCAGGCTGCGCTACGGCCCGAACGAGGCGATACATAGCGAATATCGGGGCAGGAGCAAGCACGAAAGCACATCGGCTCAGCCCCTGTGCCCGGTTGATCGGGCCGCCTCGACAAGCCGGTCGCGGTGCGCGGCGATGCGCTGGTGCAACTGCAGCAGCATGGCGCGCAGATCATCGGGCAGCGGCCGGGGCAGGGCGCGCAGCAGCGCCGAACGCGCCAGCAAAGGCTCCTCTGCATCCCCCTGTAACGGGCCAGGCGGGTCGAGCTCTGCGGATACGTCTTCGGGTTGCGCTGCGGGCATGGTATTCGGCGGGGCCGGTGTGGGTTCGGCAGACGGCGCGGCGTCGTCGGCAAAGATCGAAGCGGCATCTTCCGTGCCGCCCTCATCGGCAAGCAGATCGAACAGATCGGGCGTCGCGGGCGAATCCTCTGCCACGGGGCGGCGCAGCGCCGTTTCCAAGGCAAAGATCTGGGCGGTTTCCACCTCGGCCACCGGGGCAGGGTCGTCAACCGGATCGGCGCTCGTGCGGTCGGACGCGAACCGTTCCGCCATCGCCTCTTCCAGCGCCACTTCGGGATCGAAGGGGGCCAGATCGGCCTCGGGCGCGCCAGCCAGGCGTGCCACATGTCGAACACCTTGTTCGCGCAAGATTTTCTGCACGCCGCGGATCGTCAGACCTTCCTCGTGCAACAGCCGCTTGATGCCGGTCAGCAGCGCCACATCCGCAGGGCGGTAATAGCGCCGCCCCCCGGCGCGCTTCACGGGCCGGATCTGCGGAAATCGGCTTTCCCAGAACCGCAGCACATGCGCAGGTGTTTCAAGCGTCTCCGCGACTTCGCTGATCGTGCGGAAAGCTTCGGGGGACTTGTCCACTATACCCTGGCCCTAGTGCTTTTTGCCCACGGCGACGCGATCCTTCATCAGGTGCGACGGGCGAAAGGTCAGGACGCGGCGCGGGCTGATCGGAACCTCGTCGCCAGTTTTCGGATTGCGCCCGATGCGCGCCGATTTCGCGCGCACCGAAAAGGTGCCGAACGACGAGATCTTTACGGTTTCGCCGCTGGCCAGCGCATCCGACAGATGCTGCAATACCGATTCGACCAGCTGCGCCGATTCGTTGCGCGACAGGCCCACTTCGCGAAAGACCGCCTCGGACAGATCCATGCGGGTCAGCGTCTTTTCACTCATCTTCATCCCCCGGTTTTGTCGCAGCATGCGCGGGATGAATAAACGAGTCAATATCAGGGGCTTGGAGCGACTTCTTCGCAAGCCGCCTTACCAGCGAAGAACCACCGATCCCCAGGCGAGCCCGCCGCCGATCGCCTCGGTTACCAGAAGGTCACCGGACTTGATCTGCCCACGCGCGACGCCGACCGACAACGCCAGCGGAATCGACGCGGCAGACGTGTTGCCGTGGTCCTGCACGGTGACCACGACGCGGTCCATTCCCAGCTGCATGCGCTTGGCGGTACCTTCGATGATCCGGATGTTGGCCTGATGGGGCACGATCCAGGCCACGTCTTCGCCCACCAATCCGGCACGGTCCAGCGCGGTGTGAGCGGTTTCGGCCAGCTTTTCAATGGCATGCCGAAAGACTTCCTTTCCCTGCATGCGCAGATGACCGGTCGTCCCGGTCGAGGTGCCGCCGTCCACGTAAAGCAAGCCGCGGAACCGCCCGTCGCTGTGCAGATCGGTCGAAAGGATGCCGCGATCGGTCGGTGCGCCCGTGCTTTCGACCGCCTCGAGCACCAGTGCGCCCGCGCCGTCGCCGAACAGCACGCAGGTTGTGCGGTCGGTCCAGTCCATCAGCCGGCTGAACGTCTCGGCCCCGATCACCATGACCCGTTTCGCCTGCCCCGACAGGATCAGGGCGTTCGCATTGGCCAGAGCAAAGACAAATCCGGCGCAGACCGCCTGCACATCGAACGCAAAGCCTCGCGTCATCCCGAGATTGGCCTGAACGATCGTGGCACAGGCCGGAAAGGTGAAATCCGCGGTCGAGGTGGCCAGGATGATCGCATCGAGATCGTCCGCCACCATCCCGGCAGCGGCCAATGCGGCGAGACCGGCGCGGGTCGCAAGATCCGACGTCATCTGGCCCTCGGCGGCGAAGTGGCGCCGCTCGATCCCCGAGCGGGATCTGATCCATTCGTCCGAGGTGTCGACCAGCGTTTCCAACTCGGCATTGGCCACCACGCGGTCGGGCAGATAGTGCCCGACGCCCTTGACCACGGCGCGTATCGTCATTCGGTTCCCACCCCTTCGGTGGCGGCATCCTGCCCCGCGTGCCCGGCCGACGCAACCCGCGCCGCAAGCCGTTCCTGAAATCCCGATTGGGCCAGCTGGAACGCCAACTTGATGGCCGCCGAAACGCCGGTGGCATCGGCCGATCCGTGCGATTTGACGACCGTTCCGTTCAGCCCGAGGAAAACCCCGCCGTTGATCCGCCGCGGATCGATGCGTTTTTGCAGCCGTTTCAACGAGGTATAAGCCAGCAACGCCGCAATCTTGGACAGGAATGTGGCGTTGTAAGCCTCTTTCAGAAAGTCCGAGATCAGCTTGGCCGTGCCTTCGCCAGTCT
>JANNNU010000090.1:0-51265 GCA_031398695.1 Paracoccaceae bacterium | reverse complement strand
TGAATACTGACTCAAAGCATATTCTGGCGGGCATGTCTGTGCCGCTGATCGATCCGGAGCTTTTGTCCGAGATCATCACGACGGCTGCGGACATTTCGCTCCTTATCACCACGGACGGTAGAGTATCTTCGGTAAGCGTCAACCCTCATCATCGGTCGTTCGGCCGGTTGGATCACTGGGTCGGGCGTCCGTTGCGGGACTTTCTGACATCGGAAAGCTGCGTCAAGCTGGAAAGCCGTCTTGCCGGCATGGGCAGGCCCGGCGCGCGGGCGGTCGCGATCGAGCTGAACCACATCGACGAGGGCGCGTGGGAGTTTCCGGTTCGCTATTCCATGCACCGCGTCGCGCCCGACAATTCGGTGCTGATGCTGGGGCGCGACCTGCGCCAGATCGCCGAAATGCAGCAGCAACTGGTGATGGCGCAGATCGCGCTGGAGCGTGACTACGAAACCCAGCGCGAAATGGACACGCGCTATCGCGTGCTGATGGAGGCGACGCGGGATGCGATCGTTCTGGTTGCGATGACCAACGGGCGCATCTCCGACCTGAACGCGGCGGCCGCTTTGCTGCTGGGAGGGTCGCGGCAGGATCTGATCGGGGCCGCCATTGCGCAGGAGTTCGAAGGCCGCCGTCGGGGCGAGTTTCTGGAAAGCCTGACGAACATCGCGGCGGCGGATGCCACGAGCCCGGTAGAGCTGCAGGCCCGCCGGTCGCAGCGACGGCTGCGCGTGCTGCCGATCCTGTTCCGGGCGGCGGGCGAGCGGCTGCTCATGTGCCGCCTGGAGACGAGCGACGACACCGCGCCGGCGGCGGACGAAACCTCGGAAAACCTGCTGCGGCTGTATCACGAAGGCGTTGACAGCATCGTGTTCCTCGATGGCGACGGTCTGATCACCGGCGTCAACGATGCGTTCCTGAAACTGACCGACAGCTCGAACCTGAACGCGGTGCGGGGGCGGTCGCTGGCGGATTTTCTGTCGCGCGGGTCGGTCGATCTGCGGGTGATCCTGGACAATGCGCGGCGCAGTCGCCAGTTGCGGCTGTATGCGACGCGGGTGACCACGGTGTTCGACGGGCAGGTCGCGGTCGAGATTTCGGCCACGTTCCTGGAGGACAAGCCGAAATCGGGGTTCGTGCTTATCATCCGGGATGCGAGCCGCGCCGAATTGTTGCGCCGTCCCGGATTGAACACGTCCGAAGACGGGATGCGCTCGGTGATGGAGTTAGTCGGGTCATCCACGCTGAAGGATATCGTGGGCGAAACCACGGATGTGGTCGAAAAGATGTGCATCCAGACAGCGGTGGAACTGACCCGCAACAACAGGGTGGCAGCCGCCGAAATGCTGGGGCTGTCGCGGCAGTCGTTGTACGTCAAGCTGCGCAAGTTCGGGTTGCTGAGCAAGGACGAAGACTGATCGCAGGGCCGGTCGGCTTTCATCCCAGAAAGCCAGGTTCATCCATGAAGGTAAGCGGCCCGGTCGGTTCGACCGGCGGTGCCGGTTGTCGGGCGGGTGAACCGCGCAGACTTGCCTCCGGTTAAATCGGGTGTTGATCGACTCGAAGATGTAATGCTAGATTGACACATGCAAGTCAGCCAAACCTTACAATCCGTCCGGTCCACAGCGCGCGTCCCGAAGCCTCGGGCGATGCTGGAGTTGATCAAGCCGATCACATGGTTTCCACCAATGTGGGCCTATCTGTGCGGCATCGTTTCGGTCGGGGTCAACCCGCTGGATGCCTTGCCGATGGTGCTGCTGGGCGTGGTTCTGGCCGGGCCGGTGGTCTGCGGCATGTCACAGGCTGCGAACGATTGGTGCGACCGGCATGTGGACGCGGTGAACGAGCCGAACCGGCCGATCCCGTCGGGCCGTATTCCGGGCCGCTGGGGGTTGTGGATCGCGCTGGCGATGTCGGTTTTGTCGCTGGCGATGGGGTGGTTTCTGGGCCCCTGGGGCTTTGCCGCCACGGCGGTTGGCGTGCTGGCGGCTTGGGCCTATTCGGCCGAACCGGTGCGGCTGAAGCGGTCGGGCTGGTGGGGGCCGGGGCTGGTGGGCCTGTGCTATGAAGGCTTGCCGTGGTTCACCGGCGCGGCCGTGCTGGCGCAGGGGATGCCGGGCTTTCAGATCGTCACGGTGGCGCTGCTGTATTCCTTTGGCGCGCACGGCATCATGACGTTGAACGATTTCAAAGCATTGGAGGGCGACCGCCAACATGGTGTGCGCTCTTTGCCGGTCGTGATGGGTCCGGACGTGGCCGCCCGCGTGGCGTGCACGGTGATGGCGCTGGCGCAGATGATCGTCATTGCGCTGTTGCTGATCTGGGGCACGCCCTGGCATGCCTTGGCGGTGGTGGTGCTGCTTGGCCTGCAACTGCGCGCGATGGGCAAGCTGTTGACCGACCCCAAAGGGCTGGCGCCATGGTACAACGGAGCCGGGGTTACCCTTTATGTGCTGGGCATGATGATCAGCGCCCATGCGCTGCGGGGGATGGCATGACGCTGTCGTGGTTCTCGATCGTGCGGATGGGGCTGGTGCAGTTGTGCCTGGGCGCGATCGTGGTCCTGACGACCTCGACACTGAACCGGCTGATGGTGGTCGAGCTGGGCCTTCCGGCGGTGTTGCCGGGGCTGCTGGTCGGGCTGCATTACGGCATCCAGATCACCCGGCCGAACTGGGGCTACCGCAGCGACACCGGTGGGAACCGGACAGTGTTCATCATCGGCGGCATGGCGGTTCTGGGGCTCGGGGCGTTTCTGGCGGCGTTGGCGGTCACGCTGTTCGCGGGCAGTTTTGCGGCAGGGCTGGCGCTGTCGCTGCTGGCCTACGCGCTGATCGGCATGGGCGTCGGCGCGTCGGGGACGTCCTTGCTGGCGCTATTGGCGACGGCGACCCATCCCCGGCGGAGGGCGGCTGCGGCGACGATCACCTGGCTGATGATGATCTTCGGCATCGCCGTGACGGCGACCGTGGTCGGGGGGCTTTTGGACCCTTACACCCCGCTGCGGCTGCTGGAGGTGGTGGGGGCCGTCTGCGGGGTCGCCGTGCTGCTGACCACCCTGGCCATTGCCGGGATCGAAGCGCGCCATGTGTGCTCCACCGAGCCGCGCGGGATGCCGTTTCGCCAAGGGCTGGCCGAGGTGTGGCAGGAGCCGCGCGCCCGCAATTTTACCCTGTTCATCTTTCTGTCGATGACCGCGTATTTCATGCAGGAACTGATCCTTGAACCTTATGCGGGCCTGGTGTTCGGGATGACGCCGGGGCAGACCACCTCGCTTTCAGGCGCACAGAACGGCGGTGTCTTTGTCGGCATGCTGCTGGTCGGGATCGCCGCGACGGGTTTGCGGATCGGATCGTTGCGGATGTGGGTGATGGCCGGGTGCGCGGGGTCGGCGGCGTCGCTGATCGCCGTGACGGCTGTCGGCAGTCTGGGTCTGTCCGCGCTGCTGCAACCGGCGGTCATCGGGCTTGGCCTTTTCAACGGAATGTTCGCTGTGGCTGCTATCGGGTCGATGATGGCGCTGGCTGGCGAGGGGCGCGGCGCGCGCGAAGGCACGCGGATGGGCCTGTGGGGCGCAAGCCAGGCGATTGCGGCGGGCGCGGGTGGGCTGACCGGCGCGGTGCTGGTCGACGTGATGCGCAGCCTGACCCATGACGCGGCAGCCTTCGGCACCGTTTTCGCGCTGGAGGCGGCGCTGTTCATCGTGGCGGCCGGGATGGCCGCGCAGATCATCGACGGGGGCCGCGCGCGCCCGCATTCGCAACTGGTTCCGGGGGAGTGACGCATGTTCGACGTGGTGGTGGTGGGGGGCGGTCCTTCGGGGGCGACGGCAGCGCAGATTCTGGCACAGGCCGGGCAGCGGGTGGCGATGCTGGACCGTGACGGGCGGATCAAGCCCTGCGGCGGTGCGATTCCGCCCCGGCTGATCGCGGATTTCGCCATTCCCGACAGCCAGATCGTGGCGCGGGTCAACATCGCGCGGATGATCTCGCCCACGCAACGCGCGGTCGATATCCATATCGAGGGCGGTTATGTGGGGATGGTCGATCGCGAGCATTTCGACGATTTCCTGCGGGCGCGGGCGGTTGGCGCAGGGGCGGCCCGCCTGACCGGCACCTATCTGCGGATCGAGCGGGATGCGGGCGGCACCCACGTCGTCTACCGCGACAAGGCCAGCGGCGAGGAACGGCGGATCGCGGCGAAGCTGGTGATCGGAGCCGACGGCGCACGGTCGAACGTGGCGAAAACCGAAGTGCCGGGGGGGGACAAGATCCCCTATGTCATCGCCTATCACGAGATCATCAAGGCTCCGCCCGCCAATGCCGATTATGACCCGATGCGCTGCGACGTGGTCTATGACGGCAAGATCAGCCCCGACTTCTATGGTTGGGTGTTTCCGCACGGCAAGACCGTCTCGGTTGGCATGGGCACGGGGGTGGACGGGGTGGATCTGAAACAGGCGACGGCCGATCTTCGGGCCGTGTCAGGCCTTGCGGGCTGCGAGACGATCCGCCGCGAAGGCGCCCCGATCCCGCTGCGCCCGATGGACCGCTGGGACAACGGCCGTGACGTGCTGCTGGCCGGGGATGCAGCGGGGGTCGTGGCCCCGTCATCCGGCGAGGGGATTTACTACGCGATGGTCGGGGGCGAGGTGGCGGCCAAGGCGGCGGTGGCGTTTCTGGCCTCGGGTCAGGTGCGCGACCTAAAACTAGCGCGCAAGCTGTTCATGAAAGAGCATGGCACGGTGTTCAAGGTGCTGCGGTCGATGCAGGACGCCTATTACAAGTCCGACATGCGGCGCGAGCGGTTCGTCAGCCTGTGCCATGACCTCGACGTGCAGAAGCTGACGTTCGAGGCCTATATGAACAAGAAGCTGGTCGCCGCCCGCCCGATGGCCCATATCAAGATCGGCTTCAAGAACGTGGCACATCTGTTGGGGTTGGTGAAACCGTCCTATGTCTGAAATGGTGCCCGCGTGGATTGATGGTGTGTTGCAGCCGGTCGAAAAACTGGCCGTGCATCAGCGCGGGCTGCGGCATCTGGCAGTGTCGGTGTTCGTGCTGGCCGGAACCTCGGTGCTGATCCAGCGTCGGGCGCTGTCGAAGTACCATACGCCGGGACTTTGGGCGAACACCTGCTGCACGCATCCGCGTTGGGGCGAAGAGACGCAGGCCTGCGCGGTGCGGCGCTTGCGCGAGGAGTTGGGGATCACCGGGCTGGCGCTGCGTTCGGCCGGGCACGTGACCTACCGTGCCGAGGTCGGCTCGGGGTTGATCGAGCACGAAGAGGTCGACATCTTTGTGGCCGAGGCGACGGTGTCCCTTCCGCTGGACCTGAACCCCGATGAAGTGTGCGAAACACGCTGGGTGAACCTGGCCGATCTGACGGCGGAAACCCGGGCCAACCCGACCCGCTTTACCCCCTGGTTGCGGATCTATCTGGCCGATCATCACGACAGCATCTTTGGCGCGGTCGGGGTCTGACCCTGCCGGGGCTTGACCCTGACGCCGCCAGATGCAACGTCAGGGTCGCCCCACAGGAGTGACCCCATGCCCGCCTATCGTTCCCGCACCACCACCCATGGCCGCAACAACGCCGGTGCGCGGGGGCTGTGGCGTGCGACGGGGATGAAGGAAGGCGATTTCGGCAAGCCGATCATCGCCATCGTCAACAGCTTTACCCAGTTCGTGCCGGGGCATGTGCACCTCAAGGATCTCGGCCAGATGGTCGCGCGCGAGGTGGAACGCGCGGGCGGGGTGGCCAAGGAGTTCAACACCATCGCGGTCGATGACGGGATCGCGATGGGGCATGACGGGATGCTGTATTCTCTGCCCTCGCGCGAGTTGATCGCGGATTCGGTCGAATACATGGTCAACGCCCATTGCGCCGATGCGATGGTCTGCATTTCCAACTGCGACAAGATCACCCCCGGCATGCTGATGGCGGCGATGCGGCTGAACATCCCGGCGGTGTTCGTGTCGGGCGGGCCGATGGAGGCGGGCAAAGTCGTGCTGGATGGCAAGACCGTGGCGATGGATCTGGTGGACGCGATGGTCGCGGCGGCGGATGATTCCGTGTCCGACGAGGATGTGCAGAAGATCGAAGAAGCCGCCTGCCCGACCTGCGGATCGTGTTCGGGGATGTTCACCGCCAATTCGATGAACTGTTTGACCGAGGCGTTGGGGCTGTCGTTGCCCGGCAACGGGTCCACCCTTGCGACTCACGGCGACCGGCGCGAGCTATTCCTTGAGGCCGGGCGGCGGATCGTCGCCATCACCAAGCGGCACTACGAAGGCAACGACATGTCGGTGCTGCCGCGGGCGATTGCGACCAAGGAAGCCTTTGAAAACGCGATGACGTTGGATATCGCGATGGGCGGGTCCACCAACACGGTGCTGCACATCCTGGCGGCGGCGCATGAGGGTGGCGTGGATTTCAAGATGGCGGATATTGACCGCCTTAGCCGCCAGGTGCCGGTGCTGTGCAAGGTGGCACCCGCCAAGTCGGACGTGCATATGGAGGACGTTCACCGCGCCGGCGGTATCATGGCGATCCTGGGCCAGCTTGACGCCGGGGGGCTGTTGCACCGCGACTGCTCGACCGTGCACGCGCCGACCTTGGGTGCGGCGATTGACCACTGGGACATCAGCCGGACCAATGACGCGGCGGTGCGGCACTTCTTCCTCGCGGCTCCGGGAGGGGTCGCGACGCAGGAGGCGTTCAGTCAGGCGCGGCGTTGGGCCGATCTGGACACCGACCGCGAAAAGGGCGTGATCCGGTCCACCAAAACCCCGTTCAGCAAGGACGGCGGTCTGGCCGTGCTGTCGGGCAACATCGCTCCCGAGGGGTGCATCGTGAAGACGGCGGGGGTGGACGATTCCATTCTGGTCTTCGCCGGTCCGGCGCGGGTGTTCGAATCGCAGAATGCGGCGGTGGCGGCGATCCTGTCGAACGAGATCCGCGAGGGCGACGTGCTGGTGATCCGCTACGAGGGGCCAAAGGGCGGGCCGGGCATGCAGGAAATGCTGTATCCGACCAGCTATCTGAAATCCAAAGGCTTGGGCAAAGCCTGCGCGCTGCTGACCGACGGTCGGTTTTCGGGGGGGACTTCGGGCCTTTCGATCGGGCATGTCAGCCCGGAAGCAGCGTCGGGTGGGTTGATCGGGCTGGTGCGCGAAGGCGACCGGATCGAGATCGACATTCCGGCGCGGTCGATCCATCTGGCTGTCTCGGAGGCCGATCTGGAGGCGCGGCGGGTGGAGCAGGACGCGCTGGGTTGGAAACCGGCCAAGGCGCGGCCGCGCAAGATCACGCAGGCGCTGCGGGCCTACGGGCTATTCGCAACCTCGGCCTCGACCGGGGCGGTGCGGCGGCTGCCAGACGAGTAGGCCGACGCCCGGCCAAAGCCGGGGGTTTCACACCCCCGGACCCCCGTGGGATATTTCCGCCAAGATGAAAGCCGCGCTGTCAGATCGAAAGGCCAGCGCGGAGCTGGTCGCGGGTCAGGGTGTCCTTGCGGCCCTGGGTCGTCACCCTTCCCCGTTCGAACACGTAGAAGCTGTCGGCGAGGTCGTAGGCGAAGTCGAAATACTGCTCGACCAGCACGATGGCCATGTCGCCCTTGGACCGCAGCAGGCTGATCACCCGGCCGATCTGCTGGATGATGTTGGGCTGGATGCCTTCGGTCGGCTCGTCCAGCAGCAGGTCTTTCGGCTTCATCCTCATGGCGCGGGCGATGGCGAGTTGCTGTTGCTGGCCGCCCGACAGATCGCCGCCGCGGCGGTGATCCATGTCGCGCAGGACCGGGAACAGATCGTAGATCTCGGCGGGGATCTTGTGTTCGGATTTCGGCAAGGTGGCGTATGCGGTCTGCAGGTTTTCGCCCACCGTCAGCAGCGGAAAGATCATCCGGCCTTGCGGAACGTATCCGAGGCCGCGCGTGGCCATGCCCTGCGGCGGGACCTTTAGCACCTCTTTGCCGTCCAGCAAGATCGTCCCGCCCGAGCGCGGATGCGTGCCCGACACTGCCTTGAAGAAGCTAGTCTTGCCGACGCCATTGGTGCCCATGATGCAGGTGACCTCTCCGGCTTTCGCAACCAGATCAATGCCGTAGAGGATCTGTGACGCGCCGTAGTGCAGGGTCAGGCCTTTGGTTTCCAGCATGTCAGCGCCCCAGATAGACGTCGATGACGTCCTGGTTCTTGGTTACATGGTCGAGCGTGCCTTCGGCCAGCACCGACCCTTCGTGCAGCACCGTGACCTTGCAGTTCAGGCGGCGCACGAACTCCATATCATGCTCGACCACCACCACCGCGCGGGTCTTGGCGAGGTTGACCAGCAAGGTCGTCGTCTGTTCCCGCTCGCCCACAGTCATGCCCGCCGCCGGTTCGTCGACCAGTAGCAGGCGGGGTTCCTGCGCAAGCAGCATGCCGATCTCAAGCCATTGCTTTTGTCCGTGGCTAAGCTCGCCCGATTTGCGGTGCAGCACGTCCGCCAACCCGACTTCTGCCGCCAGCCTGGCGACGCGGGCCATGTGGTCGGGCTTGCGGGTGTAGAACAGGACCGACCACGGGCTGCGGGCGGCTTTAAGCGCCAGCAGCAGGTTGTCCTCGACCGATTGATCCTCGAACACCGTGGGGCGCTGGAACTTGCGGCCGACCCCGGCGCGGGCGATCTGCGCCTCGGACATCTTCAAGAGTGACACCGAGTTTTCGCCCCACAGCACCTGCCCATTGTCGGGCCGGGTCTTGCCAGTGACAATGTCCATGAAGGTGGTTTTCCCTGCCCCGTTCGGGCCGATCACCGCGCGCAACTCGGCGGTGCCGATCTGGAACGACAGGTTGTTGATGGCGCGGAAGCCGTCGAACGTGACGGTGACGCCCGAGACTTCGAGGAGACTGGTCATGTGTCGGCCTCTTGTTCCTGCAGGCTGCCGTCATCGGGGCCCAGCTGCGCGCCGCGGCGTTTGGGCGGCATCAGGTGGGTGAAGCGGTCGAATGCCCCTGCGATGCCGCGCGGGGCATAGAGGGTGACGAGGACGAAGGCGGTGCCCAGAAGGACCAGCCACCAGTCGACCCATTTGACGGTGTAGAACCCGAGGTTCAGGTCGGGCGCGCGGCCCCCGGTGAACCAGCTGGACACAAGAGAGACGAATGCCGCGCCGATCACCGCGCCGTAGAGCCGCCCCCTGCCCCCGATGGCGACCCAGACGGCGAGGTAGATCGAGGCGATCGGGGCGATCTCGGCCGGGTTGATGATCCCGGCCTGGGGGTAGTAGAGGACGCCTGCGATGGCAGCGATCATGGCGGTCATGGTGAAGATGAAGAGCTTGTAGCCTTCGACCGAGTAGCCGAGGAAGCGCACCCGCTGTTCGTCGTCGCGGATGCCCTTGATGACCGAGCCGAGCCGAACTTGCCCGAGACGGTGAACGCGGCTGCGATGTAGCCGAGGCCGAGGGCTGCGGCAGAGGCCCAGAGGAACCAGATCGAGACGGTCGCCTGTGGAACCGCATCGAGGCCGGGGATGTTCTGCAGGCCCGAGAGCCCGTTGTTGCCGCGCAGGCCGGAGTCGTTCTGAAAGAGGTGCAGCGACAAGGCGAGGGTGAAGGCCTGCGTCAGGATGCTGAGATAGACACCGGTGACGCGGCTGCGGAAGGCGAGCCAGCCGAACACCAGCGCGAGAAGACCAGGGATCAGGACCGCGAGGGCGAGTTGGATCGGCGGGTTACCGGCGAAGGTCCATATTGCGGGCAGATCGGACGCGCCGACGACGCCGAAGATCTGGCTGGCGATGCCGTCCTTCACCTCTTGCGGGGTGGCGGGAAGCTGGCCGGTGGAAAGCGAGGTCAGCACGATTTCCTCGGTGCGGGCATACATCAACCACATGCCGATCATGTAGCCGCCAAGACCGAAGAACGCGAAATGGCCGAGCGACAGGATGCCGGCATAGCCCCAGACAAGGTCCATCGCGACGGCGATCAGGCAGAGGCAGAGGGTCTTTCCGAGGGTTTTCACGAAGGAGGTGGAGAGGAAGCCGATGCCATACGCCTCGGACAGCAGGGTTGTGGCAAGGGTGAAGAGCGCGAGGACCGCGAGGAAGATCAGGACGGAAGGGTTTTTGGAGAGGAAGCCTTGGGTCATCTTGGGCCAGCCTTGGCGGGGGTTTCACACCCCCGCACCCCCGTGGGATATTTGTGAACAGATGATGCAGACGGCGATGGATTTTGCATGATCAGTCTCCTGCGGCCCGGCCCTTGAGGGCGATGATCCCGCGCGGGCGGAACTGGATGAAAAGGATGATGAATAGGATCATGTAGGTTTGGGCTGCGAGGGTGTTGGACGGGTTGAACCATTCAATCCCTTTTTGCAGGAACCCGATCAGGGCGGCCCCGGCCAGGGTACCCCAGATGTTGCCGACGCCGCCCACCACCACGGTCATGAAGGACTGAACGATGTAGTCGGAGCCAAGCTCGGACGTGACCTTGGCGAAGAGGCCGATGGCGACCCCGGCAATGCCCGCGATGCCGGAGCCGAGGCCGAAGGTCAGCATGTTGATGCGGTCGGGGTTGATGCCCATGGAGGCCGCCATGGCCGGGTTCTGCGTGACGGCGCGGACGTGCAGGCCAAGCTGCGTGCGTTTCATGATCCACAGGAACAGGCCGAGGAACAGCAGCGCCATGACGAAGATCGCGATGCGGATGTAGCTGATGGACACCACATCGTTGAACACCAGTGCTCCGTCGAGCCAGGCGGGCGAGGTCAACGGGCGGGCCTGGGTGCCGAAGATGTTCTTGGCCAGTTGTTGCAGGGCGATCGAGATGCCGAAGGTTGCGAGCAGCGTCTCGAGGGGGCGTTTGACGAGATGCCGGATCACCAGCCGCTCCATCGCGACCCCGGCGGCGAAGGCCACGGCAAAGGCGAGCGGCAGGGCGATGAGGATCGAGACGGTGTAGTTCGGGATCAGAAGTTGCACGACGTAGCCGGTGTAGGCACCCATCATGATGAATTCGCCATGCGCCATGTTGATCACCCGCATCACGCCGAAGGTGATGGCGAGGCCGATGGCGGCGAGGAAGTAGATCGAGGCGAGCGACAGGGCATCGAGGGTGAGGTCGGCGGTTTCCATCGCGCCGAGCTTGAAGCTGATGGCGGACAGGGCGGCACGGGCGGCGGAGGTGACATCGGCGTTCGGCTCGACATAGACGTCGGCGATGGTGTGGGATTGCAGGGCGGCGGCGACTTCGGCATCCGTGGCGGCGGGGGGGACGGTTCCGGCGGTTTCGAGCGCGGTGTAGGCGAGATCGCGGTTGGCCTGCGCGTTCAGATCGGCAACGGGGATGCCGCCGACCGAGCCGTTCACGATGTTGGCCTGAAGCGCGCTGCGGGCGTCGGCCACCGTCAGGCGGGCGGGGGCGAGGCTGGCGGCGACCAAAATGTCATAGGCCTCGGAGTCGGGCAGATCGGTGCCGGGGGCCAGGCGCCGCGCGATGTTCGTGCCGGTGGGGAAGTCGCCCAGCACCGCCTCACGCCGGGTCGCGAGGATCGGATTCAATGCGGCGCGCAGGTCGAGCCCGAGGTCTGCGCCGAAGCTGCCGATGGCGGCGACGCGGGCGGCGGGATCCGGGTCGAACTGCATGGTCAGCAGGCGTTCGAGGCGCTGCTTTTGCGCCCTGAGGCTGGGGTCCGGTTCGGTGTCGATCGCGGCGCGCAGGGGCGCCAGCGACTCGGCGGTCGGATCGCGGGCGATAGACGTCAGGGCATCGCGCCGTTTGGTGGGGTCGGGGTCGGACAGGGTGAACTGGACCAACGCGGTGGCGATCAGCCCGCGCACCCCGGCGTTCGGACGCAGTTCGGTGATGTCGGCTTTGGCGGCCGTGCCGATGTCCGCAAGGGTCAGGTCGCGCAGGGCGTAGCCGTCGGCCGTGGCGGTAAGCAGCACCAAGGCCCCGTCGGATTTGCGCAGGCCAAGGCCGCGGTCCGCCCAGGCGGCGAGGATCGTGGCAGCCGCGGGATCGCCGGACGCTGCGAGCGCCTCGATCACCGGACCGATGGTCTGGCGCGAGGGCTTTTCGATCAGGGCCCGGTTTTCGGCGACGAGGGCTGCGGCCTGTTGGGCGGCGGCGGGGGCTGCGAAGGCCAGAAGGGCCGCAAGAACGATCAGGATGGTCCGCATGGTGCCCCGTGTCATGGTGTCGGGGGGCCGGTGCGGCCCCCCGCTGTGGCGTCTGGATCAGTAGTTCGACTTCAGCTGCACGCAGGTCTTGGTCTCGGTGTTGTACATGCCGCACTCCAGACCCGGCCAATCGCTGTCGAGGACGGCCGACTCGGGCAGAAAGTCGGTCCAGGCGTCGCCGGGGACGGGTTCGGTCTGGCTGATGATATCGAACTGGCCATCAGCCCGGATCTCGCCGATCAGCACCGGCTTGGTCAGGTGATGATTCGGCAGCATCTTGGCGATCCCGCCGGTCAGGTTCGGGGTTTCCAGCCCGTACATCGCGGTGCGCACGGCATCGACATCGGTGGTGCCGGCCTTTTCTACCGCCTGCACCCACATGCTGAAGCCGATAACGTGTGCTTCCATCGGGTCGTTCGTCACGCGGTTTTCGCCGGCGAAGGCCTTCCACTTGGCGATGAATTCAGCGTTCACCGGCACGTCGGCGGACTGGAAGTAGTTCCATGCTGCGAGATGGCCGACGAGGTTCGAGGTGTCGAGGCCCGAAAGTTCCTCTTCACCGACCGAGAAGGCGACGACTGGGATGTCGTCGGCCGAGATGCCGGCGGCGGCGAGTTCCTTGTAAAAGCCGATGTTCGCGTCGCCGTTGATCGTCGAGATCACGCCGACCTTCTTGCCATCCGCACCCAGTGCCACGACGTCAGCCACGATCTTGGACCAGTCGGAATGACCGAAGGGCGTGTAGTTCACAAAGATATCCTCTTTCGGGATGCCCTTGGAGACCAGGTAGCTTTCCAGGATGTTGTTCGTGGTGCGCGGGTAGACATAATCTGTGCCCAGCAAGGCAAACTTCTCGACCCCGAGTTCGTCGAGGAAATAGTCGGTTGCCGGGATCGCTTGCTGGTTCGGGGCGGCGCCGGTGTAGAACACGTTCTGGGACGATTCCTCGCCTTCGTACTGGACCGGGTAGAACAGCAGACCGTTCAGTTCCTCGATCACCGGCAGCACGGATTTGCGCGACACCGACGTCCAGCAACCGAACATCACGTCCACATCGGACACGGTCAGCAGCTCGCGCGCCTTTTCGGCAAAGAGCGGCCAGTCCGAGGCCGGATCGACCACGACCGCCTCGAGCTGTTTGCCGAGCAATCCGCCTTTGGCGTTCTGTTCGGCGATCAGCATCAGCATGGTGTCTTTCAGCGTCGTTTCCGAAATCGCCATCGTGCCCGACAGCGAATGCAGCACACCGACCTTGATGGTGTCCTGCGCCACGGCAGCGCCTGCCAGGCCCAGACCGGCCAGCCCAAGGCCAAGCCCCATCGCTAGCATCATTCCACGGTAATTCATGTCTCGTCCCCTCAAAGGGCCACCCCAAGCGCCGGCTTCCCTTTGCCCGGGACCGGACTTATCCTGCAGCAGCAACGAAAGTTGCACCCCGTGCGGTGGTGACTGACGTCCAATCCGATCGCCACCGCACATCTGTTCATCGCCGGGTTTGTACCGGCGCGACGATCACAAAAACGGGGCCGCCGCAGTGCGGCAACATCTGCGCGATTGTCATGGTGCCGTTACGGCCAATGTGTCGCTTTACGCGTAATATTTGGGCATTACGTGGGGTAACGGACGATCTGTGGGCAGGTGACGCGCGACTCAGCGCAGGGCGAGGCCGCCATCATGCTGCAGGAATGCCACGATCTGATCGACGCCATGCCCGGCACGCAGGCGCGCCATGACATAGGGACGCGTGCCCCGCGCCACCTGCGTGTCGGATTCGAGGAGCGTCAGATCGACACCCACATGGGGCGCGAGATCAGTCTTGTTGACGACAAGAAGGTCAGACCGCGCAAGGCCCGGCCCGCGCTTGCGCGGGATGTCCTGACCCGCGGCCGTGTCGATGACATAGATCGACAGATCGGCGAGTTCGGGGCTGAAGGTCGCGGCGAGGTTGTCGCCGCCCGATTCGATCAGGATCAGGTCGAGGTCGCCGAACGCGTGGTTGAGATCGGCGATCGCGGCGAGGTTGATGGATGCATCCTCGCGGATCGCCGTGTGCGGGCACCCGCCGGTTTCGACGCCGCGGATGCGTTTGGCGGGTAGGACCTGCGCACGGGTCAGGTAATCGGCATCCTCGCGGGTGTAGATGTCGTTCGTGATGACGGCCATCGAGCAGCGGTGCGCGAGCGCGCGGCACAACTGTTCGGTCAGAGTGGTCTTGCCGGCGCCGACCGGGCCGCCGATGCCAACGCGGAGTGGTCCGTGTTTGCCACTGGGTTGGGTCATGTCCGGTAGATCCTGACGGGAAGGGTTTCGTGACGCATCGCGGCGAGGTCGGCGGCGACGGTGGCGGTGCCGATGTCGGTCAGCGGGGCGATGGCGCAGTCGCGGGCCAGACGCGTGATGCACGGCGCGAGGGCCGCGAGGATCCGCTGGCCATCCGTCTGGCCGATCGGAACAAAGCGGACGCCGACCGAGACGAGTTGCGCGGCGACGCCCTGCAGCCAATGGGTTAGGACCGTTTCGGTGGGGACGTTCAGCGCACGTGTGGCGTGGGCGACGGCCAAGGCGTAGGGCAGCACCGGCTGGGGCGTGCCGGTGATCGCGGCGATGGTCTGGCCGAAGGCGCGGCCCTGTTCCATCATCTCGGTCAGGCGTTCGGCGCTGGAGGCCAGGGCGAGGGCGAGACCGGTCAGGTCGGCACCCGTGCGCGCGTGCGCCAGCAGGATCGCGTCGGTGCGCGCCGAGCCGAAGGTCAGGATGGCGGCGATCCAGTCGTGCAGAGTCGCCGCGTCGTGCACGTCGCCGTCAGCGATCGCCGTCTCGAGCCCCTGCGAATAGGCGAAGGCGCCGATCGGAAAGGCGGGCGACAGCCACTGCACCAGACGCAAGGCGTCGGTGGAATCAGACATGGCTGTGCCCGAGGGTTCTGCCGTGACCGTAAGCGCCGCCTTCCGGGCGGAAGGGTGCCAGGCTGATCGTCAGGTCTGCACCAAGGCCTTTGAGCATGTTTTCAAGTACATGGTCGCGGCGGATCACCAGATGGGTGGCCGTCACCTCGCACGGAGTGTGGCGGTTGCCGATATGCCAGGCAAGGCGGGGAAGGTTGCCCCTGACCATCACGACAGGTTCATCAGCGGCGACGATGGCCAGCGTTCGGCCGTCGTCGGTCAGCAACGCGTCGCCGTCGTCGAGGCTGACGGTTTCGGCCAAATCGACCATCACCGACGCCCCGGACGCGCAGGTCAGCCGCTTGCGACGCACGAACCGTTCGTCGTAGGCGAGCACGATCCGGTCGGTCGCGTCGGCGGCGGATTGGCGCAGAACCTGGCGGGCGGGGAGCATCGGATATCCTTGGCTGCGAGTGCGGGGGTCAGAACAGGAAATAGCGCTGGGCCAGTGGCAGTTCGGCGGCGGGTTCGCAGGTCAGCAGCTCGCCATCGGCGCGCACCTCGTAGGTTTCGGGGTTCACCTCGATCTGCGGGCGGGCGTGGTTGTGGATCATGTTGGCCTTGCCGATGGTGCGCGTGCCTTTGACCGGCAGGATGGTCTTTTCCAGCCCCAATTGCGCGCCGATGCCGTTCGCGGCCGCCGCCTGGCTGACGAAGCTTGCCATGGTCGCCCCCCGCGCCCGGCCCAGCGCGCCGAACATCGGACGGGAATACATCGGCTGCACGGGAATTGAGCCATTGGGGTCGCCCATTTGCGCGCAGGTGATCATGCCGCCCATCAGCACCATTTCGGGCTTGGCACCGAAGAAGGCCGGGTTCCACAGCACAAGATCGGCACGTTTGCCTTCGGCGACGCTGCCGATATGGGTGCTGATGCCATGCGCAATCGCGGGGTTGATGGTGTATTTGGCGACATAGCGGCGGACGCGCAGGTTGTCGTTGTCGCCGGTTTCTTCGGACAGCCGTCCCCGCTGGACCTTCATCTTGTGCGCCGTCTGCCAGGTGCGGATGATGACCTCGCCCACGCGGCCCATCGCCTGACTGTCGGACGACAGGATCGACAGCGCCCCCATGTCGTGCAGGATATCCTCGGCGGCGATGGTCTCGCGCCGGATGCGGGATTCGGCGAAGGCGACGTCCTCGGGGATCGACTTGTCGAGGTGGTGGCAGACCATCAGCATGTCGAGGTGCTCTTCGACCGTGTTGACGGTGTAGGGCATCGTCGGGTTGGTGGACGACGGGATGATGTTGGCGCTGCTGACCACTTTCAGAATGTCCGGCGCGTGACCGCCCCCGGCGCCTTCGGTGTGGAAGGCGTGGATGGTGCGGCCCTTGATGGCAGCGAGGGTATTCTCGACGAAACCGCTCTCATTCAGCGTGTCGGTGTGGATCATCACCTGCACGTCGAAATCGTCGGCCACCGACAGGCAGCAGTCGATGGCGGCGGGGGTGGTGCCCCAATCCTCGTGCAGTTTCATGGCACACGCCCCGGCGTGGATCATCTCGATCAGGGCATCGGGTTGGCTCGCGTTGCCTTTGCAGGAGATGCCGAAGTTCATCGGGATCGAATCGAGCGCCTGCAGCATCCGCGCGATGTGCCAGGGGCCGGGGGTGCAAGTGGTGGCGAGCGTGCCATGCGCGGGGCCGGTGCCGCCGCCGAGCATGGTGGTGATGCCGGAATGCAGCGCGTCTTCGGCCTGGTGCGGGGTGATGAAATGGATGTGGGCGTCGAAGCCGCCGGCGGTCAGGATCCGCCCCTCGCCGGCGATGATCTCGGTCCCTGGCCCGATGACGATGTCGACGCCGGATTGCGTGTCGGGGTTGCCGGCCTTGCCGATCTTGTGGATCAACCCGTCGCGCAGGCCGATGTCGGCTTTGTAGATGCCGGAGTGATCGAGGATCAGCGCGTTGGTGATGACGGTATCGACCGCCCCGCCGGCGCGGGTGATCTGGCTTTGGCCCATGCCGTCGCGGATCACCTTGCCGCCGCCGAACTTGACCTCTTCGCCGTAGGTGGTCAGGTCACGCTCCACCTCGATGATCAGGTCGGTGTCGCCCAACCGCAGGCGGTCGCCGGTGGTCGGGCCGTACATGGCGGCATAATCGGCGCGGGCGATTCTGGTGGCCATTTAGAGGTCTCCCATCACGGCGGCATTGAAGCCGAACACCCGGCGCAGACCGCCATAGGGAACAAGGCGAACCTCGCGGCGTTGCCCCGGTTCGAAGCGCACCGCGGTCCCGGCGGCGATGTCGAGGCGCATCCCACGGGCGGCGGTGCGGTCGAACGACAGGCCGGGGTTGGTTTCGGCGAAATGATAGTGGCTGCCCACCTGCACCGGGCGGTCGCCGGTGTTGGCGACCATCAGGGTCAGGGCGGTGGCGCCCGCGTTCAGCAAGATGCTGCCCTCGGCAGGGAAAACCTCGCCGGGGATCATTTGCGACGCTTCCAGATCAGCACGACCGTCGCCACAGGCAAGGTCAGGGCGGCGATGATCGCAAGCGCGTGGTCGGCATAACTGACCGCGTGCTGCAGCGACCCCGTGGCGTCAAGGCTGTGGGTTCCGACATGGGCGAACGCGCCGGTGGGGGCAAGGGCGGCAGAGACGAACAGGATGCGGGACATTTCAGCCTCTTATCGGATGGGGTGATGCACGGTGACCAGCTTGGTCCCGTCGGGAAAGGTGGCTTCGACCTGAACGGAATGGATCATTTCGGGGATGCCCGGCATGCACTGATCTACGGTGATGACATGCGCGCCCGCCTGCATCAGATCGGCCACAGACCGGCCATCCCGCGCGCCTTCGACCACGAAATCGGTAATCAGAGCGATTGCCTCCGGGTGGTTCAGCTTGACGCCGCGGGCCAGACGGCCACGGGCCACCATCGCAGCGACACTGATCAGAAGTTTCTCACGCTCGCGCGGGGTCAGGTTCATCAGTCAGCTCCGGGCATCTGCCAGACGCGTGGCAGGGGGGTCAGGGCGCGTAGGGTGCGGGCGATCTGACAGCGCAGGGGCCAGCCGTCCCGGGCGCTGATGCGCACGATCAGTTTTCCGTCCCAGCCCGAGGCCGCAGACCGGCAGCCGGGCTCGGTCAGGGTGGCGCGGATCGTCTCGGTCCGGTCGGGGGCGTCGGCGGCGATCAGCGCGATGACGGCGAAACAGGTGGCACCGTTCAGGACGGCGGGTTGGCCGGTCTGCGCCAACGCGGCGTCGTCCAGGCGCAGCGTTTCAGTCAACACCGGCCGCCCGTCGCGCGTGATCAGCCTGCGGTCGGTCAAACGGGCGGTGCGCAGGACCTCTCCCATCGCGTGACGACCCAGAATGATGCTTTCGACGATGAGGCACGTCGCGTCGCCGAAGAGGTCGATCCTGGTTTCACGTGACACATGCGCCGCCTCGTAGATCAGCGTTTCCTGCGGCAGCCAGTTCAGCCGAGCCCCCGCCCCGACCGTGGCAGTCACGCTGACCGCGGCGGCAGGACCGGGGCTGGCATAGCCGCGTTCGGCGGTTTGCGTGGTGGCCGTGACGCTGGTTTGCGCCGGGACTTCGACGCGGTAGGCCAGCCTGTCGCCGCCAGTCAATCCGCCCGAGGTGTTCAGAAACACCACTTCGGGGATCGACCCGTGCACACGCGGCAACATCGCCTTTGCCGAACCGGATTGGCGCAGCGTGGCCAGATGCGCCCTGCCCTGTCGTTCCGAAAAACCGACGGTCGCGCTGCCCTTGCTGCGCTGCAACTGGCTGATCGGTCCACTGTCGAACATCGTTCCCCCACTGGCCCTACAGTGCTGAGGGGGACGGCAGGCTCAACCCCGCGCTACGGGACGACCAGGACGTGCGACGCGTTCACGCAACCCTTGCCTAAACGCTGGGCTTGTTGCCCAACGAATAGGCTGAAAGTTTTTGATAGAACGGCAGTGCCTGATCTGAAAGGTTCTGATCGGTCGCAGACAGCGTGGGCAGGCTTGTCTCTGGCGCTTCGAACCCCGTGGAGGCGTGCACGGCGTTGTACCAATGCGGGGCCCATGCGCCGTCGTACGGCTTGGGGCCGGCCCGCCAGCGCAGCATGGACGGGGTGTAGGCAATGCCGAGCGCATCGCACAATCCAGACAGCGCCCGATCGGGGTCGGCGCGGATGTCGGCGCTGTCGATCACCAGGGGCGGCGCGCCGCGGATCTGGCAGACGAGATCGAACAACCCGGCCTGCTGGACAAATCCGATGTCGGCCAGCGTCGGCGCCTCGCGTTTCCGGGCATAACTGGCCACCACACGTGCCGGGTGACGGATCAGGAACACGTTGGTCAATGCCGCCATGAACCCCCGGTCGAAAGACGGGATCATGTGCAGGGTCATGTGTTTTTGATAGAACACAGGCTGGGCCGCGGGCACGGGGCCGAGGCAAGCTTTGGCGACCTGATCCGCATCGGGCAGACCGGCGTCGATCACGGCTTGGCGCATCGGATGGTCGATACCGGTCGCTGCCAGATAGGCGGCGTAGAACGGCTCGTCCCAGACCGCGCAATCTCCGCGCGCCGCAAAGGCATACATCAGCGCGGTCGACAGGTTGCGCGGGCCCGACCACATCGCAATCCGCAGCGGCTGCCCGGTCATGCGCCGACCAACGCCTTGTAAAGACTGCGCAACCGTTCAGTGACCGGCCCCATCTGACCCGTTCCGATCGATCGCCCGTCGATGATGCCGACTGGCGTCTGTGCTCCGAACGTGCCGGTCAGGAATGCCTCGTCGGCGCTGTAGGTATCGACGAGGGTGAAGTTGCGTTCAAAGACCGGAATGGCGTTCGCGCGGCACAGGTCGATCACCTTGCCCCGCGTGATGCCGTTCATGCAGTAATCCCCGGTGCTGGTCCAAACCTGCCCCTTCTTCACGATGAAGAAATTGCAGGCGTTGGTGGTGTTCACAAAACCATGCACGTCCAGCATCAGCGCCTCGTCCGCGCCTGCCTTTTCGGCGGCGATGCAGGCCAGGATGCAATTGAGCTTGCTGTGCGAGTTCAGCTTGGGGTCCTGGGTCATCGGCAGACCGCGCAGGTGGGGCACGGTCGCCAGGCGGATCGGACGCGGCAACTTCTGGCGCGAGTGTTCCATGATGATGACCACGGTCGGGCCGCGCTGGCTGAGGCGGGGGTGCTGGAACGGCCGGGTCTTGACGCCGCGGGTCACCATCAGGCGGGCGTGGGCGTCATGGGTCATGCCGTTGGCGGATTGCGTGTCGAGCACCGCCTGCATCAGTTGCGCGCGCGTCATGCCGATATCGAGGTCGATCGCCTTGGCCGCTTCGAACAGCCGGTCGAGATGTTCGTCGAGAAAGCTCCACCGGTTGTTGTAAAGCCGGATGCCCTCCCACACGCCGTCGCCAAGCATGAGGCCTGAATCGTAGACCGACACCATCGCCTGAGCCTTGGGAACGATCGCCCCGTTGACCCAGATCAGGATCGCGTCGTTGCGGGCATCTTCCTCGGCCTGATGGGTGGAGATGTGTTCGGTCATGCGCGCCCCTTGAGGTTTGCGACACGCTACGGGTTGGCCGCTGCGCCGCCAAGAGGGATCACCGTTGCGTGACCGGTTCGGGGATCGGGTTGTCAGACCGGGACGGGCGGCGGAAGATCGGGAATATCGAGGAGGTTCCCATGATCCGTTTGGCCCTGGCCGTTGCGTTGACCCTGATCGGCACCCTGACGGCGCGCGCCGAAACCGCGATCGTCGCGGGGGGGTGCTTCTGGTGCGTGGAGTCCGACTTCGAGGCGGTTCCGGGCGTGACCGACGTCGTGTCGGGATATACCGGCGGCGACCTCGCGAACCCGACCTATGAAAACCACGACGGGCATCTTGAAGCGGTTAAGATCACCTTCGACCCCGCACGGATCAGCTATGCGGATCTGATCGCAAAGTTCCTGCGATCGGTGGACGTGACGGACGCGGGTGGCCAGTTCTGCGATCGCGGCCCGGCCTATCGCACGGCGATATTTGCCGATGGCGCCGCACAGACCAACGCCGCGCAGGCCGCCGTGGCCGAAGCCGAGCGTGTGCTGGGGCAAACGGTGGTCACGCCCGTGGTGCCCGCGACGACCTTCTGGCTGGCCGAAGACTATCATCAGGACTACTACAAGGGCACGACCATCGTGCTGACCCGCGCCGGTCCCAAACGGCAGGCGAATGCCTACAAGTTCTACCGCGACTCCTGCGGGCGCGATGCGCGCGTCGCACAACTGTGGGGCAACGAGGCGTTCTCGCACTAGGCCGGGTCGTCTGACGCGATGACAATGCCGCTTTCGGATACGGACATGCTTTTGTAGGGTCGGGCGCACACGGGGGGCCCGATGACCGAAAACAGTACAACGCCGATGATGGCGCAATATCTGGAGATCAAGTCCCGCTATCCTGCGGCGCTTCTGTTCTACCGGATGGGCGATTTCTACGAGATGTTCTTCGAGGATGCCGTCGGGGCGGCGGCGACCTTGGACATTGCGCTGACCCGGCGCGGCACCCATCTAGGCGTCGATATTCCGATGTGTGGCGTTCCGGTGCACGCGGCCGAAGGATATATGCTGACCCTGATCCGCAAGGGGTTTCGCGTGGCGATCGCCGAACAGCTGGAGGATCCGGCCGAAGCCAAGAAGCGCGGTTCCAAAT
The DNA here is from genome assembly GCA_031398695.1 of Paracoccaceae bacterium. Taxonomy (GTDB): domain Bacteria; phylum Pseudomonadota; class Alphaproteobacteria; order Rhodobacterales; family Rhodobacteraceae; genus JAIYDJ01. The sequence continues at coordinate 29,501 of JANNNU010000090.1, read as the reverse complement.
CCGTCGTGCGCCGGGATGTGGTGCGGCTGGTGACCCCCGGCACACTGACCGAAGATGCGCTTCTCGAACCGCGACGGCACAATTTTCTGGTCGCGTTTGCCGAGGTCCGCGAGGCGGCTGCACTGGCGTGGGTCGACATCTCGACCGGCGAGCTGCGCGTGGCCGACTGCCCGCTGGTGCGGCTGGGCGCCGAACTGGCACGGCTGGCGCCACGTGAAGTGCTGGTGGCCGAGTCGCGCGAGCGCGACCTGGCCGCGGTGATCGGCGATCTGGGGGCAGCCCTGACGCCGTTGCCCCGCGCCAGTTTCGACTCGGTCGGGGCCGAAGCGCGGCTATGCGCCCTGTGGAACGTGGCCACGCTCGACAGTTTTGGCGGCTTTCATCGTGCCGAAGTTTCGGCGATGGGGGCGCTGGTCGACTATCTCGACCTGACGCAACGCGGGCAGGTACCGCTGTTGCAGCCACCCCAGCGCGATGGAGCGGGCGGCGCGATGCAGATCGATGTGGCGACCCGGCGCAACCTGGAAATATCTGCCGCGATGACAGGTGGTCGGGACGGGTCGCTGCTGTCGGTTGTGGACCGGACCGTGACCGCCGCCGGCGCGCGATTGTTGGACCGGCGGCTGTCGTCGCCGTCGGTGGATGTGACGCTGATCCGTGCGCGGCTCGAGGCCGTGCGCCATATGGCCGAACAGGGCCGCTATCGGGAAACGCTGCGGTCCGCGCTGCGGCGGGTGCCGGACCTCGATCGCGCGTTGTCCAGGCTGGCGCTGGATCGCGGCGGACCTCGCGATCTGGCCGCCATCAGGGCCGGGCTTGCACAGGCGGGGCAGATCAACGGGGAGGCGCTTCCCCCGGTGCTGGCAGAGGCCGTGGCGCAGCTGCGGGGCCATGACGAATTGCTCGATCTGTTGGACCGTGCCCTGATCGCCGAACCTGCGATGCTGGTGCGCGACGGCGGGTTCATTGCCGCTGGCTTCGATGCCGAACTGGACGAAACACGGCGCCTGCGGGACGAGGGGCGCGGTGTGATCGCGTCGTTACAGGCCGACTATGTGACCCTAAGCGGCGTTTCGAGCCTGAAGATTAAGCACAACAACGTCCTGGGGTATTTCATCGAAACCACGTCGGCCCATGCCGAGCGGATGCTGTCGAAGCCGTTGTCGGAAACGTTCATCCACCGGCAGACCACGGCAGGTCAGGTTCGGTTCACGACGGTCGCGCTGGCCGATCTGGAGACGCGGATCCTGAACGCCGGAAACCATGCGTTGGACATCGAAAAACGTCATTATTCGGCGCTTAGAGCCGCAATTCTGGATCGCGCCTTATTTCTTTCGGTCACCGCGCGCGGCTTGGCTGAGCTGGATGTGCAGGCGGCGCTGGCAGATCTGGCCGTGGGCGAAGGTTGGGTGGAACCCGTGGTCGACGGATCGACGCGGTTTGTCGTGATCGGCGGACGGCATCCGGTGGTCGAACAAGCGCTGCGACGGGCGGGGGGACGGTTTGTGGGCAACGACTGCGTGCTAACCGAAGCCGCGACACCGGCGATCTGGCTGCTGACCGGGCCGAACATGGGTGGCAAATCGACCTTCCTGCGTCAGAATGCGCTGATCGCCCTGTTGGCCCAAGCCGGTTCCTACGTTCCGGCGGCGCGGGCCGAGATCGGGGTGGTGAGTCAACTGTTCAGCCGGGTTGGGGCGTCGGACGATCTGGCGCGGGGCCGATCGACCTTCATGGTCGAAATGGTCGAGACGGCCGCAATCCTGAATCAAGCGGACGCTCGGGCGCTTGTCATACTTGACGAGATCGGCCGGGGCACTGCAACCTATGATGGTTTGTCAATCGCCTGGGCGGTCTTGGAACATCTGCATGACGTAAACGGCTGTCGCGCCCTTTTTGCCACGCATTATCACGAGATGACGGCGCTGGCGGGCAAATTGGCGGGCGTGCGAAATGCCACTGTCGCCGTGCGCGAATGGGACGGCGACGTCATCTTTCTGCACGAGGTGCGCCAAGGCGCGGCGGATCGCAGTTACGGGGTGCAGGTCGCCCGACTGGCGGGGCTGCCAGCGGCGGTCATCGAGCGCGCGAAGGTGGTTCTGGAGACGCTGGAGCAAGGCGAGCGCACGGGAACGCGCCAGAAGACCCTGATCGACGACCTTCCCCTGTTCCGCACGGCGCCGGTTCCCGTGAAACCGGCGCCAAAAGCCTCGGATGTCGAAAAACGGCTACGGGCGGTTCTGCCCGACGAGCTGACCCCGATGGAGGCGCTGAAGCTGGTGTACGAGCTGCGGGCAACGCTGGGCACAGACGCATCCGGGGGCTGACCGACCCCCGGATCGTCGGTTCAGCTACCTTGAGTGTTGGACGACACGCCGACCTGCGCCGGGCGCAACAGGCGGTCGTGTAGCATGAAGCCTTCGGTCATCACCTGAATGATTTGCCCTGCCTTCGTGCCTGGCAGTGGTGCTTCGAACATCGCGGCGTGCAGTTGCGGATCGAAGAGGTCGCCGATGACGGGCGAAATCGGTTTGACTCCGTGTTTCGTCATCACGTTGGTCAACTCGCGCAGGGTCAGATCCACGCCTTCGATGAGCGCGGCGGCCTGCGGACGAATGTCGTCCGGCACGGCATCGAGCGCGCGCTTGAGGTTATCATAGACCGGCAGCAGATCGCGGGCCAGTTTCGAGCCGCCGTACTGTTCCGCCTCGCGCCGGTCGCGGTCGCTGCGCTTGCGGGCGTTTTCGGCATCGGCCAGCGCCCGCATGAAGCGGTCGCGCAGATCGTCGCGTTCGGCGCGCAGGGCTTTGAGATCTTCGGCAGAGATGAAATCTTCGAAGTCTTCGGTTTCAGGCCCGGCGTCGGGCGGGAGGGTGTCTTGGGCCATGACGGCTTCCTTCTGCTGCACGCATCATCCCTTGCCGCGCTCGGACACGATCCGACCGACAAGTTGCGCGGTGTAGTTCACGATCGGCACGATGCGGCCATAGTTGAGCCGGGTCGGACCGATCACCCCCACCGCGCCGATGATCTTTCGATCCGCGTTCATATAGGGAGAGACCACCAGAGAGGAACCCGAAAGTGAGAAAAGCTTGTTCTCGGAGCCGATAAAAATGCGCACGCCTTCACCGGTCTCGGTCAGTTCGAGAAAATCGGCAATGTCGCGCTTGCGTTCGAGGTCGTCGAACAGGTGCCGGATCCGGTCGAGTTGCGCCGAATCGCCGGCATCGTCAATCAGGTTCGCCCGGCCCCGCACGATTAGCCGTTCCGAGCGTTCGCCGCCATTTTCCCACACCGCGAGCCCGCTTTCGACCAGCGCCGTCGCCAGCGAATCGATCTCCATCCGACGGGCCGCGATGTCGGAGCCGATGGTGCGGCGCAGATCTGACAGGGTCTTGCCTTCGGCGAGGGCATTCAGAAAATTCGCCGCCTCTCGCATCGAAGACGGCGTCTGACCCGGGGGTGGCGAGAACAGGCGATTCTCCACCTGACCGTTGGCCAGCACCAGCACCACCAGCGCGCGATCGGGCGACAGGCTGACAAATTCGATATGGCGGATCGGCGCCTCTGTCTTGGGGGCCAGCACCAGACTGGCACCGCGGGTGATGCCCGACAATGTCGCGCCCACCTGATCGAGAAGCGCGGTCACGTCCTGATCGTTCGTGCCGCGGGTGGCATCGATCTTTTCGCGGTCGGCCTCTTCGACCGTGCCGACCTCAAGCAGGCCGTCGACGAACATCCGCAGGCCAAGTTGCGTCGGAATCCGCCCCGCCGAGACATGCGGGCTGTCGAGCAAACCGAGGTATTCGAGATCCTGCATGACGTTGCGAATCGTGGCGGCCGACAGTTTTTCGGACATGCTGCGAGTGAGGGTGCGCGAACCGACCGGATCACCGGAGGTCAGGTACCCTTCGACGACGCGGCGAAACACCTCACGGGACCGGTCGTTCATCTCCGACAGCAGGTTCGAGGCGTCCGTCATGGCGTTCTTCCTATGGCTGCCCAACTTAAGAGGCGTCAGGGGCGCGCGTCAATCGGGCTTTGGCTGGCTACACATCACCGCACGGGGTTGCGCAACGGGCATCGGGTTGCGTATCTGCCTGCAAACAACAGCAAGGACATCATCATGCGACCCTCTGGCCGTCAGTTGGACGAAATGCGCCGTGTTTCCATGGACGTTGGCGTGATGAAACATGCCGAGGGGTCTTGCCTGATCAAGGTCGGGGAAACGCACGTCCTGTGCTCTGCCACGATCGAAGACAAGGCGCCGCCGTTCCTCAAGGGCACCGGGCTGGGCTGGGTCACGGCCGAATACGGGATGCTGCCGCGCGCCACCCATTCGCGCAACCGCCGCGAAGCCGCGACCGGAAAGCAGTCCGGGCGCACGCAGGAAATCCAACGCCTGATCGGACGCGCGCTGCGTGCCGGTGTAGACCGCTCCGCCTTGGGCGAGCGGCAGATCGTGATCGACTGCGACGTGTTGCAGGCCGACGGTGGAACACGCTGTGCCTCGATCACCGGGGGCTGGGTCGCGCTGCGCCTGGCGTGCAACGCCTTGCTGAAATCAAGTGCGATCGTCAGCGATCCCATCATCGATCACGTCGCCGCGGTGTCTTGCGGTCTTTATGCCGGGCAGCAGGTTCTGGATCTGGATTATGCCGAGGATTCTGCAGCAGGCACCGATGGCAACTTCATCCTGACCGGACGGGGTCGCATGATCGAGGTCCAGATGTCGGCGGAGGGGGCTACATTCTCGCGTGCCGAGATGATTGGGCTTCTCGATCTGGCGGAGGCGGGATCAGCGGCGCTGGTGTCGGCACAGAAGGCGGCGCTCGGTCTGGCATGACGGTGGTTTTTCCCGACAACACGCTTGTGATCGCCACGCACAACCGCGGCAAGCTGGACGAGATCGCCCACCTGCTGCGGGCCTTTCCCGTCGTGCTGCGATCGGCGGCCGATCTGAGCCTGGCCGAACCCGCGGAGACGGAAGACAGTTTCGTGGGCAATGCCCGGATCAAGGCGCATGCCGCTGCGTGTGCCAGTGGCCTTGTCGCGTTGGCAGACGATTCGGGACTATGCGTGGACGCCTTGGGCGGTGCGCCGGGCGTCTACACCGCTGATTGGGCCGATACGCCGGATGGGCGGGATTTCGAAATGGCGATGGATCGCGTCTGGCAAGCGGTTCAGTCCACCGGTGCAGCCGCACCTGTGCGGGCAAGATTCTGCTGCACGCTCGTTTTGGCATGGCCGGACGGTCGCGATCTGGTGTTCGAGGGCCAGATGGCGGGGCAGCTGGTCTGGCCGCCGCGCGGCGATCAAGGACACGGGTTCGATCCGATGTTTCAGCCTGATGGCTTTTCCGTCTCGTGCGGCGAACTGGACCGTTGGGAAAAGAACCGCATCAGCCATCGGGGCGCGGCCTTCGACAAGTTTGTGCAGGAGTGTTTCGCGTGAAACATATCTCGACCGGGTCTGTCTTCGAGGCTATGATGGGATACAGCCGGGCGGTCGTCAAAGGTGGATGGTGTTTCGTATCGGGAGTAACCGGCTATGATTACACCACGATGCAGATGCCGATCGGCGTGGCGGACCAAGCGCGCAACTGCTTTGCAACGATCGATGACGTGCTGCAGCAGGCCGGGTTTGCTCGTTCCGACATCGTCCGCGTGCAATATACCGTGGTCTCTCGGGATCTGGTGCCCGACCTAGTTCCGATCCTGGGCGACGTGCTTGGCTCGGTGCGCCCGGCCGCCACGATGGTGATTGCCGGCCTGATCCGTCCGGAAATGCTTATCGAAATCGAAGTGACGGCGTTCAAAGGGTGACGGCGGAGAGCGGGGCAGCGGTGGAAGACTGGCAGCACGGAGGGTTCGGCCTGTACATCCACTGGCCGTTTTGCCAGTCGAAATGTCCCTATTGCGACTTCAACAGCCACGTTGCCAGCTTTATCGATCAACAGCGTTGGAAGCGGGCCTACTTGGCGGAGATCGATCGCGTCGGGCAGCTGACGCAGGGCCGCGTGCTGCAAACCGTGTTCTTCGGCGGCGGGACGCCGTCCTTGATGGACCCCGATGTGGTGCAAGAGATCCTGCTGCGAGTCAAAGCGACCTGGCGCATGGTGAATGATCCGGAAATCACGTTGGAGGCCAATCCCGGATCGGTCGAAAGGGGCCGCTTCCACGCCTTTCGTGAGGCTGGCGTCACTCGGATTTCTATGGGAATTCAAGCGCTTAACGATGATGATCTGCGCAGGCTCGGGCGGTTGCATTCGGTGACGGATGCGCATCGGGCCTTTGAGGTCGCGCGGACTACGTTTGACCGGGTCAGCTTTGATCTGATTTACGGCCGGCAGGACCAGACGCTGGGCGACTGGTCACTGGAACTGGACCGCGCCTTGGCGATGGCCGTCGACCACCTGTCGCTGTACCAATTGACGATCGAACCCGGCACCGCGTTTGGCGACCGGTTTGCGCGCGGGGGATTGCATGGTTTGCCGAGCGAGGATCTTGGAGCCGATCTTTATGACTTGACGCAAGACAAGTGCACAGCGGCCGGTCTTGACGCATACGAGGTTTCGAACCACGCACGAACGGGATCGGAGTCGCGCCACAATCTTGTCTATTGGACCGCTGGGGATTATGCGGGCATCGGTCCCGGGGCACATGGCCGATTGACCCTGGCAGGCACGCGGTGGGCGACCGAATGCCCCAAGAATCCGGGTGCGTGGTTGAAGAGTGTCGAGGAAACCGGCACCGGAGACGCAACGCCGGCACGATTGTCCGGTGACGATCAGGCCAAGGAATACATGCTGATGGGCCTGCGCTTGACCGACGGCGTGTCGTTGCGACGGCTGGCGTCGATGTCGGGCAAGCCCTTGTCAGAGGATGCCGTCGCGCCATTACGCGATCTTGGCCTCATTACGGTCGATGGGGACAGGCTGCGCGCGACGCCGTCCGGGCGGCTGGTGCTGAACGGCGTGTTGCGCGCCTTGATCTGAGCGCCCCTGTCACACAGCCAAATCGCGGGGCACCAGACTGAGCGCGGTGCAAAGTAGGTCCAAATCGTCGAGGGTTCGGTATCGGATGGTCACCTGACCGCCATCCACACCGGGAAAATGTTCGATCTTGACGAGCATATTGAGGTTGGCGGACAGATCCGCCTCCAGCGCGCGGGTATCGGCATCCTTTTCGTGCCGCCCCGGTCGCGTCGTGCCGGATTTTGCCTTCGTTTCGGCCATCTCTTTCATTAACCGTTCGGTCTCGCGCACCGACAGCCCGCGATTTACGACCTGGCGCGCGACTTCGGACGGGTTTGTGCTGGGGATCAGGGCGCGTGCATGACCTGCCGACAGGCTGCCATCACGGACCCTGGCTTGGACGTCGTCCGGAAGGGACAGCAATCGCAACATGTTGGCGATGTGGCTGCGGCTGCGCGACAGGGCTTCGGCCAGTTTTTCCTGCGTGTGACCGAACTTGTCCATCAGTTGGCGGTACGCGAGCGCCTCTTCGATCGCGTTCAGATCGGCACGCTGAATGTTCTCGATGATCGCGATTTCGATGACTTCCGAATCGTCGAACTCGCGCACGATCACCGGCAGCACATGCAATCCGGCCAGTTGCGCCGCGCGCCAGCGCCGTTCGCCTGCGACGATCTCGAACTTGTCCGATCCGGAAATGGCGCGAACGATCAAAGGCTGGATCACCCCTTTTTGCCGCAGCGAACTGGCGAGATCTTGCAGCGCATCCGGCGCAAAGTCGCGGCGCGGCTGGTTGGGGTTCGGAACGATCTTTTCGACCGGAACCAGCGTATCGCCCTGCCGGGTCTTGCCCGGATCGCCGGTGTCCATCTTGACGTCAGCCATCAGGGCCGAAAGGCCCCGTCCCAATCCACGGCGTTCCAGTTTCTTGTCCATCAGATGACGGTTTCCTCTCGACGGCGGATGACGGGGTGACGTTGGATTATTTCGGCCGCCAGGCTGCGATACGCCTCGCTGCCTTTCGACTGGGTGTCATACTGCAAGACGGGCAAGGCATAGGACGGCGCTTCGCTGACCCTGACATTGCGCGGGACCGTGGTGCGAAACACCAGGTCGCCCAAGGTTTGCCGCGCATCCGTTTCGACCTGTTGCGACAACCGGTTGCGGCTGTCGACCATGGTCATCACGACCCCCTCGATGCGCAGGTCAGGATTGGCAGACTGGCGCACATCGCGCACCGTCAACATTAGTTGCGACAGCCCTTCAAGCGCAAAGAATTCGGCCTGCAACGGAACAAGAACGGAGTGACTCGCCACCAGCGCGTTCACCGTCAAGAGATTGAGCGATGGTGGGCAGTCGATTAACACGAAATCAAAGCGAAACGGGTCGATCGCCGGTTGCCGCAAGGCATCGTGCAACAAAAAGCTGCGCTTTTCGTTGGCAATCAATTCCATGTCGGCCGAGGCCAAATCGGAATTGGCCGGACAAATGAAGAGGCCTTCGGTGGCCGTCGCAACGATGACTTCTGCCAACGGCGCCTCGTCCACCAGCAGATCATAGGTGGTCATCTTACGGTCCGCGGACGCGATCCCTAGCCCCGTCGAGGCATTGCCCTGCGGATCGAGGTCAACAAGCAGGACACGCGCGCCACACTCGACCAGCCCTGCGGCAAGATTAATCGCGGTCGTGGTTTTTCCGACACCGCCCTTTTGGTTGGTGATCGAAATGATCCGGGGATCGCTGGTTCGCGATGGATCAGACATGATCAACGTTTTTCAGTGCCAGAACCGAGGCGGCCGGGTCTGACTTGCTTGGCACGGCATCCCATGTGAACGACCAATTGCGCCGGGCGTCGTGGACCTCGACTTCCCATTCGGCACCTTTAGGGATGAGCGCAACTCCATGCGGTGCAAGATGCCGCTGCACGTGACCGCACAGCGTCGCGAGCGGTGCCAGCGCCCTCATCGTCAGCACATCCGCCTCCGTCGATGGCAGCAATTCGATTCTTTCGCTGACGACCGTCGCCGGCAAAGACAGTTGCCGGATGCACTCTGACAAGAAGGTTGCCTTGCGCCGATCCGCCTCGACCAGCGTCACGGTTAGATCTGAACGGGTGTCGCGTGCCATGATGGCCAGCACGACGCCCGGAAAACCGCCGCCGCTTCCCAAATCGACCAGACGCGTGGCATCACCTGGAACCAATGCAAAAAGCTGAGCAGAATCAAAGATATGCCGATCCCAGATGTCTGCTATCGATCGTCGCGACACCAGATTGATCGCGGGTGTCCACTTCTCCACCAACGCCACAAACCGCACAAACTGGCCGATTGTTTCACGTGAAACATTCAACCAATCCGGCGCAGCGATGCTGTCCATCGCGTTCAAGATGCCACCCGATGCTGGTGTGGCTTACGCACGTGCGCCAGGATCAGCAGCAGCGCTGCCGGCGTCATGCCTTCCAGGCGGCTTGCCCGCTCGATCGTCTCCGGCTTGCTGCGCTGCAACTTGCTTTGCAGCTCGTTGGAGAGACCGGAGATGCCCGTGTAATCGAAATCCTCGGGAATCAGAGCCGCATCGCCCTGACGCAGCAGCGCAATCTCCGAATTCTGCCTCGCCAGATAGGGCGCGTATATCCCCTCGATCGCGACCTGGTGACACAGATCGGGATCAGCACCTTGCAACGACGGCACGAACGGCAGTAGCTGCGCGATCGTCACATCCGGAAAAGCCAGCAGATCGAAGGCGGTCCGGCGCGATCCATCCTCGCTGATGGTGATACCGGCTGCCCGCAACGCGGCCGTGCCGATCACATGTTCTGACAACGATACGCGGATCGCCTGAACGCCCTGCATCTTCAACTCGAACGCGTCTTTCCGCTCGGACGACACAAGCTGCGCCGACAATCCCATCGGGGTAAGCCGCTGATCGGCGTTGTCGGCGCGCAAGGTCAACCGGAACTCCGCCCGAGAGGTGAACATCCGATAGGGCTCGGTGACGCCGCGCGACACCAGATCGTCGATCATCACGCCAATGTAACTGTCCGACCGATGCATCGTCAGGGGTGCTGCCCCAAAGGCGCGCGCGGCAGCATTTGCTCCGGCGATCAAGCCTTGGGCGGCCGCCTCTTCGTACCCGGTCGTGCCGTTGATCTGACCGGCAAAATACAACCCCGGGAGGTTGCGCACCTGAAGGTCCATCGCCAGACCGCGTGGATCGAAAAAGTCATATTCGATCGCATAGCCCGGTTGGAGGATCTCGACAGCCTCCAGGCCAGCGATCGTCCGCACGTAGGCCTGCTGCACCTCTGCGGGCAAGGACGTGGCGATGCCGTTGGGGTACACCGTGTGGTCGTCAAGACCCTCGGGCTCCAGAAAGACCTGATGGCCGGTCTTGTCAGCAAATCGAACGACCTTGTCTTCGATCGACGGGCAATAGCGCGGACCTATCCCCTCGATATAGCCACCATACATGGCAGACAGGTGCAGGTTGTCCCGCACGATCTCGTGAGTGGCCTCGTTCGTCTCGGTGATCCCGCACGCGATCTGACGCGCGGTCGGCGCGCGATTGAGAAACGAAAACATCACCGGCTCGGCGTCGCCGGGCTGCATCTGAAGCCGGGCCCAATCGATCGTCCGCCCGTCCAGACGCGGTGGAGTTCCCGTCTTGAGACGACCGCGATCAAGGTCGAGGTCCGCCAACCGCTGCCCCAGCCGGACGGATGCCGCATCGCCGACACGTCCGCCCTGGCGTTTCTGGTCACCGATGTGCATGACGCCATTCAGAAAAGTGCCTGCCGTCAGAACGACCGCTGCCGCACCCAGCGTCGACCCATCGGCCAACTCGACGCCGCGCACCGTGTCGCGTTCGACAACCAGGTCAACGACTTCCGCTTCGACGATCTGCAATCCACCCTGCTGTGCCAACATCTTCTGGATGGCGTCGCGATAAAGCTCTCGGTCTGCTTGCGCCCTCGGGCCTTGCACGGCCGGGCCCTTGCGCCGGTTCAAAAGCCGAAACTGGATGCCCGCGGCATCCGCTGCCCGACCCATCAGTCCATCCAGCGCGTCGATTTCGCGAACCAGGTGCCCCTTGCCCAGCCCGCCGATCGCGGGGTTGCACGACATGACGCCGATGCCGGTACGCTTCAGCGTCACAAGCGCGACCTGCGCACCCCGACGCGCAGCCGCCGCTGCAGCTTCGGCCCCAGCATGACCGCCACCAATCACGACGACGTCAAAATGTTTCACGTGAAACATCCCTTCTTTCCGATCTCATTTCCCGATGCAAAAACTTGCAAAGATTTCGCCCAGCAAGGCCTCCACGTCCAGCCGTCCAACCAGCACATCCAACGCTCGAATGGCTGTCCACACCTCTGCCGCGACGATCTCCATACCGCCAGATGGCTTGCATAACTCAACTCTCGCCGATTCCATAGCCTCGACTGCACGGACCAGCGCTTCGCGATGCCGCTGCCGCGTCGTCACCCCGGCCGACAGCACCCGCTGTTGCAACGTCGCGACAATCTGCTGAACGAGTGCATCCACTCCAAAACCGGTTAACCCTGAGACAGGCAGTGTCGTGGGGTCGGTCAGGTCCAACCGCAAATCGGCCTTGGCCAACAAAACAATGTCACCATCGACCCGTTCGACCTCCAGAGGCTCTAACGGCCCTTCGAGCAGGAACACCCGCAGGTCGGCCCCGCGCGCCCGCTCGATGCCACGCCGAATGCCGATTTCCTCGACCTCATCGCCCGGCTCGCGCAAACCTGCGGTGTCGAGCACGGTGACGGGCAGCCCCACGAGATCCATCCGCACCTCGATCACATCTCGCGTCGTACCCGCGACCGTCGACGTGATCGCCGCTTCGCGACCCGCCAGGGCGTTCAGCAAGGTCGACTTCCCGACATTCGGCGCACCCACAATCGCGACTTCGAACCCGTCGCGCACCCGCTCTGCCACCAGCGACCCCGCCACCTCTTGCCGCAAATCCTGCAGCAATCCGTCCAGAAGCTCCAGCACCTCAGGGCGAACGTCGATCGGAACGTCTTCCTCGACAAAATCGATGGAGGCCTCGATCAGAGCGCCGGCCCTGATCAACCTGCTCCGCCAGCTTTCTGCCCGCCGCCCGATCGCCCCCGACAAGACCCGCTGCGCCTGCCGCCGCTGCGCCTCTGTTTCGGCGTCGATCAGATCAGCAAGCCCCTCGACCTGTGCGATATCGAGCAGCCCGTTTTCCAAGGCTCGCCGTGTGAACTCACCCGGCTGGGCCAAGCGCAAGTCCGCCATCTCGCCCAAAGCGCGCAAAACGGCGCCGACAACGGCGACCGAGCCATGCACCTGCAGTTCTGCCACCGCTTCACCGGTAAAGCTGGCACCGTGCGCGAACAGCAGAACCAAAGCGTCATCCAGCACCTCACCCCGCCACATCAGGCGCCGCACAGCAGCTTGCCGGATCGGAGGACAGCGACCGCACAGCGCCTGAACCGCCTCGTGCGCCCGCGGACCCGACACCCGGATAACGGCCAAGCCAGCCTTGCCACGCGCAGTGGCCAGAGCGAACACCGTCTCCATGCCAGCCTGCCCCGCCGCGCGTCAGCTGTTCATGGATTCAAAAAATTCACCGTTGGTCTTGGTCTGCCGCAACTTCGACAGCAAAAACTCGATCGCATCCGTCGTGCCCATCGGGTTCAGAATGCGCCGCAGCACATACATCTTCGACAGATCGACCTTTTCGACCAGCAGATCCTCTTTCCGCGTGCCCGACTTTAGAATGTCGATCGCCGGGAATACCCGCTTGTCGGCCACCTTGCGGTCCAGCACGATCTCGCTGTTGCCGGTGCCCTTGAACTCTTCGAAGATCACCTCGTCCATCCGGCTGCCCGTATCGATCAGCGCGGTCGCGATTATGGTCAGCGAGCCGCCCTCCTCGATATTCCGGGCCGCGCCGAAAAACCGTTTCGGCCGCTGCAGCGCGTTCGCGTCGACACCCCCGGTCAGAACCTTGCCCGAAGACGGTACGACGGTGTTGAACGCCCGCCCCAGACGAGTGATCGAGTCGAGCCGGATCACCACATCCCGCTTGTGCTCGACCAGCCGCTTGGCCTTCTCGATCACCATCTCGGCCACCGCGACGTGCCGCGTCGCCGGCTCGTCGAAGGTCGAGGCGACGACCTCCCCCTTCACCGTGCGCTGCATGTCGGTGACTTCCTCGGGCCGCTCGTCGATCAGCAGAACGATCAGATAGCATTCCGGATGGTTCACCGCGATCGAGTTGGCGATGTTCTGCAACAGCACCGTCTTACCGGTCCGCGGCGGCGCCACGATCAGCCCGCGCTGGCCCTTGCCGATGGGCGCCACCAGATCGATGATCCGGGCTGAGCGGTCCTTGATCGTCGGATCCTCGACTTCCATCTTAAAACGCTCATCCGGATAGAGCGGCGTCAGGTTGTCGAAGTGCACCTTGTGGCGTGCCTTCTCGGGATCGTCAAAGTTGATCCGGGTAGCCTTGGTCAGGCAGAAATACCGCTCGTTCTCGCGCGGGGCCTGAATGATGCCCTCGATGGTGTCACCGGTGCGCAGAGAAAACTGGCGGATCATCTCGGGGCTGACGTAGATGTCATCCGGCCCCGACAAATAGTTTGCCGACGGGCTGCGCAAGAACCCGAACCCGTCCTGCAACACCTCCAGCACGCCGTCTCCGCCGATCTCCCAGCCTTCCTCGGCATGCTCTTTCAGGATCGAGAACATCATCTCGCCCTTGCGCATGCTCGGCGCGTTTTCGATCTCCCATTCCTCTGCCATCGCCAGCAATTCGGCAGGCGTCTTGGCTTTCAGTTCGGCAAGATTCAACTGTTCGACGGTCATCGCAGATATATCCTCGGGCGTGCCGACCGTAGGTCCGCATCAACAGGTATGGCAGGGGGAATGCAACAGGTCGGACGACCAAGCGTGCTTCTAATACGCCGCACGACCCCACAAGTCAATGTCGAGGCGACATGCGCGCGCTTTCGGCCTCAGAACTTCACGATGACCGATAGCACGATTACCACCATAAGAACGGTCGGCACCTCGTTCATCAACCGAAACTGCCGCCCCGTCAGCACATTGCGCCCGGCGACGAAATCCTTGCGCCGCCCGCCGAGCCACATGTGAAACCACGTCATCGCAAGCACTGACACGGCTTTGGTCCACGGCCAGACTTCCGACCAGTCCACGATACCCGGCGTCATCACCAGGGCGAGGCCGCACACCCACGTGACGATCATGGCCGGATTCATGATCGCCTTCAGCAGCAACCGCTCCATCTTCTGAAACATGCCGTCCGTGGGCGTGCCCGCTTGCACACCCTCGGTGTGGTACACGTAAAGCCGGGGCATATAGAACAGACCAGCCATCCAGGCGATCACCGCCATCACGTGCAGCGCCTTGACCCAAAGATAGGCCGCCGACAACAGATCATACATCCCGCTCTCCTCGTGGTTCTTCTTCTTAAAGAAAGAATATATAAGGAATAGTCGATGTAGTAGGGGGTGTGGATAACAGGATTGCGGGATCCGCCCCCTGTTCCATCCCCAACTGCAGCGCTGTGGATCATTGTCAGGAATCGCGATTTAGCAGCGAAGATGATCGTTTTTTTTCAACGGGATAAAAGAGTTTTCTGCACAGCGCACGATCCATCCCCAATCTGCGGATGACTCACTCTGTCAACAGCCACCCGCCACGGTTTTGCCTGTGTGGACATCACGACGCGGTTCTTGACAAGCGGCGGCGAATTCTCGCCCTTGCTGAGCAAACACTCGTTATCCCGCCTCGCACAGTCAGGAACAAAATCGGATTGTCCACACCCTCTCCCACATCCCGTCCCTTGCGTCTTGCCTCTGGGTCTTCCATCCGGTTGCATTTGTTGCAGGCCGCGGGCCTCGCGGTCAGCGCAGATCCGGTGCGCCTCGACGAGGCTGCCCTGCGGGATGCGCTGCTCGCCGATGCTGCTACACCCCGCGACATCGCCGACGCCCTTGCCGAAATGAAGGCGCGCAAGGGTGCCGTTCGTGAGCCGACCGCCCTGGTGCTCGGTTGCGATCAGGTGCTGGACTTTGACGGCGCGGTCTGGGGCAAGCCAGAGACTGCCGAGGATGCACGGGCGCAATTGTGCCGGTTGCGCGGCAAGACCCACCGTCTTTTGTCGGCGGTCGTGCTATATGATTCCGGAAAGCCGGTTTGGCGGCATATAGGGGAAGCGCGGTTGACGATGCGGCGGTTCAGCGACGGATACCTAGACGACTATCTGGCGCGCAATTGGCCGGGCGTGTCAGACTCGGTCGGTGGCTACAAGCTCGAGGCCGAAGGCGCACGCCTGTTCACCGCGATCGACGGCGACTATTTTACCGTGCTCGGTCTGCCGCTGCTTCCCCTGCTCGACTATCTGGGCCAGCGAGGGTTCATCGCGGCATGACCGACCAGCCGAAAATCCCCTTGGCCGGTGTGATCGGACATCCCATCGCGCACAGCCGGTCACCTGCGCTCCACAGTTACTGGCTGAAGCGGTACGGGTTGAAGGGGCACTACATTCCGATGGACGTCAGTCAGTCGGATCTCAAGCTGGCGCTCGAAACTCTGCCGCGGTTCGGCTTCGTCGGGCTCAATGTGACCATCCCCCACAAGGAAACCGTGCTGGCGCTGGCCGACGTGGTGACGGACCGCGCCGCGCTCATCGGCGCCGCCAACACGCTGATCTTCCGCAAGGATGGCCGCATCCATGCCGACAACACCGACGGCTCGGGTTTCATGGCCAATTTGCGCCAACACGCGCCGCACTGGCATCCCGCCTCGGGCCCTGCGGCGGTGTTTGGCGCGGGTGGCGCGGCCCGTGCCGTCATTGCCGCGTTGATCGAGGTGGGCGTGCCTGAAATCAGATTGGCCAATCGCACGCGTCCCCGGGCCGAGACGCTGCGGTCCGACTTCGGGGCCAAGGTCACCATCCACGACTGGGTGCAGGCCGCCAACATGATCGACGGGGCCGCCCTCGTCGTCAACACGACCTCGCTCGGCATGATCGGCAAGCCCGAATTCCGCGTGCCGCTCGATGCCCTCGCTGCCGGCACGCTGGTGACGGATCTGGTCTACACCCCGCTGAAAACGCAGTTCCTGATCGAGGCCGAAGCCGCGCGGTGCCATATCGTCGATGGCCTTGGCATGCTGCTGCATCAGGCCGCCCCCGGGTTCGAGCGTTGGTTCGGGATGCGACCCGAGGTTGACACCGCCACCCGCACCGCAGTCCTGACCGTATGACGCCGTTCCGCCTTGGTCTGACCGGCTCGATCGGCGTGGGAAAGTCCACCACCGCAGGATTCTTCGCGGACCATGGCGTGCCTTTGTGGGACGCCGACGCGGCGGTGCACCGCTTTTATACGCCGGGGGGTGCTGCCGCAGTCGCCCTCGCGACCGATTTTCCCGAAGCGGTCATCAAAGGCGGCGTCGATCGAGGCATCCTGAAGACCCGGATCGCCGCCGACCCCACAGCGCTTCCCCGGCTCGAGGCGTTGATCCATCCGCTGGTGGCCCGCGACCGGGCGGATTTCCTGGCGGCGTGCACCGCCGATATCGTGGTGTGCGATATCCCGCTGCTGTTCGAAACCGACACCGACGCCGACATGGATGCCACGCTCCTTGTCACCGCCCCTGCCGCCGTGCAACGGGCCCGCGTGCTGGCGCGCCCCGGCATGACCCCGCACCAGTTCGACCTGCTGCTGGCGCGCCAGATGCCGGATGCGCAAAAACGCGCGCGCGCCACCCACATCGTCGAAACCCTGTCGCTGGACTCCACCCGCGCCTATGTTGCGGCGCTGATCAGCCATATCCGGACCCATCATGCGTGAAATTGTTCTCGATACCGAAACGACCGGTCTGGACCCGGCCACCGGTGACCGGATCGTCGAAATCGGTGCGGTCGAACTCTTCAACCACCTGCCCACAGGCCGCATTTGGCACCGCTACCTGAACCCTCAGCGCACCATGCCGCCCGAGGCCTTTGCCGTGCACGGTCTGGGCGACGATTTCCTGCGCGACAAACCGCTGTTCGCGGCTGTGGCGGGTGATTTCCTGGCGTTCATCGCCGAGGCGCAACTGGTGATCCACAACGCCAGTTTCGACATGAAATTCCTGAACGCCGAGCTGACACGCGCAGGTCACGCGCCTTTGCCCAACGCGCGCGCCACCGATACCCTGTTGATTGCGCGACAGAAATTTCCAGGCTCCCCCGCGTCGCTTGACGCGCTCTGCCGGCGCTTTGGCGTCGACAATTCGGGCCGCGAAAAGCATGGCGCCTTGCTCGACAGCGAGATTCTGGCCGAGGTCTATCTGGAACTCGTCGGTGGCCGCCAACCTGATTTCGGCCTTTCGCCCGAACAACAGCGCAGCAACCGCGAGGCGACGCAGACCGACACCTGGCGCCCACGTCCGCGCCCCAATCCGTTGCCCCCGCGCCTGACGGCGGACGAGGCGGCAGCGCATCAGGCCTTCGTTGCAAAGATTGGTGATGCGGCGCTGTGGCTGAAACGGTAGGCCATCCCATCGGTGCGGCGCCAGATGCGCCGGTCACCTCGACCGTCAGATGACGCGCACCAGCCGCAACGCGTCATAGATCGCCGCATGGGTATTGCGCGCCTCGACCGCATCGCCAATCCGGAACAGCTGAAAGCCAGCCGGCCCGCCATTGACCGCCTGCACCCGCCCATCGATCAGCGCGTCATAATCCACCGCCCCCAGATTGACCGACAACGGCTTGAGGTCGAAGTAGATCTCGGCCAGCGGCTGCGTGCCATGGTTCACGACGATCTGGTCATAAAGCCCGGTCCGCGCCACAGGCATGTAGTCCGACCCGATCGTGGCCTTGATCTGGTTGCCCTGCCGCTCCACCCCCGTCAGCCGATAGGTGACGGTAAAGGTGGTATCGCATCCCTGCAGCGCCCGCATGTAGGGCACCAGGTTCATTGCCATCACGTCGGGCGCAAAACTGCGGTCTGGCGTCATGATCTCGACCCGCGCCCCGGCCTCGGCCAGCAACTGCGCCGCCTGCAACGCGGCATGATCGCCCGCGTCGTCATACAGCAGCACGTTGCTGCCGGGCTTCACGTCGCCCGACAGGATGTCCCAGGCCGAAACTGTCAATTCGTTGCCGAAGCTCAGGATATCCTTTTCGGGCAAGCCGCCCGTCGCCACGATCACCACGTCCGGGCGACAGGCCAGCACATCAGCGGCCTCGGCCCAGGTGTTGAAGCGGAACTCGACCCCCCGCGCCGCGCATTGTGCCAACCGCCAGTCGATGATCCCGATCATCTCGCGCCGCCGCGCCGTCCGCGCCGTCAATCGCACCTGCCCCCCGGCTTGCGGTCCCGCCTCGAACACCGTCACGCTGTGCCCCCGTTCGGCGGCCACCCGGGCCGCCTCCAGCCCGGCAGGCCCGGCACCGACGACCACCACGCGGCGAGACACCTGCGCAGGTTCGACCGCATGCGGCAAATCCGCCTCGCGCCCCGTCGAAGGGTTGTGGATGCACAGCGCCATACCCCCCTGATAGATCCGGTCCAGGCAATAAGTCGCGCCGACGCAGGGCCGGATGTCATCCTCGCGCCCCTCGATGATCTTGCGCACGATATGCGGGTCCGCCATATGCGCTCGCGTCATCCCCACCATGTCCAACTGCCCCGACGCCACGGCATGACGCGCCGTCGCCACGTCCGGAATGCGCGCGGCGTGGAAGGTCGGCAACCCGACCTCGGCCCGGATCCGCCCGGCAAAATCCAGATGCGGCGCGCTCGCCATGCCTTGTATCGGGATCACATCGGTCATCGCGGGGTCGGTGTGGATGCGGCCCTTGATGATGTTCAGAAAATCGACCAACCCTGAATCCCGGAATATCTTTCCGATTTCCACGCCTTCATCCGCCGAAATACCGCCCGCCTCGGCTTCATCGGCCGTATACCGCACGCCCAGCAGAAAACTCTCCCCCACCCGTTCTCGGCACGCGGCCACCACCTCCATCGCGAACCGGGCCCGGTTTTCCAGATTGCCGCCATAGGGCGCCGCCAGCGTGTTGGTCAGCGGCGACATGAACTGGTCCATCAGATGCCCGTAACATTCGAACTCCACCCCATCCAGTCCCGCCGCCTGCATCCGCTCGGCTGCGTCGGCATAATCCGCGATGATCCGCGCGATGTCCCAGTCTTCGATCACCTTGGGAAATGCCCGGTGGCTGGGTTCGCGCGCGGGCCCGGCCGCCACCTCTGGCAGCCAGTCGCCCTTGTCCCACCGCGTGCGCCGCCCGAGGTGGGTCAACTGGATCATCACCGCCGCCCCCGCTTCGTGGCAGTCGTCGGCAAGCCTGCGCATCCACGGCACCACCTCGTCCTTGTAGGCAAGGATGTTGTTGAACACCGGAGGCGAGTCCTTTGACACCGCCGCCGACCCCGCCGTCATGGTCAAGGCCACGCCTGCCTTGGCCCGCTCCAGATGATACAGCCGATAGCGGTCCTTCGGCATCCCGTCCTCGGGGTAGGCCGGTTCGTGGCTGGTCGTCATGATCCGGTTGCGAAGCGTCAGGTGCTTCAGCTGATAGGGTTGCAGCAACGGGTCTTTTGACATGGGCGCACCTCCGGCTTTGACCTCAGCCTAAGCCGGCCAGACCCCGGCCAATCGCAAGAACACGACGCTTTGCGGCGTCAGTTTCCCAAAATCACCGGCAATCGCAGCCCTTGGGCGCGCGCAACCTCGATCGCTGTCTCGTAGCCGGCATCCGCATGCCGCCACACGCCCGAGGCCGGGTCGTTCCACAACACGCGTTCGAGCCTGCGGGCAGCCTCCGGTGTCCCGTCCGCCACGATCACCACGCCCGAGTGCTGGCTGAATCCCATCCCGACCCCGCCCCCGTGATGGATCGAAACCCAGGTCGCCCCGGATGCCGTGTTGACCAGCGCGTTCAGCAGCGGCCAGTCCGACACCGCATCCGAGCCGTCGCGCATGCTTTCCGTCTCGCGGTTGGGCGACGCCACCGACCCCGAATCCAGATGATCCCGCCCGATGACGATGGGCGCCTTCAGTTCGCCGCGCGCCACCATCTCGTTGAACATCAAGCCCGCCCGGTGCCGGTCCCCAAGGCCGATCCAGCAGATCCGCGCGGGCAGCCCTTGAAACGCGATCCGGTCCGCTGCCATGTCGAGCCAGCGGTGCAGATGGTCGTTCTCGGGGAACAGCCGTTTCATCGCCGCATCGGTCTTGTAGATATCCTCGGGATCGCCCGACAGCGCCACCCAGCGAAACGGCCCGATGCCCTTGCAGAACAGCGGACGGATGTAGGCCGGCACGAAACCGGGGAAGGCAAAGGCATTTTCCAGCCCTTCGTCCTTGGCCACCTGCCGGATGTTGTTGCCATAATCGAGCGTCGGCACCCCGGCGTTCCAGAAATCGACCATCGCCGCCACGTGGGTTTTCATGCTGGCCCGCGCCGCAGCCTCGACCGATTTCGGGTCGACCTCGCGCGCGGCCTTGGCCTGCTCGACTGTCCAGCCCTGTGGCAGATAGCCATTCAGCGGGTCATGGGCGCTCGTCTGGTCCGTCACGATGTCGGGCCGGGGCCCCCCCGCCTTCATCCGCCGCACGAGTTCCGGAAACACATCCGCCGCGTTGCCCAACAGCCCGACCGACTTCGCCTCGCCCGCTGCCGTCCATTCGGCGATCATGCCCACCGCCTCGTCGAGGCTTCGTGCCTTGGCATCGACGTAGCGCGTGCGCAGCCGGAAATCGATCCGCGTCTCGTCACACTCCACCGCCAGACAGCACGCCCCCGCCATCACCCCCGCCAAGGGTTGCGCGCCCCCCATGCCGCCCAGACCGCCGGTCAGGATCCACCGCCCCCGCAACGATCCGCCGTAATGCTGCCGCCCCGCCTCGGCGAACGTCTCATACGTTCCCTGTACGATCCCCTGTGTGCCGATATAGATCCACGACCCCGCCGTCATCTGCCCGTACATCATCAGACCCTTGCGGTCCAATTCGTGGAAATGGTCCCAGTTCGCCCAATGTGGCACCAGGTTCGAGTTCGCGATCAGCACCCGCGGCGCATCCGCATGCGTTCGCACCACTGCCACCGGCCGCCCCGATTGCACCACCAACGTCTCGTCCGACCCAAGGTCGCGCAGCGTCGCCACGATCTGGTCGAAATCGCCCCAGGACCGCGCCGCCCGCCCGATACCGCCGTATACCACCAACTCCGCCGGGTTCTCGGCCACATCGGGGTGCAGGTTGTTCATCAACATCCGCAGCGCAGCTTCGGTCTGCCACGATTTGCAGGTCATCTCGACACCCGTCGCAGGCATCACCACGCGCGCGTTCTCGCGGTCAAACATGTCCGTCTCCTCAAAGGGTTGGAAGATCAACGCCCGAGGCCGCCGCCAGCGCCCCCGACCCTGCCAAAGCCGCCGCCGCCGCCAGATCCGGGGCCAGATACCGGTCCTCGTCCAGCGTCGCCACATCCTGGCGCAGCCGTGCCACCACCGCCGCCAACGGCAAGCTGGTGGTCAACGGCGCGCGAAACTCGATCCCCTGTGCCGCACAGATCGCCTCGACGCCGAGGATCACGTTCAGATTCTCGACTATCCGCCCCAGCCGCACCGCCCCATGCGCGGCCATGCTGACGTGATCTTCCTGATTGGCGCTGGTTGGCGTCGAGTCCGTCACGCAGGGCATGGCGATGTGTTTATTTTCACTCATCAATGCCGCCGTCGTCACCTCGGCGATCATCAGGCCAGAGTTCAGGCCCGGCTTTGGCGTCAGGAACGCGGGCAGATCGAACGACAGCACCGGATCGACCATCAGCGCCACCCGCCGCTGCGCGATTGCGCCGATCTCTGACAAGGCGAGCGCGATCATGTCGGCCGCAAAGCCCACGGGCTCGGCGTGGAAGTTTCCGCCTGACACGATCAACCCGGCTTCAGTCAGCACTAGCGGGTTGTCGGTGGCCGCATTCGCCTCGATCTCCAGCGTCCGGGCCGCCATCCGCAGAACATCCATCGCAGCCCCGGTCACCTGCGGCTGACACCGGATGCAGTAAGGGTCCTGCACGCGGCTGTCGCCCTCGCGGTGGCTTTCCCGGATTTCCGAGCCGTCAAGCAGTGCCCGCATCGCCGCAGCCGCTTCGATCTGCCCGGCATGGCCGCGCAAGCTGTGAATTTCCGGCTGCAACGGCGCCGTCGATCCCATGATCGCATCGGTGGACAGGGCCGAGGTGACCAGCGACGTCTGCGCCGCCGCCCAGCCGTCAAACAGCCCGGCAAGCGCGAAGGCCGTCGAAAACTGCGTGCCGTTGATGAACGCCAACCCCTCCTTCGGACCCAGCGCAATCGGTGACAGCCCGGCAAGATCCAGCGCCCTCGCCCCCGGCATCACCCTTCCCGCAAACTCCGCCTCGCCATGCCCGATCAGAACGGCCGTCATATGCGCCAGCGGTGCCAGATCCCCCGACGCCCCCACCGACCCTTGTCCCGGCACGACCGGAGTAACACCCCGCGCCAGCATCGCCTCCAGCAACTCGATCAACGCCCAGCGCACACCCGAAGCCCCCCGCCCAAGGCTCAACAGCTTCAAGACCATCAACAACCGCACATGCCTGCGCGAAATCGGCGCGCCGACCCCGCAGCAATGCGACAGGATCAGGTTGCGTTGCAGCGTCGCCGTATCCTCGGGCGCAATGCGCAATGACGCGAGTTTGCCGAACCCTGTGTTCACCCCATAGACGGGCGCATCCCCCGCCGCCGCCCGGTCGATCGCCGCCGCGGCGGCCTCGACACCCGCACGGACCGACCGGTTCAACGACACGGACATCTCCCGCCGGTAGACCAGCGCAAGTTGCGCCAAAGTCGTGTGGCCTGGGGTCAGCACCAAGTCGGTCACAGTACACCTCCGATAATCCGTCGCCAAAGCGGGTTGACCCCGATGCGATAGGCCAGTTCCGCAGGATGTTCGCAGTCCCATACCGCAAGATCCGCGACCTGACCCGCGGCCAACGTCCCGCGATCCGCCAGACCCAATGCGCGGGCGGCCTGCACCGTCACCCCTGCCAAAGCCTCGTGGGGTGTCATCCGAAACAGGGTGCAGGCCATGTTCATCGCCAAGAGCAGCGACGACATCGGCGACGATCCGGGGTTCATGTCGGTCGCCACCGCCATCGGGACCGCATACTGGCGCAGCAGCGCGATGGGCGGGGCCTGCGTTTCGCGCAACGTGTAGAACGCGCCGGGCAGGATCACGGCGACCGTTCCCGCCGCCGCCATCGCTTGCGCGCCAGGCGCGTCCAGATACTCCAGATGGTCGGCGGACAGAGCGTGGTACTGCGCCGCCAGAACCGCCCCGCCAAGGTTGGACAGCTGTTCGGAATGCAGCTTCACCGGCAGCCCAAGTTCGGTCGCCACCGCAAAGACGCGCCGCATCTGTGCCGTCGAAAACGCGATGCCCTCGCAGAACCCGTCCACCGCATCGACCAGCCCTTCGGCATGGGCGGCCCGCAGCGCCGGCAGGCACACGTCGGTCAGATAGTCGTCTGCCCGTCCGGCAAACTCTGCCGGAACAGCGTGTGCCCCCAGAAATGTGGTTCGGATCGTCACCGGGCGAACTTGCGCCAGCCGCCGCGCCACGCGCAGCATCCGCATCTCGGTCTCGAGGTCCAGCCCGTAGCCGGATTTCACCTCGATCACGGCAACGCCTTCGGCGATCGCCGCATCCACGCGCGGCAGGGCGCTGGCCAGCAAGGACTCCTCGCTTCCCGCCCGTGTCGCCGTCACGGTCGACATGATCCCGCCACCCGCCCGAGCGACCTGTTCATAGGTCGCGCCATTCAATCGCAGCTCGAATTCCATCGCCCGATTGCCGCCGTGAACCAGGTGCGTGTGGCAATCTGTCAACGCTGGTGTCGCCAGCCGACCCCCCAGATCATGCCGTGGCCAGTCCGCACAGGCGGCCGGCAGATCGGCCTGCGGCCCGACCCACCTAATCAGGCCGCCTTCGGTGACCAGCGCCGCATCCGCGATCGTGCCATAGAAATCCGCCCCCGCCAGCATCGTTGCCGCGCGGCAAGAGGTAAAGATCGAACCCTGATGCACCGCTGCCGCCTCGAAATCAGTTGCCCGATGATTATGTATGCGAATATAGTCTTTATGTCTATACATAAGGAACAGTCCCGTGATCTTTGCCGAACAGGCCTTTCTTCCCGGTGGCTGGGCGTCGAACGTCCGCGTTGCGGAATCCGGCGGTGCCATCGTCAGCGTCACGGCCAATGCGACCGCCGAACCCGGGGACACCCGCATCCGCACCCTGCTGCCCGCGCTCGCCAATTTGCACAGCCACAGCTTTCAGCGCGCCATGGCAGGACTGACTGAACACAAGGCGGCGGGACAGGACAGTTTCTGGACGTGGCGCGATCTGATGTACCGCTTTACCGCCCGCCTGACCCCGGATCAGGTCGAGGCCATCGCAGCACTGGTGTTCATGGAGATGCAGGAGGCGGGCTTTGCCGCCGTGGGCGAGTTTCACTACCTGCACCATCAGTCCGACGGAACGCCCTACACCGACCGTGCCGAACTGACCGCGCGCATCTACGGCGCGGCGGCGCAGACCGGCATCGGACTGACGCACCTGCCGGTCCTCTATACCTTTGGCGCTGCGGGCGAGCACCCCTTGGGTGCGGGCCAACGGCGGTTCGGCAACACCCCGGATGATTATGCGCGGTTGCTGGACGCGGCCCGCAGAGCGGCGCGCGCCCTGCCCCCCGATACCCGCATCGGGATCGCGCCGCATTCGCTGCGGGCGACGAATCCGGCGGGACTGGCGGCGGTCCTGCCGCTTGCGCAGGGCAATCCCATTCACATCCACATCGCCGAACAGCCAAAAGAGGTGGCCGACATCTGCGCCTGGCTTGGCCAGCGTCCGGTCACTTGGCTGCTGGACAACGCCGATGTGGGGCCGGCATGGTGCCCGATCCACGCCACGCACATGACGCCCGACGAAACCCGCCGTCTGGCCCGGACCGGGGCTGTCGCAGGCCTGTGCCCGATCACCGAAGCCAACCTCGGCGACGGCCCGTTCAACGGACCCGGCTGGATCGAGGCCAACGGCGGCTTCGGCATCGGATCGGATTCGAATATCCGCATTTCGCTGGTCGAAGAGTTGCGCACACTGGAATACAGCCAGCGTCTGCGCGATCTGTCGCGTAACGTGATGACCGACACCGGCTCGGTCGGGCAGTACCTCTATGCCACAGCGGCCAGGGGTGGCGCGCAGGCACTGGGGCGGCGCGCCGGGGACATCGCTGTCGGGTCGCTTGCCGATCTGGTTGCAGTCGACCACAGCCATCCGGCGTTGTGCGCCCTGCCGCAGGCCCGGCTGCTGGACGGCCTGATCTTTGCCGCGCCAGATAGCGCCGTCACCGACGTCTGGTCGGCAGGACGGCACATGGTGCGCCAAGGACGCCACATTCACCGTGCGCCGATCCTCGACCGCTGGCGCAAGACCGTCACGACCCTGATGGCCGACCTGTGACGCCCGACACCACCACCCGTACCACCTTTCGCAGCGTGCAGGCTGACATCGTGCGGCGCATCACCAACGGCCCCTGGGGCCCGGGCACGCTGCTGCCCACCGAAGCCGACCTCGCGCGAGAGTTTCACTGCTCTCGCGCGACGATCAACCGCGCCTTGCGCGAAATCGCCGACCTCGGGCTGATCGATCGTCGGCGCAAGTCGGGGACGCGGGTCCGGCTCGCGCCGGTGCGGCAGGCCCGGTTCGACATCCCGCTGGTGCGCGCCGAGGTCGAAGCCACCGGTTCGGCCTACCGGTATGCTTTGGTCAGCCAAAACGTATTGCCCGCCCCCGACGCGCTGCGCGCCCAGCTGAACCTCGCCCCGGATGCCCCTGTGCTGCACCTGGTCTGCGTGCACTATGCCGATGGCGCACCCTGGCAGCTTGAGGATCGGTGGATCAATCCGGCCGCCCTGCCGCAAGCCACGGCGCAGGATTTCAGCAACCGCGGCCCGAACGAATGGCTGGTGGCCACCGTGCCGTTTTCAGAGGTCGAGATCAGCTTTCAGGCGATCGCCGCGACGGACCTGCAGGTGGCGCACCTGAACCATCGCCCCGGCGATCCAGTCTTTTGCGTAAAGCGCACGACGTGGTGGCAGGACGCCGCCATCACCCACGCCGTGCTGAGCTATCGGCCCGGACACCGGATGACCGCCCGCTACTGACCGTCACCCCGCACGTTTGAAACAAACATAAACAGACGGTGACATCCCGTGGGGATTCGGCGATCCGCGTTGACGCATCGCCTGCGGCATGGTGTCCCATCCGTATCGAACAAACCCATTCCCTAAAAAGGATCGTGTGACCCATGAATACCCTCTTGGCTTCTCCCCGCCCCCTTGGGGTCATCCCCCCGCTGAATGCACGGACGCTTGGCATGTTGTTCGTCGCCGGCTTCTTTGCCAGCAACGCCTTCGATCTGTGGGGACAGGTCATCAGCCCCGCGCTCGGCTTTGCCAACCTGTCGCCGCACGGCCTCGCCCGCAGCTTGCTTGGCGCGCTGGGTCTGCCAAACAACGATTTCGCCGGGTATTTCATGCACTTCTATCTGGTCGGACTCGTCGGTTATCCGGTCGGCTGGATGTTCGTCTTCGCGCCGATTTGGCGCGCCGTGATGGGACAGACCCATTGGTTCCTGCCGTCGTTCATCTACGGGTTCGGGATGTGGGTCTTTGCGATCGGCGGCATCACGGCCATCGCAGGCCTGCCGTTCTTCCTTGGCTTTACGGGCATTACCTGGGTCGCCCTGGTGGGGCACGTCTTATACGGCGTCGTCCTGGTGGCCGTTCTGCAGGCCATCGACCATGACTGACCGGTTGCGCAGGGACTGGCCGGGCGACCGGCCGGTCCTTGCCGCCTCGTACACGTCGCTGAGCCCGGCAGGTCGGATCGACGGCAGCACGATCACCGATGCGCCGTGCACAGCCCGGTCGTGCAGGTGGATCACGTCCTGATCCAGCATCCGGATGCAGCCGGACGACACCGCCCGACCCAGTTCCTTGGGTGCCGCGTTGCCGTGGATCCGGTAGAGCGTATCGACCCCGTTCTGAAACAGACAGAGCGCCCGCGCGCCAAGCGGGTTGCCCGGACCGGCGTCCATCCCGCCGTTGGCGACCGAATAGGGCGCAAGCTCGGGCCGGCGTGCGACCATCGTGTCGGGCACCTCTTGCCGCCAATACGCTGGCGCCAGCGCGCCATCGGGAACGGCCGCAATCGGAAACGGCTCGTCGGTGATCGCGCCGTAGAACGCGGGCACCGGCGAATGGGCGGGCGGTGGCGCGGCGGATTGCAGGGCCATCGGTTCAGGAGGCGCACAGGCGGCAAGGCCTGCAACCGCGCCAAGGCAGACAAAGCTGCGACGGGCCAGAATCAGGATTGGTCCTTTGCTCAACTGATCAGGGCGGCGCGGCAGCGCACGGGGCGTTCGATCAGCAAAAACGGGGTGGTCCCGTGAGGGGTTCCGCCAGGACGCTTTCGGCGAACCACGCGTCAGGCAGCCAGAAGCGGGCTGTGACTGCAGCCCTGTCGCGGATCGCCGTGTCAGGCCAAACGGCCATTTCGACCGCACAGAACGCTCCGGCAAGGCCGGCAACCCGGCACGTCTTGCGGGCAGAAAGCAAGGCGGGCTCGCCGGCAGTGTCCGTCGCCTGTTCACCTGAAACCCGCAGCACCGCCTCGGCCTGCGCCAAGGCACGTGCCTACTGGGCGGCCGTATGGGCGTGCCACGGAAGCAGCGCCACCAGCATCAGGGACAGCAGAAGGGTGCGAACGGCAGGCATCCCACGCTGATGACCCGCACAGCCAACAACCACAACCCGGATGACGATCCTTTGACCCGTGGGCAGCCGCACCCCGAGCGTCAAAGGTGCAGCCACCGGCGGCCGTCAGAAATCCAGATTCTCGACGCTCAGCGCGTTTTCCTGAATGAAGGCCCGCCGCGGTTCGACCACATCGCCCATCAGTTTGGTAAAGATGTCGTCCGCCTCGGCCAGATCATCGACCTTGACCTGCAACAGGGTGCGTGCCTCGGGGTCTAGTGTGGTTTCCCACAGCTGTTCAGGGTTCATTTCACCCAACCCCTTGTAGCGTTGCAGGCTGAGACCCTTTTCGCCCTCGGTAAGGATCGACTTCAGCAGGTCGATCGGCCCGTGGATAGCCTGTTCGCGATCCTTTCGGATCAGCCGGGCCGGATCGCGATAGATGTCGCGGGTGTTGGCCGAGGCCTGCGACAGCCGCCGCGCCTCGCCCGACCGCAGCACGGCCCCGTCGAGGGTCCGCAACTCTTCGACCCCGCGCAACACGCGCGACAGCCGGATGCCGTGATCTTGCGTGATCCGGCCCGACCAGCCCTTTTCATACTCGACGGCGATCATGTTCAGCCGCTTGGCCACGATGTCGGCTACGGCCTGCAAATCGGCATCCGCCTGCCCGGCATCGAACGCGCCCGCAAGCGCGGCCTGTTCCAGAATGCCGCGCGGGTAGTGCGTCGGGAACGCATCCAGCACTCGGCGGAACTGACGCGCGCCTTCCAGCACCCGCGCCAGATCGGCCCCGGCAATCTCTTCACCATTGGTCAGGCGCAGCACGGCGCCTTCGATGCCCATCTCGACGAGGTAATCTTCCAGTGCCGCCTGATCCTTTAGGTAGACCTCAGACTTGCCGCGCGCGACTTTGTACAGCGGCGGCTGCGCGATGTAGAGGTATCCCCCTTCGATCAGCTGCGGCATCTGCCGGAAGAAGAACGTCAGCAGCAGTGTGCGGATGTGTGCGCCGTCGACATCGGCGTCGGTCATGATGACGACCTTGTGGTAGCGCAGCTTGGCGATGTTGAACTCATCCCGCCCGATCCCCGTGCCAAGCGCGGTGATCAGCGTGCCGATTTCCTGACTGCCCAGCATCCGGTCGAACCGCGCGCGTTCCACGTTCAGGATCTTGCCCCGCAGCGGCAGCACCGCTTGATTGGACCGCGACCGCCCCTGCTTGGCGCTGCCGCCCGCCGAGTCGCCCTCGACCAGAAAAATCTCGGCCTTGGAGGCATCTTTTTCCTGACAATCCGCCAGCTTCCCCGGCAGGTTCGACACGTCCAGCGCCGTCTTGCGCCGCGTCAGCTCGCGCGCCTTGCGCGCCGCCTCGCGCGCGCCAGAGCCGCCTCGATGATCTTGCCGACGATGATGCGGGCATTGGCCGGGTTTTCTTCAAACCATTCGGCCAGCTTTTCGTTCACCAGCCCCTCGACCGCCGGACGCACTTCGGATGATACCAGCTTGTCCTTGGTCTGGCTGGAAAATTTCGGGTCCGGCACCTTGACTGACAAGACACAGGTCAGCCCTTCGCGGGCATCATCGCCGGTGAAATCGACCTTCTCTTTCTTGGCGATCCCCGACGACTGCGCATAGGCGTTGATG
>JANNNU010000062.1:0-15049 GCA_031398695.1 Paracoccaceae bacterium | reverse complement strand
GGGGGTTGCGGGCGGTGGGGCAGGCGGTGCTGACGCGGGGGGAGTGAGGGGAAGCGATAAATCTGCGTTGGGCGGGGTTCACCCCGCATTTGCCGGGGGGGCGCAAGAACGGCGGGGTGAACCCCGCCCTACGGCGCAAAGGAGAGGTCGGGTTGTGGCAGCCGAGGTTTTGGGAGCACCACATCCGGGACGAGGCGGATTTCGACGCGCACGTGAAGTATTTTTGGGGGTATCCGGTGAAGCATGGGTCGGTCGGTCGAGCCGTGGATTTGCCGTTCTCGTCAATGCACAGGGATGTGCGGTTGGGTCGGGTGGAGCCGGAGTGGGCGGGGGAGTTGGTGGAAGGGACGTTCGGGGCGTGGGGCGGGGTTCAACCCGCGATCGGAACGAGAGCGATGAGAGTGGCGGGGCGAGCCGACTTAATTGATCAGCTTCCGATCCCGCAATTATTGACATTAACAAGACGCGCTGAATAATTCGAAGACTTATTCTTTGTCATCAGGCCAAAATCTCCGACCTCGAAATATTCGTCTGGGTACGGGGCTCCTCCAACCGGGCCAGCCTTTACGCTGAAACCTTTGCCAGTCGCTCTTGTTTCGCTGGCAATCCGTTGGGTAAATCCGTCTGCATTGGTGTAGACGTAAGTGCAACTGCCCTTGCTGTCGAAGCAACTAAACGGAGAGAACTCTTCCCATTTCCCGTTTTGCCAATCCTTGCGAACAAGACGCCCTTTCCGATTAAATTGTGAATATCTGATGATCTTCTCAGGATCACTTGCTTCAGTTACTTTTGTTCTGTGCTTGCCGGATTGAAGGCCGAGATACGTCTCCGTATTCGTCTTCCCATCGGAATATCTCGTTGTCCAACTGCACCCGACCGGCATTGCATCGAAGGAGATCTCGGCAGTACCAGGTGCAGCAGAAGACAAGAGACCAAGTGTAAGCAAGCCAGCAAAAAATCGATGAGCCAAATCTGTTCTCCTACCTGCTAAACCGCTTGTACTTCACCCGCTTGGGCTCCACGGCATCCGGCCCCAGCCGCCGGATCTTGTCCTGCTCGTAGGCTTCGAAGTTGCCCTCGAACCACTCCACATGCGCGTCGCCTTCGAACGCGAGGATGTGAGTGCACAGGCGGTCGAGGAAAAAGCGGTCGTGCGAGATGATGATGGCGCAGCCGGCGAAGTCTTCGATGGCGGCCTCCAAGGCTTGCAGGGTTTCGACGTCGAGATCGTTGGTCGGCTCGTCGAGGAGCAGCACGTTGCCGCCCGAGCGCAGCAGTTTGGCCATGTGGACGCGGTTGCGCTCGCCGCCTGACAGGAGGCCGACCTTCTTCTGCTGGTCGGTGCCCTTGAAGTTGAACGCGCCGGTGTAGACGCGGGAGTTCATCTGCATGTCGCCGAGCTGGATCACCTCGGAGCCGCCGGAGATTTCTTCCCAGACGTTTTTATTCGGGTCCAACGCGTCGCGGGACTGGTCGACGTAGGCCAGTTGCACGGTAGTCCCTAGGGTGATTGTGCCGCTGTCGGGCTGTTCGGCCCCGACCAGCATGCGAAACAGGGTGGATTTGCCCGCACCGTTCGGGCCGATGACGCCGACAATGGCACCCGGCGGCACTGTGAAGCTTAGATTCTCGATCAGCAGGCGGTCGCCCATGGATTTGGTCAGGCCTTCGACCTCGATCACCTTGCCGCCGAGGCGTTCGCCGTTGGGGATGATGATCTGGGCGGCGGAGGAGCGTTCGAGGACTGTCTGGCCGGCCATTTCGTTGTATTTGGAGATACGCGCCTTGGATTTGGCCTGACGGGCCTTGGCCCCCGAGCGGATCCACTCCAGTTCCTTTTCCAGCGCCTTCTGCTTGGATTTGTCCTCGCGGGCTTCCTGCATCATCCGCTTGGCCTTCTGTTCGAGCCAGGCGGAGTAGTTGCCTTCGTAGGGGATGCCGCGGCCGCGGTCGAGTTCGAGAATCCAAGAGGTGATGTCGTCGAGGAAGTAGCGGTCGTGGGTGACGATCAGGATCGTGCCCTTGTAGGAGATCAGGTGCTTTTGCAGCCAGGCGATGGATTCGGCGTCGAGGTGGTTGGTGGGTTCGTCCAGCAGCAGCATGTCGGGGGCTTCGAGCAGCAGCTTGCACAGCGCGACGCGGCGGCGTTCACCGCCCGACAGGGTTTCCACGTCGGCATCGTCGGGCGGGCAGCGCAGGGCGTCCATCGCCACACCCACGGAAGCCTCAAGCTCCCACAGGTTGCCGGCGTCGATCTGGTCTTGCAGTTGCGCCATCTCGTCGGCGGTGTCGTCCGAGTAGTTCATCGCCAGTTCGTTGTAGCGTTCGAGGATCGCGGTCTGCTTGGCGACGCCCAGCATCACGTTGCCCTTCACGTCGAGCGTGGGGTCGAGGTAGGGCTCCTGCGCGAGGTAGCCGACCTTGGCCCCCTTGGCGGCCCAAGCCTCGCCTTTGAAGTCGGTGTCCATGCCGGCCATGATCTTGAGCAGGGTCGATTTGCCCGAGCCGTTGACGCCGACGACGCCGATCTTGACGCCGGGCAGGAAGTTTAGGTGGATGTTTTCAAAGCATTTCTTGCCGCCCGGATAGGTCTTGGAGACGCCTTCCATGTGATAGACGTACTGATAGCTGGCCATGGTGCGTTCCTTGAGGTTGGGGCAGCGCCTGTTTAGTGGCAAACCAAATCGGCGGCAACCGGGGGTTTTGGGTTTGAAAACCGGCAAATCTGCGCTAGCCCTTCGGGCGTTGCAGGGCAGGCGGTTCAAGGCGGAGAGGGCAAGGTGCTGAAACGGCTGGCGTCGCGGTCCGGGATGTTAGGCGCGGGCGGTCTTGCCCTGTGTCTGGCGCTGGGCGCCTGCACCGTGCCGATAAAGCTTGCCGAAGCCCCCACACTGTACCGGGTCGGCGCGAGTTTTCCGGGCGAAGAGGTTCCGGCGGGGCTGCGTTCGGTCGATCCGACGATCTTCTATGTCACGGACCGGGCGCCCGAATTGGTGGACGGGCAACTGATCGGCTATGGGCCGGACCGGTCGGCGTCGATGGCGTTCGGGGCGGCCAAGGTCCGGTTCGGCGACATCGAGAGCTGGGAAGATCTGGTGGCGCGCAGCGAGGCCGGGGACAAACAGCGGCAGGTTCTGGCGACCGAAAGCTACACCGAACTGGTGCGGCTTCCCGAAACGCCCTTGCCGATGGTCCGCGACCGGAGCGGTCGGCTGGCCGTCGATCCTGACGCCGCCGCACGTTACCGGACGGCGTTCGCCGCATTTCAAGGAGGGTTTGCCGATGCGCTGCGCGCGTCGCCCCGCAAGGAGGCCATCGTCTTTATCCACGGGTTCAACAACGAGGTTCAGGACGGCCTGACCACAACGGCCAGCCTTTGGCACTATGCCGGGCGCATTGGCGTGCCGGTCAGTTATTCCTGGCCTGCCGGGAACAAGGGGGTCACCGCCTATTTCAAGGATCGTGAATCCGGCGAGTACTCGATCTATCACCTCAAGGAATTCCTGCGCGGAATTGCGGCGATCCCCGAGTTGCAGAAAATCACGCTGATCGCCCATTCGCGGGGGGCGGACGTGACGACCACCGCCTTGCGCGAACTGGCGATTTTCGAACTGGGGGCGGGCCGTGATCCGCGCCGCAGCCTGAAGATCGACACGCTGATCCTCGCCGCGCCCGACCTGGACTTCGGCGTGGTCCAGCAGCGATTGGCGACCGAGGGCACCGCAGAGGCGGTGCGGCAGGTCAACGTCTACCTTAATCCGCGCGACGGGGCGCTGGGGGTGGCGCAGGCACTGGCCACGGGGCAACGAATCGGTCGCCTGTCGCCCGACGAATTCAGCGAGGAGGATTGGGTGAAACTGGGCGACATGGGCAATGTCCATCTGATCGACGTCGAACAGGCGGGCGGGCGGCTGGGCCATACCTATTTCCGCGACAATCCCGCCGTGATGTCGGACATCATCCTGACCGTGCGCAACGGGGCCGAACCGGGCAGCCCTGATCGCCCGTTGGAGAATTTGCGCAGCAATTTTTGGCGGATGCACAAGAACTATCCCGGTGCGCGGGTTGTCGTGCCGGTCGTTGCCGGCAGTGACAGATAGGGTGGCGGCGCGGCGGCCCAACCCAACAAGCGGCGCTGCATCTGGCCTGACCTCTGGTCGGCCAAGCGGTCCCGCGGGACCGAAGCGTCGCAGCGCGGGATTTCCGGAGCAGTTGCCCGTGGCCTGCCGCGGCATGGTGATCGGCCTGCTGGGCGGGTCGTTCGATCCGGCGCACGACGGGCATGCGCACATCACGCGCGAGGCGATCAAGCGGCTGGGGCTGGACCGGGTGTGGTGGCTGGTGACGCCGGGCAATCCGCTTAAGGCGCGTCAGCCCGCGCCGCTGGCGGAGCGGTTGGTGCGGGCGCAGGGGGTGATGGACGATCCGCGTGTCGTGGTCACCGATCTGGAGGCCCGGCTGGGCACGACCTATACCGCCGAGACGATCGCGCGGTTGCAGGCGCTTTATCCCGGCGTGCGGTTCGTCTGGCTGATGGGGGCCGACAATCTGGTGCAGTTTCACCGGTGGGAGCGGTGGCGGGACATCCTGCGCGCGGTGCCGGTCGCGGTGCTGGCGCGGCCGGGGTCGGGGGTTTCGGCGCGTCTGTCGGTCGCGGCGCGGGCGTTTCAGGTCTATCAGGCGGGGCGGGGCGAGGGTTTGGGGCACAGGCGGGCTCCGGCCTGGGCGTTCGTGAACTTGCCGCTGCATCCGGCGTCGTCGTCGGAGATCCGCGCGCGCGGTGGGTGGCGCAGGTAGGGGGCCTTCAGCCCCCCACCCGATTGCATCGGGTTCCCCCCGAGGATATTTGGACCAGGGCGAAATGGGGATGAGTGACGTGATTTCGCGGCGTAACGTGTTGGCCGGGTTGGCTGCCGCCGGGCTTGGCAGTCCGGTATGGGCAGACGGCGGGGTGCGTCCCCGGCGGCGGCCTTCGCCTCAGGCGGCGTCCGAGGAGTTCATCGCGGCGGCGCGCCTGGGCGGGGTGACCGGGTTCGCTCTGGCCGATGTGGCGTCGGGGCGCATGATCGAGGCATATGCCGAAGACGAGCGGCTTCCGCCCGCCAGCGTGGCAAAGGCGATCACCACGCTTTTCGCGTTGGAAAAGCTGGGTGGCGCGCACCGGTTCGGCACGCAGGTGATGGCGGTGGGGCCGATCGTGGGCGACCGGCTGGAGGGGGATCTGATCTTGTCGGGCAGCGGCGATCCGACGCTCGACACCGATCAGTTGGGCGATCTGGTGGCAAGCCTGGCGGCAACGGGGTTGCGGCGGGTGACGGGGCGATTTCTGGCACATGCCGGCGCCTTGCCGCAGATCGACCGGATCGCAACGGATCAGCCCGATCACGTCGGCTACAATCCCGGTCTGTCGGGGCTGAACCTGAATTTCAATCGGGTGCATTTCGAGTGGCGGCGCGCAGGGGCCGATTGGGCCGTGACGATGGACGCGCGGGCCGAGCGGTTCGTGCCGCCGGTCCGCATGACACGGATGCAGATCGTGCCGCGCGAAGTGCCCTTGTTCACGTTGGCCGTGTCGGACGGTGTCGAGGACTGGACCGTGGCGAAAGGCGCGCTGGGGGTGGATGGCAGCCGCTGGTTGCCGGTGCGCCAACCCGGCGTGTATGTCGCCGAGGTGTTTCAGACCCTGGCGCGCGCACAGGGCATCGACCTTCCGCGCGCAGAGGTGCTTGCGCAACTGCCAGCGGGCGCGCGGCGTATCGTCGAGCGGTTCAGCGCGCCGCTGCCGGAGGTCTTGCAGGACATGCTGCGGTTTTCCACCAATCTTACCGCCGAAACGGTGGGCCTCGCCGCATCCGGCGCGGGGACGTTGGCCGGGTCGGGGGCGGTGATGACCGGATGGGCGGCCCGGCGGCTGGGGATGTCTGCGCGGTTTGTCGATCATTCCGGGCTGGAGGGCGACAGCCGGGTGACCGCCGCCGACATGGTGCGCGGCTTGCTGGCCGGGGACAGGCTGGGCGTCGGGGTGCGGGGGCTCATGCGCGATGTGGGCGTGCGGGGCGACACGGGAGCGGTGATCGAGGGCCATCCGGTGCAGGTGCGTGCCAAGTCGGGCACGCTGAATTTCGTCAGCGGGTTGGCCGGTTTCATCCTGCCGCCCGGGGGACGAGAGCTGTGCTTTGCCGTGTTCAGCGCCGATGTGCCGCGCCGTGAAGCGCTGGCGATGGCCGACCGCGAGCAGCCCGAAGGCGGCGTTGGCTGGACCAAGCGCGCCCGCACCTTGCAGGCGCAGTTGGTGCGGCGGTGGGCGGACACCCATGCCTGAATGGCTGGCAGGAATATCCTGGAAATGGTGGGCCGGGTCAACCCAGCGTTATAGCCGCAGAGTTCCAGCGTCCCACCCCGAACTTGCCAACGACTCTTGGAATCGCTGATGTGCAGACTGTCGCAAGGGGCCGGTCTGTCGTTCTCAGTCTTTGGTCGTGCCGGATTGAAGCAGCAGTTGCGAGGTCATCTCGGCGTCGCGAAGGATGCAGTGGGGTGTGATCCACTCAAGGAAGGCACGGATTCGGACCTTGCATCGGTGCGTGTGCTCACGATGGATCTGACCCTGGCAAAAGGGGCATCTGACACTGGGAAAAGGGTTTATAGGGTAAGTCCGTCGGCAGACAACTAACTTTGCTGGCTTGCCGATAAGTTTGACGGGACATCGCTGAGGTGTACCTCGCGGCTGCGCTGGCGGATGATCCATTGACGCCGTGCTGCCAACAACGGGCTGAAAACCTTTTCCCACAACGGTTTTGCCCACGACGCCAAACCGTTCGGCTTTGCGGTGTTCGAGGCGATGATCTCCGATGAAAAGGCCTTGAGGATCACAGGCGATGGAAAGGCCACTCGTGCCGTGGACAGGCCACCTTTCTTGTGGAAAAATTCCCAGTTATCTGCGGTGACGCGCAGCGGAAAATTTATCCGAAGGATGCCTTCCGCAGCCTGACGGTCTATCACGTAGGCGCAAGCACTTCCGAGATATTTCGCATCCAGCGGCTGGTAAAGGCGCACGCCTGCGATTTCGGACATCGAGATCCGGCTGAGCAGGCAATCCCCATCTTTCCAATTGTTCAACTGGATAAGTTCACCGGGTTGCAGTGTCGGCGCGATGGCCTGCAGGATTTCTTGAATGTTGGCGGGCAGCACAACGTCGTCTTCGACGATAAACGCGCTTTTCAAATCCAGCTCGATCATCCGGCGGTAGATCGTCAGATGCGACATCGCACAACCGATCTGGCCCGTGCTGAGGCGCGCGTTCTTTGCAAGAACCGAGGCATCGCAGTCGCTGCCGAGGACGCCTACGATGTCGAAGTTCGATCCGAAACGCGACTGCATGTGTGCAACGATGTGATCGAACCGCTGGCGAAATTGCGGCAAGGCAACGGCAAACACACCCATACCAGAGTTCAAGACCACAACATAACTCCTTCATGCATCGTCATCGAATGCGCACAGACGTCCTGCGCAGAGGCAGGGCTCGACTAGGTGGAGACGCTTTAAAGAGGCCGTTCCTGAACCCGAAGACGGCTCTCAATTCGTCTGAAACAAGCTGGTTTCTTCGGAGACCGTCCGCGCTAAGATAATGCCTTTCGGGTCATCCTGGGGTCAAGCCTCGCCTGGCTTTTTCCCGTCGATTCAGCGAAAAATTGACCTTAAATTGCTCGATTTTCTGCCGCTTTGCGCCGTGGCGCCGATGGGCCCGGCGACCATGTATTCCTGTGGTTGTGCTGGAAAAAACCAGGACAACTCTGGGGCTGTGACCTGGTGGAGTCGGCCTTTATCAGGGCTTCATGTGACGGACTCGGGCGCCCCATTCGATCGCGGCGGCGTGCAGGCGGTCGATCTGCAGCTCTTCGCGGACTTCCTCGAGCATCCTGAGCTCTACCTCGCGCAGGCGGCCGTCGGCGGCGGCGGCGTCGCAGGCCAGGGCGTAGGCGGTTTCGTGAAGTCGTTCCGGCAGCGCGTCGCGGATCAGGCCGAACAGGGCTGCGAGGCCGTCTTCCTCTTCGAACAGGTCATAGACGGTCTGCGCGATGATGCGGATGCGGTCCACGTCGTAGTCGCCGAAGATCGGCATCGAATGGACCATGCGCTGGATCGCCACCATTTCGGCGGTGCGCAGCTGTGCGTCGGCGGCGGAGGTTGCGATCATCACCGCGACGAGGGCGTCCTGCGGGGACAGCGAGGCGGGGGTGTCGGGCACGGCGGAACTCCTGTAACTGATGCTCAGAATATTGACCTATCGGTGGGGCGGCAATAGACGACGGGTCTGGTTGGCAGGAGATGCGGCAATGACGGCTTTGCGTGACGCGGCGATGAAATCGAAGGCCTGGCCGTTCGAAGAGGCGCGCGCCGTGGCCAAGCGGTACGAAAAGGCCCCGCCTGCCAAGGGTTATGTGCTGTTCGAGACCGGTTATGGCCCGTCAGGCCTACCGCATATCGGTACGTTCGGCGAGGTGGCGCGCACGACGATGATCCGCCGGGCGTTCGAGGTGATCAGCGACATCCCGACGCGGTTGATCTGCTTTTCCGACGATGTGGACGGCATGCGCAAGGTGCCCGACAATGTGCCCGACCGCGCGATGCTGATGGAGCATCTGCAGCGGCCATTGACGTCCGTGCCCGATCCGTTTGGCCTCTACGACAGCTTCGGCGCGCACAACAACGCGATGCTGCGGCGGTTTCTGGACACGTTCGGGTTCGAATACGAGTTCATTTCCGCGACCGAGTTCTACAAGTCGGGTCGGTTCGACGACACGTTGCGGCTGGCGTGCGAGCGGTATGACGCGATCATGGCGATCATGCTGGCGTCTTTGCGCGAGGAGCGACAGCAGACCTATTCGTGCTTCCTGCCGATCCACCCCGAGACGGGCCGCGTGCTGTACGTGCCAATGAAGAACGTCGATGCGGTCCGGCACGAGATCACCTTCGACGACGAGGAGGGGCGCGAGTGGACGCTGCCGGTCACCGGGGGCCAGGTAAAACTGCAGTGGAAGCCCGATTTCGGCGCGCGCTGGGCGGCGCTGGATGTCGACTTCGAGATGTACGGCAAGGACCATTCCACCAACACGCCGATCTATGACGGCATCTGCGAGGTGTTGGGCGGGCGCAAGCCGAACCACATGACCTATGAGCTGTTTCTGGACGATCAGGGCCAGAAGATCAGCAAGTCCAAGGGCAACGGGCTGACGATCGACGAATGGCTGACCTATGCGTCATCCGCTAGCCTGTCGTATTTCATGTACCAAAAGCCCAAGACGGCGAAGCGGATGCATTTCGACGTGATCCCGCGGGCGGTGGATGAATACCACCAGCAGTTGCGGGCCTATCCGACGCAAGACGTCGAGGCGCAGGTGAACAACCCGGTCTGGCACATCCACGGCGGACAGGTGCCGGCGTCTAACATGGTCATTCCGTTCTCGATGCTGCTCAATCTCGCGTCGGTGGCGGGGGCCAAGGACAAGTCCGGACTTTGGGGCTTCATCCGCCGCTACATGCCCGACGCCTCGCCTGAAACGCATCCCGATCTGGACGCGGCAGCGGGCTATGCGCTGGCCTATTTCAACGACCGTATCCTGCCAACCCGCCAGTTCCGCGCCCCGACCGAGCGCGAGGCAGCGGCGATGGCTGACATGCGCGCGCGGCTGGTGGCGTGGGATGGCGGGCTGGATGCCGAGGCATTGCAGACGATGGTCTTTGCCGTCGGCACCGAAGCGGGGTTCGAGCCGCTGCGCGATTGGTTCACGGCACTCTACGAGGTGCTGCTGGGGGCCAGCCAAGGCCCACGGTTCGGCGGTTTCATCGCGCTTTACGGCATCGAGGAAACGGTGGCGCTGCTCGGTCGGGCGCTGGCAGGTAATCTGGTCCGCTGATCACAGCGCGGCGCCGTCGAATTCGGTCACCGGCAGGCCGGCAAAATCGACTCCGCTGGCCCGCAGGTTGAGCGCGACCTTGCGCGTTCCGTCGGGCAGGGTCACCTCGGACCACGGGGCGACGCCACGCTCGCAGCATTGACCTTTGCGGCCTGCGGTCTAGACTTTTTGGGGGGGACGTCAGCGGAGAACAGACATGCGCGGAATTCTCGGTGCACTGGCAATGACGATCTGGCTGGGCGGCGCCGCCCTGGCCGACGAACCCCGAAACCCGTCGATCGAAGGCGTGATCAACGACCAGATCACCGCCCTCAAGGCCGACGACTTTCCAAAGGCCTTCACGTTCGCCTCGCCCACCATAAAGGGCATCTTCGGCACGCCCGAAAACTTTGGCGCGATGGTCGCGCAGGGCTATCCGATGGTCTATCGCCCCGACGTGGTGCAGATGCTGGAGTTGCGGCGCGTGGCAGGCAATCTGTGGCAGCGCGTGATGATGACCGACCAGACCGGAACGACGCACATGCTGGATTACATGATGATCGAGACGCCGGACGGCTGGCAGATCAACGCCGTGCAACTGCTGCCTTCGACGGGCGTCGGCGCCTGACCTTCTTTCATATTGGCACAAATATCCCGGGGGTGTGGGGGCTGGCCCCCACCCTGCGGCCGGGCGTTGCGCACCCGCGGCCGCTTGCGTGCGGCGGGGTGAGCCCCGGTT
Organism: Paracoccaceae bacterium; assembly: GCA_031398695.1. Lineage (GTDB taxonomy): Bacteria > Pseudomonadota > Alphaproteobacteria > Rhodobacterales > Rhodobacteraceae > JAIYDJ01. The sequence goes on along the minus strand of JANNNU010000062.1, from coordinate 4,414 downwards.
AACGTCTGATTGATACTTCCCTTGCCGCACAGGGGTCCACTCGGGCCCGTCGACGTCAAGGCGAGGATCACAGATGAACAAGGCGATCACCGAAGGTCTGGTACTGATGCCACCGCCGTTTTCGGCAGGGCTGAACCTTTGGTCGCGCGAGGACGGGCGATCGGGGCAGGCCTCGTATGCCGGGCAGGCCAACGCCGCACTGGTGACGGCGGATGCGGATTTCGCGGGCTGCCTCGAGCTGCAAAAGATCGAGACGACGCAGCGCGTGCGCTGTTTTCAGCAGATTCCCATGCAGCCGGGCCTGTATCTGAAGGTGACGGTACGCGTGAAGGCCGTGTCGGGTGCGCTGCCTTCGGTGCGGATTGCCGGATGGGCGGGGTCGTCGTCGGGGGCCAATGTCACGTCTGCCGACCAGCAGGGGCCGTCGGTGCCGCTGACCGCCTATGGGCAGGTCGTCACGGTGTCGGCGATCCTGGGGTCGGGCAACCGGCAGGGCGTGGACATGGTCTGGGGGCTCGCGCCGGTCTATGGGCACATCGGGCTCGATCTGACGGGCGCCAACGGCGGCATCGTGCGCATAGACGACATCGTGATCGAAGATGTCAGCGCGATCTTTCACTCGGTACTGTTCGACTGGGTGGACGTGCGCGATTACGGCGCGATCGGGAACGGGGTCACCAACGACTTTGCGGCGTTCGCGGCGGCGGATGACGCAGCGGCGGGCAAGCGCGTCGTGGTGCCGCCGGGCAGCTATTACATCGGCTCGAACCTGACGTTCGAAAACCCGGTCCAGTTCGAGGGGACGCTGGTCATGCCGTCTGCCTTGCGGCTGACCTGCACGCGGAACTACAATCTCGACACCTATGCGGCGGCGTTCGGTGGCGAGTTGGCCGGCTTCAAGAAGGCGCTCCAGGCGCTCTTCTACTTCACCGACCACGTGCAGCTGGATCTGTCGGGTCGCCGGGTCGAGCTGACCGAGCCGATCGACGTGGCGGCGCTGGCGGGCCTGACGGTGTTCGCGCAGCGACGACAGGTGGCGAACGGCCAGTTTTCGGTCGTGGACAGCCCCGCGTGGGACACCGTCACCGTCACCTCGACCGCCACCTATTCGGTCGCGCAATCCGCACGGCTGACGGGGGTGACCAACGTCGCCAACATTCCGGTCGGGTCGCGGGTCAGCGGCACCGGGGTCGGGCGTGAGGTCTACGTCAAATCCAGAAACATCGGCGCCGGAACGCTGGAGTTGAGCCAGCCGCTGTTCGGTGGCGACGGCACCCGCAACCTGACATTCCGGCGGTTCAAGTACATCTTCGACTTCGGCGGATTTGCCGAGCTGTCGAAGTTCGAGTTCAGCAACCTCGAATTCCTGTCCAACGGCCTTGCCAGCTGCATCAACCTCGCGCTGTCCGGCGACACGTTCAAGGTCGTGGACTGCGTGATCAACAAACCCCGCGACAAGGGCATCACCTCGACCGGCGACGGGTGTCAGGATATGATCCTGGACCAATGCCAGTTCATCTCGAACGAGCAGGACATCCGCGTCGAAAGCCGCACGACCATCGTCTACAACTGCAACGCCAACGACACCAAGATCCGCAACAACCGCGCCTCGCGCTGGCTGCATTTCGGCATCGTGGCGGGGTCGGGGCACATGTTTGCCGGCAACCACTTCTTCGGCGGCGACGACGAAGACGTGGGAGTGCGGCGGGCCGGCCTCGTGCTGACAGACATCAACCTCAAGACCTTCATCACCGGCAACTACATCGACAATTCGTTCATCGAACTGTCCAACGAACATGACGACCGGCCGAACAATGATGGCGAGTTTTCGTTCGCCGGGCTGACCGTCACCGGCAACATCTTTACCGCCGCCAACGTTGCGCCGTGGTTTCGCTGGATCGTGATCACGCCCTACGGATCGGGGCACTACGTCAGCGGGCTGACGGTCAGCAACAACGTGTTCCGCGTCATCGGGACGTCGGTGGACCGGATCGACACGGTGGACACCAGCTATGCCACGCTGGCCTACACCAGCTTTCGCAACGTGATCTTCGAGAACAACTCGTTCAACAACGTGTCGCAGCCGACCTCCAGCCCGGTGATGGTCGAGCATGTGCAAAGCACGGCGTCCGACACGTGGGCGGTCGACGCCTCGGATTATCTGCCGTTCTTCAGCCGGGCGCGCAATGTGATGTCGATGGTGGCCGAGGGGGCGATCAGCAACGCCTCGAACGTGACGCAGAACCTGATGCCCTGGGTGCAGACCGAACAGGGACCGTCGGGCGTGCTGGTCAACATCCGGTGGAGCGCGCCGGTCAAGGGCCGCATGCACGTCACGCTGCGCTGCGACAACCCGGTCTAGGACTGACGCAGGTCTGCCGGGATGCGGAACGCCTTGCCGAAGCCTGCGTTCAGAACGGCGGACGAGACGGCAAACACCACGAAGGCAAAGTCGGGGAAATCGACGTAGAGCGTGGATTTCGGGTGATCGCGCAGCCAGTGCGCGCGCAGGGCCGCACGGTCCGGGTCGTCGGGGGCGATGAACCGGGCTGTGGCTTTCAGCATCAGGCGCGGGTGGGTCAGCGGGTCGCCCTTGGGTCCGGGTTCGCCGACCAGCAGGGCGCAGGCCGGGTTGGCGCGCAGTGCCGCGACATGCGGCGCCAGCGACGAGATCAGGGTGACGGGCCGGCCCGCGGGGTCGAGGCCGAAGGCGATGCGGCTGATGCCGGGGCTCGCGCTGTCGGCGTCGGTATAGGCGAGGGCCGCGTGGCGCGCGGTCTGCAACAGGCCGCGGGCCTGTTCGCAGGCGGCCGCGTCGGCGGTTCGCACAGGGTCTGATCCGCGTTCGGCCATCAGGCGGTGTTCCGGGGATGCGGGGTTGCGGTTGACAAGGCCGACCGGCGGGCGTCTGGTCGGGGAAGCTTCCGTCGTGCGTTAGGTTCTTTCCGCTCTCACAGTCAAGGCGGGATCATGATCCAGGCAACCCCGGCCCAAAAGCCCGTCCCGCAGCCCGCCACCGCGGACGAATTCGAGCCGAAACTGCTGGCGCGTCTGCGCGAGGGGTATGGTCTGGCCGATCTGCGGGCGGATGCGCTGGCGGGCCTGACGGTGGCGATCGTGGCGCTGCCGCTGTCGATGGCGGTGGCGATCGCCAGCGGCGTCGGTCCCGAGCGTGGGCTGTACACGGCCATCGTCGGCGGGTTCCTGATTTCGGCGCTGGGGGGCAGCCGGCACCAGATCGGTGGTCCCGCTGGGGCGTTCATCGTGCTGGTGTCGGCGTCGGTCGCGCAGATCGGGGTCGACGGGATGATCGTCGCGACCCTGCTGGCGGGGGTCATGCTGGTGTTGGCGGGCGTCTTGCGGTTGGGGGCCTACATCCGGTTCATTCCCTATCCCGTAACGGTCGCCTTCACGGCCGGGATCGGGGTGATCATCGCACTCAGCCAGATCCGCGATCTGTTCGGCCTGACCTTGACGGACACCGAGCCGGTGGCCGCCCTGCCCAAGATCACGGCGCTGTGGGCCGCGCGCGCCACCGTCAACCCGGTGGCGCTGGCCGTGGCGGCGGCCACCATCGCCACGATCACCGGCGTGCGGGTCTGGGCGCGCAAATGGCCGTCGCTGCTGATCGCGGTGGTGGGTGTCACGGCGGCAGCGCATCTGCTGCGCCTGCCGGTCGAGACGGTGCAGGCACGGTTCGGCGCGCTGCCCCACATGCTGCCGATGCCCGCACTGCCGCATCTGTCGCCGGCGCTGGTCTGGCAGGCGCTGCCGTTTGCCTTCAGCTTTGCCCTGCTGGGGGCGATCACCGCGCTGTTGTCGGCCTCGGTCGTCGACAGCCTGTCGCAGCGCCGGCACCGGTCATCGGCGGAACTCGTGGCGCAGGGGATCGCCAGCGTCGCCGTGGCGCTGTTTGGCGGGGTGCCGCCGACCGGGGCGGTGGCGCGGGCGGTCACGAACTTTCGCGCCGGGTCGACCGGTCCGGTGTCGGGGATGCTGCACGCGGTCTATGTGCTGATCGGGCTGATGGTCGCAGCGCCGCTGATGGGGATGGTGCCGCTGCCGGTGTTTGCCGGATTGCTGACGGTGGTCGCCTGGAACATGGCCGACCGCGAGGCGATCTGTGTGCTGCTGCGGTCGTCGTGGTCGGATGCGGTGGTGGTCGTCGTCACGTTCCTGCTGGTGGTGTTCGTCGATCTGACCACCGGGATCGTGGTCGGCTTTGCCTTGGGCGGCGCGGTGTTCATCCGCCGGATGTCGGATGCGGCGGGCGTCGTCGACGCCTCGGACGAGGGCGAACTTGGCGATGCTGGGATGATGGTATACCGCCTGTCCGGACCGTATTTCTTTGGTGCCGCGGCACAGCTTGGTGCGGTGCTGGATGCGATTGCCGACCACCCGCGGCTGCTGGTGG
>JANNNU010000054.1:0-4977 GCA_031398695.1 Paracoccaceae bacterium | reverse complement strand
TGGCGCGCAGGCCACCGTCACTGTGCTGGAGCGTGGTCCACAGGCACTGCCCGGTCTGGCGGAAGCGACCCGCGCGCGGCTGATCGCCGAGATTTGGCGGGCCGGCATCCGCTTGCGTCTGGGCGTGACGGCCGCGCAGGTGGCGGAGGATCACCTGATCCTGACCGATGGCAGCCACCTGCCCTCGGACTTCACCGTTTCGGTGGCAGGGGCCCGGCCGCAGGACTGGCTGGCGGGCAGCGGGCTCGACCTGGCCGAGGGGTTCGTGGCCGTGCGTCCGACCCTGCAATCGTCGGACCCCGCGATCTTTGCGGCGGGCGACACCGCGCACATGACCCATGCGCCGCGCCCCAAGGCTGGCGTCTTTGCCGTGCGCCAGGCGGGGGTCCTGCACCACAACTTGCGCGCAGCACTGACCGGGGGTCGGATGCGCGCCTACCACCCCCAGCGCGACTATCTCAAGCTGATCTCGCTAGGCGACCGGCGTGCGGTGGCCGACAGGTTCGGCCTGCGCGTGGGCGGGCGATGGTTGTGGCATCTCAAGGACCGGATCGACGGCCGGTTCATGGCCCGGTTCGCCGACTACCCGGTGATGCGCGCCGCGGCGCTGCCGGACCCCTCACCCCTCGGGCTGGCCGAGGCGCTGGGGGCAAAGCCGCTGTGCGGTGGCTGCGGGGCCAAGGTGGGCGCGCCCGCGCTGCAGGCCGCCCTGCGCGCGCTGCCGCCTCCCCGGCGGGCCGACGTGCTGTCGGGTCCGGGCGATGATGCCGCGATCCTGCGCTGCGGGACCGGCCTGCAGGTCATCACCACCGATCATCTGCGCGCCTTCACCCATGATCCGCGCCTGATGGCCACCCTGACGGCGGTGCATGCGCTGGGGGACATCTGGGCGATGGGGGCAAAGCCGCAGGCGGCGCTGTCGCAGATTACCCTGCCCCGCGCCGCGCCGCCGCTGCATGCCGCCATGCTGGCCGAGATCATGGCCGCCGCCGCCGCCGTGTTCACCGCCGCCGGGGCGGATGTCGTGGGCGGCCACACCAGTATCGGGGCCGAACTGACCATCGGCTTTACCGTGACCGGGCTGGCGGACCGCCCGGTGAACAAGTCCGGCGCCTTCCCTGGCTGTGCGCTGATCCTGACCAAACCGCTGGGCACCGGCACGATCCTCGCGGCCGAAATGGCCGCGACCCGGCTGCCCGGTCTGCTGCTGGGCGAGGCGGTCGCCGCCTGCATGCGCAGCATGGCGCAGCCGATGACCGACGCCTCGGCCCTGCTCGCGCCGCACGCGCGGGCGATGACCGACGTAACGGGCTTCGGCCTGGCCGGTCATCTGCTGGAGATCCTCGATGCATCGGGATGCGCCGCGACCCTGAACCTTGCCGATCTGCCCCGCCTGCCGGGGGCAGACCGGCTGGCCGCGGCCGGCACGGCGTCAAGCCTCGCCCCGTCGAACCGCGCCGCCGTCGCGGGCCGGATCACCGGCCCGGACGACCCGCTGCTGCATGATCCGCAAACCTGTGGCGGGCTGCTGGCCGCCGTGCCCCTTGACGACGCGCCCGGTCTGCTGGCCCGCCTGCGGGCCGCAGGCATCCCCGCCGCGATCATCGGCCTGACGCAGGCAGGCCCCCCCCACCTGACGGTGCGCTAGCGCGAGGCGGGCGGGGGACTGCGCGGCGCGTCGTCCGGGCGCGTCAGCTCGAACACGTCGCGCACGATGGTGTAGTCGCGATACCCCATGCGCGCGACGGGGTTGTAGCGCGCGGGATCGAACCGCCCCGCCACCAGACAGGCCTCGGCGATGTGGATGCCCGTCACCTCGCCCAGGATCAGATAGTTGTTCCGCCCCTTCAGCGCGACGATGTCGGTCAGGGCGCATTCCAGCGTCGCGGGGGCGTCGGCCACCCGCGGGCAGTCGATCGTCACGCAGGCGGCCTTGGCCACACCCACCGCCTCGAATTCGTCCGTCCCTGGCGGAAACGTGGCCGACGTGTCCGACATCGCCTGCAGCGCCGCCTCGGCCACCAAGTTGATCGCAAACACCTCCGCCGCGCGCAGGTTGTTCAGGCTGTCCTTCACCCCGGTCGAGGCGAACATCACCTGCGGCGGCACATAGGCCACCGCATTGAAGAACGAATAGGGCGCCAGATTGTCGCCCAGCGGCCCGCGCGTCGAAATCCAGCCGATCGGACGTGGCGTGACCAGCGCGTTGAACGGGTTGTGTGGCAGGCCGTGGCCATCTTGCGGGCGGTAGAACATGCAAGCCTTCCGATGATTTGATCCTGACATAGGGCCATGTTACCCGCCGTTCCAGATGATTCCCCTGAAGGGTGGCGGCGGTGTATCGGCTGACGGAAGAGACCGAAGACGACTGGTGGGAGGTCGAGGCGCTCTATGACCTGTGCTTTGCGCCGGGGCGCACGGCGCTGTCGTCCTACCGGCTGCGCGACGGGGTGGCGACGGTGGCCGCGCTCTGCGGCGTGCTGCGCGACGCCGACGGCGTGCTGGCCGGGGCCATCCGTTATTGGCCGGTCGAGGTCGGCGGTCAGGACGCGCTGCTGCTGGGCCCGGTTGCGGTGCACCCCACCCGGCAGGGCGAGGGATTGGGCGGCCTGCTGATTAACGAAAGCCTGATGGAGGCGCGCCAGCTGGGCTGGGAACGGGTCATGCTGGTGGGCGATGCGCCCTATTACGGCCGGTTCGGGTTTGGCAAACTTGATGCCGTGGTGATGCCACCGCCGACCAATCCAGACCGCGTGCTGGGCCTCGCGCTGAAACGCGGCGCCTGGGATGGCGTTGCGGGGCGGGTGACCAAGGCCGCAGGCATTGCAACCTGACCCGATGCGCCCCACATTCACCGCATGACGTTGCCCGCCCCCGCCCCGACACCCTTCGACGCCGAAATTGCCGCCCTCGCGCGCGCCTGGTGCACGGCGAACGGCCCGGTGATGAGCCTCGTCAACCGCATCGGCGGTTCGCTCGAAGGGCAGCTGTCGATGGTGCCCGCCAACCTGCGTGGCCAGATCGAGCGTCTGACCGAAACCGCCCTGCGCGCGGCCTTTGGGGCCGCAGCACTTGGTCAGCGGGCCCCCGAAACCGGGCCGCGCGGCACGCTCGCGGCCGTCATGGCGACCGGGGCCGCAGGGGGCTTGGGTGGCTTGCCATCGGCTATCGCTGAACTTCCCGTTACGATCACCCTTCTCCTGCACGCCATCCGGACCGAGGCGGTGAAGGCAGGCTTCGACCCCGAAACCCCTGCCATTCGGGCCGCCTGCCTGCAGGTCTTTGCCGCAGGCTCTCCGCTTGCGGGCGACGACGGGTTGAACACCGCGTTCCTGTCGGCGCGCCTGACCGTCACCGGCCCCGCCCTGCAGAAGGTGATCGCAACCATTGCCCCGCGCCTTGCCACCGCGATGGGGCAAAAGCTGGTGGCGCAAAGCGTTCCGGTTCTGGGTGCCTTGTCCGGGGCGGCATTGAACGCGGCTTACCTCGGGTATTACCGTGATATGGCGCGCATCCGTTTTGCCTTGCTGCGTCTTGCGGAAACGCACGGACCGGAACCGGTGTTGTCGGCCTTTCGCACCGCCTGCGCCCCGCCGCGGATCATGCAGGCCTGAACCTGCGCGCGCGGCAATAATTCCATCTCACTGGAATCCCATCTTCCAGGTGGCCTGTCGCGCTTTTCCCGTCGATTGGTCGGCGGCGGCGCGCGGAAACTCGCTCACCTAGCGGGAGGGTGCGAAACCTCGGAACGATCGACTGAGACAGCCGTTGGGCTGTGCGCGTCCAGTCAGCGGCGCAGTCCTTGAAAGGAAGTCTCATGACCCTTGCCTCGAAAACGCTCACCATCGCCGGCTTTGCCATCGCGATCGCCATGCCGTCCTTTGCTCAGGAAGCTTCCGACACGTCGTCCTCTACAAGTTGCGAGACGTTTCTGACCCTTGATTCGACCGCAAAGGCCGAAGCCGTGGTCGGCGCGCGCGAAAATTCGACCACCGACGAAGGTGCCGCGATGACAGATCCGTCCGCCGACCTGGCCGAGGGTGTAGAGCCGCCCGCCAACGGCACTGACGGCATGCCCTCCAGCGCCCCCGCCGACGGAACCGGCACTGACAACTTGGTTGAAACCGACACAACGGAAGCCGCGCCCGAAAACGGCACAGATGGCATGGCCTCCAGCGAACCGGCCAATCCCCCGGTCCCCGAAGGCACGATGCCCGCCACCACGGCAGAGCTGAGCACCGAAGAGCTGGTCGCACTCGCCGAAACCTCGTGCCAGACCCAGGCCGACGCGAGCCTGTCGGACGTGCTGTCGGACGTGCTGTCGGCGATGCCGTAACCACGTTCCTGCAACCGGTCGATCCGCAGACGGTCTGACATTTTCCGCAAAGGCCCGGCATCCCTGCCGGGCCTTTTTCGGGTGGGTCGCCCTCAGTTCGTCAAAAGATGATAGCTGTTGTCCCCTTTTCCTACATTCGCGACCCGAACCGAGAAATAGCCGTTCCACGCCGGGGTGAACTCGCAGTAGACACGGTCGGTCCAACCGACATCGATGCAGACCGTGCTGCCGTTTTCGTCCGTCACCGTTACGTCCAGATTGGCCCCGCCATCGCCCAGCACGCCGATCTCGGCGTCAGATCCTCCGAACAGCGCCACCTCCCACAGATCGACGCCTCCCGCAGGCAGCGTCGACGGCGTGAACTGCGCCACTTCGGTCGGCGCGAAGGCCGCCTCGGCCTGCGCCGCCTCGATCAGACCTATCAGCGACTCGTCCTCGCCCGCCAGACCGCGCGCCGCCCCAAACATCGCCTCGGCCTGCAGCGGCAGATCGGCCCCGGGAGCCTCGACGGCAGAGCCCTCGGGTGTCTTCTTGCGTTCGACCCGCCGCAGGCTGACCGACCCGGCCAGCCGCGCCGCCGCCAGAACGCTGACGGCGTCCTTCTGCGCCAGTCCCAGCCCGTAAAGCTCCTGCGCCAACGC
>JANNNU010000031.1:0-22179 GCA_031398695.1 Paracoccaceae bacterium | reverse complement strand
CTGAACCTGTGGGCCGGGGTCGAGCGGATCGTGGGAAACGCCACACTGACGCAGCCCCTGTGCCGGATGGTCGATCCGGGCCTGACCGAAGGCATGATCGAGTGGGTCGTGGGCCACAGCCTGCGTCATCATCTGGGCATGGACCGGCATATCGTGAACCCTGGCCACATCTGGGACCCGACCTGCCCGCCCCTGGCACGCCACCGCCCGGTGACGATCCTCGGGATGGGCGCGCTCGGTTCCGCGGCGGCGATGGCGCTGGTCGCGCTGAACTTTCCGGTAACCGGTTGGAGCCGGACGGCCAAGGCCATCCCCGGCATCGAAACGCTGCACGGCGAGGCTGGACTGGCCGCCGCGCTGGCGCGGGCCGCGATACTGATCACCCTTCTGCCGAAGACGCCCGACACCGAAAACCTGCTGGACGCGGATCGGCTCGCGCTGCTGCCAGCCGGGGCGGTGATCCTGAACCCCGGACGCGGGGCACTGATCGACGACGACGCGCTGCTTGCCGCGCTCGATTCCGGCCACATCGGCCAAGCCACGCTCGACGTGTTTCGAATCGAGCCCCTGCCGCAGGACCATCGCTACTGGACGCATCCGCGCGTAACCGTCACCCCCCATATCGCCGCGGACACCCGCCCCGACAGCGCCGCGCGGGTGATTGCAGACAACATCGCGCGCGGCGAGGCGGGGATGCCCTTCCTGCACCGTGTCGACCGCAATCTGGGCTACTGAGCGTTCCTGCTGGCTCGAATATCCCCGCGCAGAGCGCTTCTGCGTCCACGGCACGCGCAAACGGCCACGAGCATTCTTGACAGTCTCGCCGACAACGGTGAGCCTCGTTGCGATCGGGGGTATGGCATGACAGACGCGACGCAGGCGCGCGACATCGGACGGCGGGGCGGCCTTGGCTCCTGCGGGCGGCGCGCGGCATCCGCTGCGGCAGGTCTGACGATGCCGGCGGTCAACATGGGGCTGGAGGAAATCCAGAAGCAGGCGAAGGCCAGCTAGCGGCGCGTGACCGATCGACCGACGCCCGCCCCTGTCCGGGGCACTCCCCAAAAGAAAGAGACGAACATGCCCGGAAATCTGACTTTGGACGCGCTGACCGAAGCCGTCTCGCGCGGTGAAATCGACACGGTGCTGGTCGCAGGCATCGACATGCAGGGCCGCCTGATGGGTAAGCGGTTTCACGCGCGGTTCTTCTGCGACGGCGGCTGGCACGAGACGCACTGCTGCAACTATCTGCTGACCGTCGATATGGAGATGAACACGGTTCAGGGCTACAAATCGTCCAGCTGGCAGACCGGCTATGGCGATTACGTCCTGAAACCCGACATGGCGACGTTGCGCGTCGTGCCCTGGCTGCCGGGCACGGCGCTGGTGCTGGGCGACACGCTGGACCATCACGGACACGAGGTGCCGCACTCCCCGCGCGCGATCCTGAAACGGCAGGTGGCGCGGGCGCGGGCCGCAGGCTTCGAGCCGATGATGGCGACCGAGCTCGAGTTCTTTCTGTTCGAGAATTCCTATGCCGAATTGCGCGATAGCAATTTCCGCGACCTGAAACCCGTCAGCGCCTATAACGAGGACTACCACATCTTCCAGACCTCTAAGGAAGAGGATGTGATGCGGGCGATCCGCAACGGGCTTTACGGCGCGGGGATCCCGATCGAGAACTCCAAGGGCGAGGCCGAGGCCGGGCAGGAAGAGGTAAACTATCGCTATTCCGATGCGCTGGATACGGCCGACAACCACGTGATCGTCAAGAACGGCATCAAGGAAATCGCCTTCGGCAAGGGCAAGTCGGTGACGTTCATGGCCAAGTATGACCACCGCAAGGCGGGATCGTCGAGCCACATTCACCAGTCGCTGTGGACGCCGGACGGACAGGCGGCGTTTGCCGATCCTGCGGGCCCGCACGGGATGTCGGTGCTGATGCAGCAGTTTCTGGCCGGGCAACTGGCCCACGCGCAGGAAATCACCGCGTTTCTGGCGCCTTACGTCAACAGCTACAAACGCTTCTGCATCGGCATGTTCGCCCCCACCAAGGCGGTGTGGAGTGCCGATAATCGCACCGCGGGGTTCCGCGTGTGCGGGGTCGGGTCGAAAGCGGTGCGGGTGGAGTGCCGGATTCCCGGCAGCGATGTGAACCCCTACCTCGCCTGTGCCGCCCTGCTGGCGGCGGGGTTGGCGGGGATCGAGGGAAAGATGGCGCTAGAGCCTGAGATGTCCGGCGACATGTACAACACCCAAGGCATCCGCGAGATTCCCCACACCCTGCGTGAGGCGGCGGTCTTGCTGAACGGCTCCGCCATGCTGCGCAAGGCTTTCGGGGATGATGTGGTCGATCATTATCACCACGCCGCCCAGTGGGAAATTTCGGAAACCGACCGCGTGGTGACCGATTTCGAGGTGCAAAGGCTCTTGGAACGCGCGTAGGTCGGGGTTCGCCCCGACTCGCATCGCAATGTCGGGGTGAACCCCGACCTACGAGGATTGAGAATGATTGACCTGATTTCGCCGGTGGACGGCACTGTTTACGCGACCCGGTCGCCGCTGGACCAACAAGCCGCCCTCGCGACGGTCGCCCGCGCCCGCGCAGCACAAAAGGCTTGGGCCGCCCGCCCTCTGTCCGAACGCGTCGCCCTGGTCAAGGCGGGTGTCGCAGCCCTGATCGCCAAGAAGGACGTCCTGGTCGACGAGCTGGCCTGGCAGATGGGCCGCCCGGTGCGCTTTGGTGGCGAATTCGGCGGGGTGAACGATCGAACCGACTATATGGCGTCGATCGCCGAGGCGACCTTGGCCCCGCAGATGGTCGAAGACAGCGACCGCTTCACCCGGTATCTCGCGCGCGAACCGGTCGGCGTGGTGTTCATCGTGGCGCCGTGGAATTACCCCTACCTCACCACGATCAACACGCTGGCCCCGGCGCTGATCGCGGGCAATGCGGTGGTGCTGAAACACGCGAGCCAGACCTTGCTGGTGGGCGAACGGCTGGCGCAGGCGTTCCACGAAGCCGGGGTTCCGGCGGATGTGTTCCAGAACGTGGTGCTGGACCATGCGACGACCGAGGCCCTGATCGCGGCGCGCGCGTTCAACTTCGTCAATTTCACCGGATCGGTTGCGGGCGGGCAGGCCATCGAGCGTGCCGCGGCGGGCACGTTCACCGGGCTGGGGCTGGAACTGGGCGGCAAGGACCCGGGCTATGTCCGGGCCGATGCCGATCTGGATGCGGCGGTGGACAGCCTGATGGACGGCGCGATGTACAACGCCGGGCAGTGCTGCTGCGGGATCGAACGGATCTATGTCCACGAAAGCCTGTATGACGCGTTCGTGGAAAAATCGGTGGCCTGGGTCAAGGCGCTGACGCTGGGAAATCCGTTCGACGCGGCGTCTACCCTTGGCCCGATGGCGAACAAACGCTTTGCCGCCTTGGTGCGGGCGCAGACGGCCGAGGCGATTGCGGCGGGGGCGAAGGCGTTGATCGACCCGGCGCTGTTTCCGGCGGATGACGGCGGGGCCTATCTGGCACCGCAAATTCTGGTCGACGTGGATCATTCGATGCGGGTGATGATGGAGGAATCTTTCGGCCCGGTCGTCGGCATCATGCCGGTCAAGGACGATGCCGAGGCGGTGCGCCTGATGAACGACTCGCCCTATGGGCTGACCTGTTCGATCTGGACCGCCGATCCGCAGGCCGCAGCCGAAATAGGCGCGCGGATCGAAACCGGGACCGTATTCATGAACCGCTGCGACTACCTCGACCCTGCACTGTGCTGGACCGGGTGCAAGGACACCGGGCGCGGCGGATCGCTGTCCTACCTCGGGTTCCATGCGGTGACCCGGGTGAAATCCTACCATCTGAAGAAGGTGACCAAATGACCCACTCTGTTCCCAACCGGAACTGGTCCTACCCCACGGCGATCAAATTCGGCGTGGGCCGGGTGGCGGAGTTGGCCGATCAGGCAAAAGCCGTCGGCATGAAACGCCCGCTGCTGGTGACCGACAAGGCGCTGGCGTCGCTGCCGATCACGGCCGCAGCGCTCGACGTGCTGGACGCGGCGGGGCTGGGCCACGCGGTGTTTTCGGAAGTGGACCCGAACCCGCATGAGGGCAACATGGCCGACGGAATCGCGGCCTACCGCGCGGGCGGGCATGACGGGGTGATCTGCTTTGGCGGTGGCTCGGCGCTGGACCTTGGCAAAATGATTGCGCTGATGGTCGATCAGACCGTCAGCGTCTGGGATCTGGAGGATATCGACGACTGGTATACCCGTGCGGATGCCGACAAGATTGCGCCGATCATCGCGGTGCCTACGACGGCCGGCACGGGGTCCGAAGTCGGACGGGCGGGCGTTCTTACCAATTCCGTCACGCACAAGAAAAAGATCATCTTCCACCCCAAACTGCTGCCGGTGGTCACGATCTGCGACCCGGCGCTGACGGTGGGGATGCCGAAGTTCATCACCGCAGGCACCGGCATGGACGCGCTGGCGCATTGTCTCGAGGCCTACTGCTCGCCCTTCTATCACCCGATGAGCCAGGGCATCGCGCTGGAGGGGATGCGGCTGGTGTTCGAAAACTTGGCCGTGGTCTATGCCGATCCGGGCAATCTGGACGCGCGGGCGCATATGATGAGTGCTGCGGCAATGGGCGCTGTGGCGTTTCAGAAGGGCCTCGGCGCGATCCATTCGCTGTCGCATCCGGTCGGCGCGGTCTATGGCACGCACCACGGCACCACCAACGCGGTCGTCATGCCCATGGTGCTGGCGTTCAACAAGCCCGAGATCGAAGACAGGCTGAACCGCGCCGCGGCCTATCTTGGCTTTGACGGCGGCTATGGCGGGTTCTGCGATCAGGTGATGGCCTTGCGCGCCCTGCTGAACATCCCGGCCGATCTGACCGCAATGGGGGTGCAGCCTGCCGATCTCGACATGCTGACCGACATGGCGCTGGAAGACCCGTCCTGCGGCGGCAACCCAGTGCTGATGACACGCGCCAACACGCGGGCCTTGTTCGAAGCGTGCATGTGACCCTTTGCGCGGATCGGGCAGGACCGATCCTGGCGGAACCGGCGGACGGGGGGTTCACACCCCCGGACCCCCGTGGGATATTTGTGCCAATGTGAAAGGGTAAGGTTTCAGGATGCGCAAGGCATTGGTCACCGGATCGGCAGGGTTCATCGGCTACCATCTGTGCAGGCGGCTGTTGGCGGACGGCTGGCAGGTGGTGGGGCTGGACGGGATGTCGGCCTATTACGACGTCACGCTGAAAGAACGGCGGCATGCCATGTTGCGGCAATCATCGGGGTTCCGGTCGGTCGAGGGGCTGGTCGAGGCGCCGGGGTTGGTGGCGGGGCTGATGGCCGACCTCGCGCCCGACGTGGTGGTGCATCTGGCGGCGCAGGCGGGGGTGCGCTATTCGATCGACGCGCCGCGGTCTTATGTCGACAGCAACCTCGTCGGGACGTTCGAGGTGCTGGAGGCGGCGCGGGCGACGCAGCCCGGGCACCTCTTGATCGCGTCCACCAGTTCGGTCTACGGGGCCAACACCGACTTGCCCTATGCCGAGGATCACCGCGCCGATCACCAGATGAGTTTCTACGCCGCGACCAAGAAGGCGGGCGAGGCGATGGCGCATTCCTATGCGCATCTTTACGGCGTGCCGGTGACGATGTTCCGGTTCTTCACCGTCTACGGTCCCTGGGGGCGACCCGACATGGCGCTGTTCAAGTTCGTCAAGGCGGTGCTGGAGGGCGAGCCGATCGACATCTACAACCACGGCGACATGCGGAGGGATTTCACCTTTGTCGATGATCTGGTCGAGGGGGTCGTGCGGTTGATCGACGCCGTGCCAGCGGTGGCGGGGGTGGGGGCGTCGCCGGTAGCACCTTGGCGGGTGGTCAACATCGGCAACGGCGCGCCGGTGGGGCTGATGGACTTCGTGGCCGCCATCGAAGAGGCCTTGGGCATGGTTGCGCAAAAGCGGTTCCTGCCGATGCAGGCGGGCGACGTGCCTGCGACCTGGGCCGATGCCGCCTTGATCGAGGCGCTGGTCGGCCCCCTGCCCCGCACGGATATCCGCGCCGGGGTAGCGCGGTTCGTGGCGTGGTATCGGGACTACTACCGGTTGTGACGTGTGCCAAGCCGCGGGGATCTCGGGCGTGCTGCGCTGCGGCGGGGATGGCCCCTTGCCGCCGCGCGGGCGGGCGGTTATCCCGTGCCGCATGACGCAAGCCCTGTCCCTTCCGGCCCACGCGCGCGCCACGCTCGTGCTCGGTCTGCCGCTGATCGGAAGCCATCTGGCGCAGATGGCGCTGCATGTCGTCGATACCGTGCTGATGGGCCGATACGGCGTAGCCGAACTGGCGGCGACGGTGCTGGGGGCGTCGAGTTTCTTCATCATCTTCATCCTGGGTGCAGGCTTTGCGCAGGCGGTGACGCCGATGGTCGCGCAAGCGCTGGGGCGCGGCGACGAGGTGCAGGTGCGCCGCGACGTGCGGATGGGGATGTGGCTGTCGATCGGCTACGGCGTGGTCTGCTATCCGCTATTCTGGTGGTCGGGGCCGATCCTGCTGGCGCTGGGGCAGCAGGACGAGGTGGCACGGCTGGGGCAGGATTTCATGCGGATCGCGGGCCTCGGCATGATCCCGGCGCTGCTGGTGATGGTGCTGAAGAACTATCTTGCCGCGTTGCAGCGCACCCAGGTCGTGTTGTGGGTCACGCTGGCGGCGGTGGGGGTGAACATTCTGGTTGCCTATCCGCTGATCTTCGGCCGGTGGGGCGCGCCGGAGCTGGGTGTGCAGGGGGCGGCCATCGCCTCGGTCGTCGTGCAGATCGTTACGGCGGTGATTCTGGCCGCCTATGCCGGCTGGCTGCCCGAGTTGCGGCGGTTCCGGCTGTTCCAGCGGTTCTGGCGGCCCGACTGGCAGGCGATGGGGCAGGTGTTCCGGCTCGGCTGGCCGATTGGGGTAACCAGCCTGATGGAGGGGGGCCTGTTTCAGGCGGCCAGCCTGATGATGGGGTGGATCGGCACGGTGGAACTGGCCGCGCACGGGATCGCGATGCAGGTCGCCTCGCTGGCGTTCATGTTTCACGTCGGGCTGTCGCAGGCGGCGACGGTGCGGATCGGCACTGCGGACGGGGCGGGCGATGCGCAGGCCCTGCGCGACGGGGCGCGGGTGGCGATCGCGCTGTCGTTCGTCTTTGGCCTTACGATGGTGGCGCTGATGCTGGCGCTGCCGGGGCCGATCATGGCGGTCTTTCTGGATGGGACCAATCCCGACACGCCGCGGATCATCGCGGTTGGGACGGTGCTGCTGGTCATCGCCGGGCTGTTCCAGATGGCGGATGCGATGCAGGTGATGGCGCTGGGGTTGCTGCGCGGCATCCGGGACACCCGCGTGCCGATGATCGCGGCGGCGGTCAGCTATTGGGTGATCGGCATCCCGTGCAGCTACGTGCTGGGGTTCGTGCTGGATTTCGGCGCGGCCGGCATCTGGACGGGCCTGGTGGTGGGGCTGGTGGTGGCGGCTGGGCTGATGATGGCGCGTTTCTGGGCGCTGGCACCAAGGCCGTTGGCTCAGGTCAGCTGAACCTCGATCATCCGGGGGCCCGCCCCGTTGGCGGCCAGGGCGGCCCGCAGCAGATCGGCCTGCGGCGGCACCGACGCGAACGGCAAGTCGCAGGCGGCCGCGAAGGGTTGCATCCGCAACGGCGAGGGGGTGCAGCCGATGACTTCGGTGCCTGCCCCGGCCATCGCCTCGGCGATTTCGCGGAAACCCGCGTTGTTCCAGACGACGAAGGTGATCGGCAGGCTTTCGTCCACCGCCGTGCGCAACTCACCGGGTGAAAACTGCAGGCCACCGTCGCCGATCAGGCAGACGACCGGTGTGCCCGGCGCCGCCAAAGCCGCGCCGATCGCGGCACCCGGACCGAACCCCAGCGCGCCATAGCCGGTGGCGGCGTTGAACCAGCCCCCTGCGCGGTCGTGGTCGTAGAACAGGTTTCCGGCATAGACCGGCTGGGTGCTGTCGCCCACGATGATCGCGCCGGGCATGGCGGCGCGGATCGCCTCGACCATGGCAAGCTGCAGGGGCATCGCGGGGCTCAGCGTGACCAGTTCGTCCCGCGCGGCTTGGCGCGCCGTGGCGGCGCGATCGGCGCCGTCGCCGGATCGGGGGCGGACGCGCAGGGAGGACAGGACCGCGGCGGCATCGCCGTGCAGGGTCAGCGCCGCGGGATGGCGGGCGAGTTGGTCGGCGCAGACATCGATGCGGATCATCCCCGAGACGTCCGGCAGGCCGCCGCGCACATACATGTCATAATCGGTCGGGCCGAATTCCGTGCCCACGGCCAGCACCTGCACCCCCGGCCCGATCAACGCGCGCGTGGCGTAAAGGCTCATCGAGGCGGGCACACACAGCGGGTGGCCGTGCATCAGGCCGCGGGCGTTGGTGGTCTGCACCACCGGGGCATCCAGCGCCTCGGCCAGTGCCAGAAGCGGATCTTCGGCACGGCGCGCGCCGCCCCCGGCCAAAATCACAATCCGATCGGCGGCATCCAGCATCGCCCCGGCCTGCGCCAGTTTCGCGGGCGACGGCACCGGTCGGACGGGCAGCGGCGCCGCGTCGCCGCTGTCGGGACAAGGCAGCGGCATCACGTCGGTCGGCACCTCGATGTGCACCGGGCCAGGGCGACCGGTCGCCATGGTCGCAAAGGCCCAATCAAGCACCGGGACCACATCAGCGGCCGATGCGATCTGCCGCGTGGGACAGAGCGCGGCCACAATGGCCGCTTGATCGGGCAATTCATGCAGTAGCCCAAGGCCAAGGCCCAGCGAGGCGCGGCGGTTGACGCCCGAGATCACCAGGACAGGGATCGAATCCGCCTTGGCCTGCGCCATCGCGGTCAATGCGTTGGTCAGGCCCGGACCAGTTATGACGAACGCCACCCCCGGCTTGCCCGACACCCGCGCATATCCGTCGGCGGCAAAGGCTGCCCCCTGTTCGTGGCGCACCGTAACATGGCGGATCGGCGATCCTGACAGCCCGCGGTAAAGCTCTACCGTGTGCACGCCGGGAATGCCGAAAACCACCTCGACCCCGCGCGCCGCAAGACCTGCCACCAAAGCCTCGCCTACGGTCTTCATGGCAGTTCCCCTGCAAAGGCGATCATCCGGGTGCAGGCCTCGGCGATCTGGTCGTCGGGGGCGGTCAGGCTGACCCGCAGCCAGCCATCCAGCGCCGCGCCGAAACTGGCGCCGGGCATCACGGCGACCGCCTTGGCCTCCAGCAACCCCTCGGCAAAGTCGCGGCCCATCAGCCCGGTGCCGCGCACATCGACCAGCGCGAACATACCGGCCTGCGGCTGGTTGACCGCAAGCCCTGCGACCCCGTCCAGCATGTCGTGCATGATCCGGGCCCTCGCCGCAAAGCGCGTCGCCATCCCCGCGGCCACCGGCGAGGGGGCCGACACCGCCGCCGCCGTCATGTCGGCGATGAACGGCTGGTTGCCGAACAGCATCATCTCGGCGAGCGGCAGCACGCGCGAGGTGAATTCGGCCGGACCGATGCACCACCCCGACCGAAACCCGGGGGCTGCGTGGGATTTCGAGATGGACGAGGCGACGATCACGCGGTCTGCGATCGCCGGATCGTCGAGCGGCGAGGCAAAGGCGACGCCGTCGAACACCAGATCCTCGTAAACCTCGTCGCACAGGATCCACAGGTCGTGCTTGACCGCCACCTCGGCCAGATCGGCCAGATCGGCGCGGGTCAGCACCGCCCCCGTCGGGTTATGCGGCGTGTTCAGGAACAGCACGCGCGACGACGGCGTGATGCGCGCCGCCACATCCGCCGCCTGCATCCGAAACCCGTGTTCGGCTCGCAGCGGCACCGGGACCATCGAGGCCCCGCTGGCGGCAATCACGCCTTCATAGGTCGCATACATCGGGTCGCCGCACAGCACCTGATCCCCCGGCCCGACCAGCCCGGCCAGCACCGCGTAGAGCGTGGTTTGCGTGCCAGGCAGGCACAGCACCTGGTCTGGCGTGATCCGCCGCCCCCGCCGCGCTGTATAGCGGGCCGCCAGCGCGCGCACCAACCCCGCCTCGCCCCGGCCGTTGGAATAGGTCGTGCGACCAGCCTGCATCGCCTTGATGGCTGTGTCGATCAGCGCGGGCGGCGTCGGCACGTCCGGCTCGCCGATCGTCAGCGAAATCAACGGCATACCAGCGGCCATCATTGCCTTGGCCCGCAGATGCATTTCCCATTTCGCGCCGCCCAGATGGGCCAGACGGTCGGTGACGGCGGCGTATCTCATGATTCAGTGTCCTTGAAGGCGGAAAGAAGGTCGACCCCGAGGATCGCGCCGACCGAGGTCAGTCCGATGCGTTCCAACTCGGCCGGACCAAAGGTATCGGGCAGCATGGAACCTTCCAGCCACAGCCCGTCGATGACTGCGTTGCAGGCGATGGCCTCGGCCCGCAGCCGGTCCGGGGTCGAGGCGCGCGGCAGATCGGCGATCAGCGTTTGCAGCAGGTCACGAAAGCCGAGGTAGGTCGCGGCATGCACCTCGCGCAGGCTGGGGTCGCGGCGCACGTCGTGCAGGAACCCCGCCCACAGCCCGACCGCGACCGGATCGACGACCGGAGGGCGCAGCGACGACGCGACGAACACCGCAAGCCGGGCAACGGGATCGGTCGGGGCAGAGGTCAGCGATGCCGCGGTGTCTTGCGTCATGCGGTCCATCAGGTGGCGATAGGCTTCACGGGTCAGGTCGTCTTTCGAAGCGAAATAGTGCCGGATCAGGCCGGGCGACACGCCCGCGCGATCGGCAATCGCGCGCACCGTCGCCGCCTGCGACCCGCCTGCCGCCACCATGTCTAGTGCTGCCGCGATCAACGCTTCACGGCGTTTATCCTCGGGTTCGCGTCGATAGGGGCGACGGTCAGTCATGGCCTGGCTTTGCCTGTTATACAGATGAGTAATTCATTTGACCATTTGGCCATATCCCGAAAAAACCACAAGATGAAGTCTAGGCCTTGAGGCGGATCGGTAAAGCTTTGCGCAGAAATTTGCTCTAACGAGCGATGTCCTTGTGGATGATCACGTCGGTCTGCGGATAGGCGCGCAGGATTTCACGTCGCAGGGCCGCTCCGATGGCGTGGGCCTCGCGCAGGGTCTGCTCGCCGTCCAATTCGATATGCAGGTTGACGAAAACCCGGCTGCCGGCGGTGCGGGTCTTGAGGTCGTGGAAGCCGCGCACGCCGGGCCAGTCGCGGGTGATCGCCGCGATGGCATCGATCAGCGCGGGATCGGCCCGGCGGTCCATCAGCGCGTCCCACGCGCCCTTGCCGATCCGTACCGCCCCCAGCGCCAGCATGCCTGCCGCCCCCAGCGCCACGACGGAATCGATCGCCCCCAGCCCGAACCGGGTCGAGGCCCACAGCGACACGAGCGCCCCGATATTGGGCAGCAGGTCGCCCAGATAATGCAGGCGGTCTGCGGCCACCACCCGGCTGCCGGTGCGCCGTGCCACGCGGCCCTGCCACAGAACCAGCGCCAGCGTCAGCGCGATGGACACGGCCATTACCGCCATGCCTGCGCCTTGCGCCTGAAGGGGCTGCGGGTCATCGGACAACAGCCGCAGTACGGCCGCCGTCGCAATCACGCCGGCTGAAATCAGGATAAAAAAGGCCTGCCCCAGCGCCGCCAGATCCTCGGCCGAGGTGTGGCCGAAGGCGTGATCCTCGTCGGCCGGCCGGGCGGCATAGATGATCGCCGCCGCAGCCCCGATCGACACCATCAGGTCCATCGCGCTGTCGGCCAGCGACGCCGCGACTGACAAGGCCCCGGTTTCCCCCAGCGCCCACAGCTTCATCGCGACCAGCACGCCAGCCACGGCAACCGATACAAGGCCCGCCGACAGGTTCAGACGGATCGAATGGATCGGTGCCATCCCCTTGGCCCTTTTTGCACGGACGGTTCTGCCTGCTGATACCGCCCGGCGCGCCGCAAGACCATATCCGGCGGTCGCGGGCTGGCGGCTATTCGATCACTTCGTCCGGCTCGACGCCCCACAAGGCTCCCTTGCGCACCCAGCCGCGCTGCCCTTCGACCGACACGCGGCACCAGTCGATGCTGCATTCCAGCACGCGGCCGACCACATCGCGTTCGGCCTGAAAGACGACCTCGGCCAGATCGTCGGGACGGGCCAGAAACTCGGTCAGGTCCAGGGTGACAAGAACAGACCGCGCCGATCCCGACAACAGCGCATAGTGCATCCAGCCGCCTTCGCCATCGGCATCCTCGACCCGGCGCCAGTTGTCGAACTCGGCCGTCAGCTTCAACGGCATTCCGGCGCGCTTGAACACCCAGTCGATGCGGTGCTCGGGCCCCGGTCCGCGCCGGGCATTGCCTTCATTCGTCTTCAGCGTGACAAACCGCGGCAAAGGCCGGTCGGTGACGCACCCGATGCCGGGCTGACATTCCTTCTTCTTCGGAACCACGTCCTGTGCCGACAGCGCCATCGGCCATGCCAGCAACAGCACCGCAAGACCCACCCTAAAGAACCCGACCATCTATGCCCCGCCTTCGTGTCGGGGCTTGTGCCGCACCCCGCTGTTGGGCACTTTGCCATCAAAGGCCCCGATTTGCCAACAGCGCCTGTGCCCGGGCCTGTCACGCGGGACCGAGGAGACCGCCATGCCCCATCCGCGTCTGAACGTGGTCGTGACCCGCCGCCTGCCCGCACCAGTCGAGACGCGGCTGAAAGAGCTGTTCGACGTGACCTTGCGCGACCCCGACACCGCCATGACCCGCGACGAACTGGCGGCGGCGATGGCCGAGGCGGATGTGCTGGTGCCGACGATCACCGACCCGATCGACGCGGGCCTGATCGGTCAGGCCGGGCCGCGGCTGCGGCTGATCGCGAACTACGGGGCCGGGGTCGATCACATCGACGTGTCGACCGCGCGCAGCCGGGGCATTCTGGTGTCGAACACGCCCGGCGTGACGACCGAGGATACAGCCGACATGGTGATGGCGCTGATCCTTGGCGTCACGCGGCGCATTCCCGAAGGTCTGGCGCAGATGCAGACGGGGGCGTGGCCGGGCTGGTCACCGATGGCCAATCTGGGCGGGCGGCTGGGCGGGCGGCGGCTGGGCATTCTGGGCATGGGCCGGATCGGCAGCGCGGTGGCGCGCCGCGCCAAGGCGTTCGGCTTGCAGGTCCACTATCATAACCGCCACCGGGTGCGCCCCGAGATCGAGGCCGATCTGGAGGCGACCTATTGGGAAAGTCTGGACCAGATGGTGGCACGGATCGACATCCTGTCGGTCAACTGCCCCCACACGCCAGCAACCTATCACCTGCTGAACGCGCGACGGCTGAAGCTAATGAAGGCGTCGGCGGTGGTCGTCAACACCTCGCGCGGCGAGGTGATCGACGAAAACGCCCTGACCCGCGGCCTGCGGTCGGGCGAATTGGCCGGGGCGGGGCTGGACGTTTATGAAGGCGGCGCGACGGTTAATCCGCGTCTGCGCGATCTGCTCAACGTGGTGCTGCTGCCACACATGGGGTCGGCCACGCTCGAAGGGCGGATCGAGATGGGCGAGAAGGTCATCATCAACATCAAGACCTTTGCCGACGGCCACCGCCCGCCGGATCAGGTCGTGCCGGGGATGCTGTAGCTACAGCTACAGCGGGTGCCCCAGCAGCAGCACTGCGGCCCCGGCAATCGCGGCGCCCGCCAGCGCCTGCAGCATCGGGATGGCGGTGGCCATCCGGCTGCCGAGGCCGGCGCCGGGCAGGCTGGCGAATACCCCCTCGCGCGCCCAGACCGCCAAGGCCGCGACCGCGATGGTGACGCAGGCGGTACCCAGCCCCATCGTAAAGGTGCCCGCCACCCCGACCGCGCCGATCCCCAGCCCGAAACACAGGATCAACAGGAACAGCGCCCCGGTGCAGGGCCGCAGCGCAATGCCCGCGATCAGCACGGCCGCGTCGCGCCACGAGGTCACTTGCGCCATCTCGGCCAGCGTCGGACCATGGGCATGGCCGCAGCGTGCGTCGTCGGCGTGGTCATGGTAGGCGTGATCATGGTGCCCCGCCCCCTGCCCCGCCGCCCGCAGCGCCAGAAGCCCCCGCAGCATCAGCCACAGCCCGACGAGGGCAATTGCCGCCGTGCCGACGGGGGCGATCACCTCTTCGCTGACGCCCACCAACCGCTCGCGCGTCCAGCCCAGCACCAGAACGCCGGCCCCGACCAGCGCCACGGCCACCGCCGCCTGCGCCAGCGAGGCGAGCAGCGAAATCCCGGCCAGCGGCAGCAGGCGCACCCGCTGCGCCATGCCATAGCCGACGATCAGCAGCTTTCCATGCCCCGGCCCCGCCGCATGCAGCACGCCATAGGCAAAGCACACCGCCAGCAGGCCCGCCAGCGCGCCCGGTTGCCCGCCGCGCAGCGCCCGGACCGCCCCGGCCAGCCGGGACTGCACGGCGCGCTGCTGGTCTAGAAGCCAGCCCTGCATCTGGTCGAACCCGCCCGACAGCCAAAGGGCTGTCAGACCCAGCGCCACGACCAGGCCGACGATCAGGAAGGGGCGACGCATGTGATGCGGACCTCTTCGGCATAGGCCGATCCGATCGCCGGAAACGCCCCTTCGACATCATCGGACCCGGCAAGTTCCTCGATCGCCGCCTGGAGCCGGGCATCCGCCGCCTCGTGGTCCGGCTCGAACACCTGCGCGCTGCAGCCTTCGACCCCGGTCAGGCGCACCGCGGGCAACAGGCTGTAGGCGGTGTAGAAGCTGGGATCGTAGACCTGCACGACCAGCGTCTGGTCCATCCCCACCGGTTCCGCAAAGCGGCGCAGGTGGGTCGAGGTCAGCCGGCCTTCGGCATAGCCGGCCGTCCAGTCAGCCGGGCCCGACAGCGGCAGGGGGGTGTCACCCGACAGCGCATAGGTGTCGCCGGGATAGCCGGGGTCCCACTGCATGTCGAAGCCCTGCAGCGTGGCGGTTTCCGCCGCGGTCAGCGCGCCGTCAAAATCGGGGTCGAGCCCGCGATCCTCGACCAGAATCATCGAGAAGAGGTCATCATAAACCCAGGTGATCCGCAGACCGGTCGCGCGGGCCTGATCGTCGAAGATCACTTCGATTTCGGTGTCGACGAAGATGTGCGGATGGGCCAGCGCCCCCCCTGCGAGTGCGATCCAAAGGCTTGCCGTGGTGCAGATCGTGCGGATCATTCCTGCCCTTTCTGTTTCGAGCAAAGCCTAGCGGGGATCGGGCGGATTGCCAACGTGGCCGGCGTATCGGGGAAAATGCTGGCGGGTCCATGCCAGCGGGTTCGCAGACCTACCCAAGGCCGCGCGGCACGGCTAGGCTCGCGGCAAACACTTAAGGAGTTCCGCATGATTACCCTTTACGGCGTTTACCGTTCGCGCGCGTCGCGGCCCCTCTGGCTCTTGGGCGAAATCGGTTTGGCCTTCGACCATGTGCCGGTGATCCAATCCTACCGCCTGGCGAACCCGCAGGCGGCGGATGCGCCGCTGCACACCGCATCACCGGCGTTTCTGGCCGTGAACCCGCAAGGGCAGATTCCGGCGATGGTGGACGGCGACCTGGTTCTGACCGAATCCCTGTCGATCACGCTTTACATCGCGCGTCGGTATGGGGGCGCGCTGGGTCCGGCGGATGACGCAGAAACGGCCCTGATGGACCAGTGGGCCCTGTTCGCGGCGACGTCCATCGAAACTCCGGCGGTGGAGATGCTGTATCTGTTCACCGACGGCGCCGACAGGACCGCCGAAGGGCAGGCCGCCATCTCGATCAATGCCGAGAAGCTGCGCCGTCCGCTGCGGCGGCTGGACGGGCATCTGACGGGGCGCGACTGGCTGTTGGGCGGGCGCTTCACCGTGGCCGATCTGAACGTGGCAGAATGTGTGCGCTATGCCCAAAGCCACCCGACCCTGCTGGCCGAGTGTCCGGCGGTGAAGGCGTGGCTGGACCGGTGCCAAGCACGCCCCGCCTTCCAGGCGATGTGGGCCGGACGAATGGCCGAACCCGCCTGAGCCTGCGATCGCGGGTCAACGCCGGGTCAGGTTTCCCGTACTTTTCACGAAAGCGTGTGCACTTTATTGCGCCTGCCTGCACACTCGCATTTTTCTGAAAAGGATTTTTTGCCATGAAAGGCATCGCACTTTTGTTCTTCGTGTCGGGCGTCATCTACCTGCTGGGCGGGATGGGGCTGGGCATCTACATGGGCATCATCCATGACCACACGCTGGCCCCGGTGCATGCCCATCTCAACCTCGTGGGCTTCGTGATCTTTGCCGTCATGGGTCTGTTCTACCATGCCACCCCCGCGGCGGCCGCCACCTTGGGCGCGCGCCTGCACCTTGGGCTGGCGACGGTCGGTCTGTTTCTGCTGGTGCCCGGCATCGCGTTCGCGGTGTACGGCAACGACACCGGGGTGCCGCTGGCCATCGCGGGGTCGCTGGCGACCGCATCGGCCATCGTGACGTTCCTGATCAACCTCGTTGTGGTCAAGACGCGGTCCGCGCGCACGCCTCGCAGCCGGCTTGCCGCAGCCTGACGCTCGCAATGGGCAGCCTGCGGTTGCCGCAGGCGGCCCTTGCGATCATCCCGCCGGGTCGGACACGTAGTTGCGCCAGTTATGCTGTTCGGCAAAGCCCAGCACGTCCTTGATCTTGCGGTTTGACAGCAGGCTTTCCTGCGGCCCGATCGCGCGCGACAGGGGCACGTTCGGGAAGAACCGTTCCAGCAGTTCGGCGTTGGGTTGGCAGACCGAATTGGTGTCGTTGGTGGCGTTGAACACCTGAAACCCCAGACCGTTCTTTTGCAGGCACAGGTCCACGATCTGCCCCAGATCGCGCGCGTCGATGTAGCAAAAGATGTTGCGGCGGCGCTGGCCGGGGTCGGCAAAGAAGCCGGGGAAGCGGTCGTATTCGTGCGGCTCGATCACGTTGCCGATGCGCAGGGCATAGATGTCGGCCCCGGTGCGGCGCTGAAAGCTGCGGGCGGTGACCTCGTTCACCTTCTTCGACATGCCATAGCTGTCCATCGGGTCGATGTCGTAATCCTCGTCCAGCGGCAGCACGTGCGGATCGGTTACCCCGTCGCTGAAACACACGCCATAGGTCGTCTCGGAACTGGCGACGATCACCTTGCGGATGCCCATCTTCAACGCCGCTTCCAGCACGTTGTTGGTGCCCATCACGTTCACCCGGTAGGTTTCGGTGTCAGGTGCCAGCAGCAGACGCGGAACGGCGGCGAAATGCACGACGGCGTCAAAGGTCTTCACACCGATCCCCGGCTCCATCTCGTCGAAGCCGGCATAGGTCTGCATCGCCGAATACATCTGCCCCGCATCGGTGATGTCGGCGATCAGGTCATGCACGCCGGGGTGGTTCAGCGGAACCTTGTCCACGTTCATCACCCGGTGCCCCTTGTCTGCAAGATACGCCACGACGTGCCGCCCTGCCTTGCCCGATCCGCCCGTAAACAGAACCCGCATGGTCGTTCTCCTGTTGTGATGCGCCGACCCTAACCGCCTCGCTGAGCGCCTGCAACGACCCCACATCTTGCGTCACCCTGCCGCGAGATGATCTAATGCAAGGCCACAGCGGCAAAACCAAGAATCGAGCATCCGATGGCCAACGATCTTCTTTCTAGCATGCCCGAAACCTATGACGCCTCGTCGATCGAGGTGCTGGAAGGGCTGGAGCCGGTCCGCAAGCGGCCCGGGATGTACATCGGCGGCACCGATGAACGCGCGCTGCACCATCTGGTGGCGGAAATCCTCGACAACGCGATGGACGAGGCGGTGGCGGGCCATGCCAACCGGATCGAGGTCGAGTTGCACGCCGATTACTCTATCACCATCCGCGACAACGGGCGGGGCATCCCGGTCGATCCACACCCGAAGTTTCCCGGCAAATCGGCGCTGGAGGTGATCCTGTGCACCCTGCACGCGGGCGGCAAGTTCAGCGGCAAGGCCTATTCGACCTCGGGCGGCTTGAACGGTGTGGGCTCGTCAGTGGTCAACGCGCTGTCCGACACCATGCGGGTCGAGGTGGCGCGGAATCGCGAGTTGTATGCCCAGTCTTTCGCGCGCGGCATCCCGCAGGGGCCGATCCAGAAGATCGGGCCCGCGCCGAACCGGCGGGGAACGAGTGTCACCTTCCACCCCGATGCGCAGATCTTCGGCTCGCTGCAGTTCAAGCCGATGCGCGTGATGAAGATGGTGCGATCTAAGGCCTACCTGTTTTCCGGCGTGGAGATTCGCTGGAAATCCGCGATCCCGGACGACGACATGCCGCAGGAGGCGGTGTTTCACTTCCCCGGCGGGTTGGCCGATTACCTTTCTGATCAGCTTGAGAAAACAACCACCTACGCCGACCGCCCCTTTGCCGGAAAGGTGCAGTTTCAAGACAAGTACAACGTCCCCGGATCGGTGGAATGGGCGATCAACTGGTCGCCGGTGCGCGACGGGTTCATCCAATCCTACTGCAACACCGTCCCTACCCCCGAAGGCGGCACGCATGAGGCGGGGTTCTGGGCCGCGATCCTGAAGGGCGTGCGGGCGTATGGCGAGATGGTCAAGAACCGCAAGGCCGAGCTGATTACCCGGGAAGACATGCTGACGGGGGGCTGCGCGCTGATTTCGGTCTTCATCCGCGATCCGCAATTCGTGGGCCAGACCAAGGACCGGCTGTCGACCGAAGAGGCCGCGCGGTTCGTCGAAGGGGCGGTCCGCGACCATTTCGACACGTGGCTGGCGAATGACGGCCGGTCGGCGGGCGCGATACTCGATTTCTTGGTGCTGCGGGCGGAAGAGCGGCTGAAACGGCGGGCCGAAAAGGAAACCCAGCGCAAGACGGCCACGAAAAAGCTGCGCCTGCCCGGCAAGCTGACCGACTGCACCGCGAAATCGCGCGAGGGGACCGAGCTGTTCATAGTTGAGGGCGATTCGGCGGGCGGCTCGGCCAAAGGCGCGCGGATGCGCGAGACGCAGGCGCTGCTGCCGCTGAAGGGCAAGATCCTGAACGTGCTGGGGGCGGCCTCGGCCAAACTGAACGACAATTCCGAGATCAGGGACATCTGCGAGGCATTGGGCGTGCAGATGGGCGCGCGGTTTCGCGTCGATGACCTACGCTATGAAAAGATCATCATCATGTCGGATGCGGACGTGGACGGCGCGCATATCGCCAGCCTGTTGATGACGTTCTTTTTCACCCAGATGCCCGCGCTGATCGACAAGGGGCACCTCTACCTGGCTTGCCCGCCGCTGTACCGGTTGACGCAAGGCGCGCGCAGGCTCTATGTGGCGGACGACGTCGAAAAGGAGCTGTGGTTGGCCAAGGGTCTGGGCGGCAAGGGAAAAATCGATGTGCAGCGCTTCAAGGGGCTGGGCGAGATGGATGCGAAAGACCTGAAGGACACCACGATGAACCCCCTGACCC
Organism: Paracoccaceae bacterium; assembly: GCA_031398695.1. GTDB lineage: Bacteria > Pseudomonadota > Alphaproteobacteria > Rhodobacterales > Rhodobacteraceae > JAIYDJ01. The sequence goes on along the minus strand of JANNNU010000031.1, from coordinate 2,685 downwards.
GCAAGTTGATCCGCGTGTCGATCGACGAGGACACGCGGGTGGAGACGGAAGGGCTGGTGGACCGGTTGATGGGCAAGCGGCCGGAGTTGAGGTTTCAGTACATTCAGGAAAACGCGCGGTTTGTCGAAGAACTGGACGTGTGATCCAGTCCACACTGCCCAAACAACGGGCAGCCGGTCAAGAAATCCGGAAAACACTCTCCCTCACGGTGGCGTGACTGGCCTGAGCGAGGCTTCCGGGTATCGTCGCGGTATGCGTGTGCTTTTTGCCCTTTGCCTCCTCGCCACCCCCCTGCACGCGCAGGAGGTGGACGTCGACTTGTCCTGATGGCCGATGCCTCGGGCTCCATCGACTCCGCCGAGATCGCCTTTTCAGCGGCAGGGGTATGCTGAGGCGATCGTCGATCCCAGTGTGCTGTCGGCCATTCGCGGCAATCTGACGGGCAGCGTGGCGATCACCTATGTCGAATGGGCCGCCAATCAGGCGGTCGTGGTGGATTGGACGATCATCGACAGCCCCGAAACGGCCGAGGCCTTCGCTGCGGCGCTGCTGGCCCCGCCGCGTCTGGCTTCGGGGCGCAATGCGATCGGGGCGGCGCTGCTGGAAGGGCAGCGGCTGATCGAGCAGAACGCGATCACCGGCTTGCGGCGGGTCATCGACTTTTCCGGTGATTCGGCGGGCAATTTCAGCGGCCCGTCGATCGCCGACGCCCGCGCGGCGGTGGTCGCGGCGGGGATCACCATCAACGGCCTGCCGATCATTTGCGCCACCTGCGACGACGGATTGGAGCAGGTGTATGAAGATGTGATCATCGGCGGACCCGGCGCGTTCGTGCTGCCGGCGCGGGGACGCGAGAACTTTGCCGATGCCGTGCGACGCAAGCTGATTCTCGAAATCGCCGGTCTGCCGGTGTCGCGGGTGGCGGCGCTGCCCTAACTGCCCAGCCCGCTGACATAATCCGCCAGTTGTACCAACCGGATCGGCGTCGGGGTCATGATCCCGTCGCCTCCGTCATAAGGAACGAGTTCGCCTTGCAGCAGCGGGCCAAATTCGGGCATCAGGCGTGCCCCGTCGCGTCCATCGGCATAGCCCCAGATGTGCGACATCGCGCGCGTCGCCGGGAACGTGCCCCCGTTGCGCGCGGCCAGACGCGTCAGATCGGCCGGACGGTGGCCGAGCGTGCTGGCCATCGGTCCGTCGCCGCGACCGGTGTCGCCGTGACAGACCGCGCAATAGGTCGCGAAATCCTCGGCCCCGGTCGGTACCGGTTCCGGCATCGGCAGCATGCAGGCGGCCAGTCCGATACTGGTACAGGTTATCAGGGCAGCCGAAATCACGGGGTTGGGCGTGTGCATGACATATCTCCTGACCTTCAGGGATACCCGACGCCGCACGGCCAGACCTTGATCCAGAGCAAGGTCAGGCGACGACCTGCCCGTTCTGCAACCGCACGATCCGGTCCATCCGAGCGGCCAGATCGAGGTTGTGCGTGGCGATCAGCGCCGACAGCCCTGTTTCGCGCACCACCTGCATGAGGGTCGCAAAGACCTGATCCGAGGTGGCGGGGTCGAGGTTGCCGGTGGGTTCGTCGGCCAGCAACAGGCGCGGGGCGTTGGCCAATGCGCGGCAGAAGGCGACGCGCTGCTGTTCCCCGCCCGACAGCGCCGCCGGGCGGTGGTCGGCTCGCGCGGCGATACCCGTGCGGGTCAACAGATCCATCGCGCGGGTGTGGGCTGCCTTGGCATCCGCTCCGTTCGCGAGTTGCGGCAACACGATGTTTTCCAAAGCGGAAAACTCGGGAAGCAGGTGATGAAACTGATAGATGAAGCCGATCTGGTCGCGCCGCGCTGCCGTGCGGTCGCGATCGGACAGGCCGGTCATGTCGCGCCCCGACAGGCGCACGAAACCGCCATCCGCCGTGTCGAGCAGCCCGGCAATGTGCAACAGCGTGGACTTGCCAGCGCCCGACGGTGCGACCAGCGCCACCACCTCGCCTGGTGCGACCTGGACGGTCGCACCCCGGAGCACGACCACCTCGGACGGTTTGCCGCGGTTGTAGCCCTTGTCGATGGCCGAAAGGTCCAGCGCCCAGGTTCGGCTCGCGTCATTCATAGCGCAACGCCTCGACCGGGTTCATCCGCGCCGCACGGCGGGCGGGAAACAGCGTGATCACGAACGACAGGCCCAGCGACAACGCCACCGCAGCGCCCACATCCTGAAGCCGCAGTTTGGCGGGCAGGGCGTAGATGCCGCGGATCGACGGATCCCACACACCGCCGCCGGCCAGATAATTCACCGCGGAAAAGATCGGGTCGATGTAAAGCGCAAAGAGGCAGCCCAGCACCACGCCCGCCGCGGTGCCCACCAGCCCGGTGAACGCGCCGCACATGAAGAACACGCGCAACACCGACCCTTCGGTCAGGCCCATCGTGCGCAGGATTCCGATGTCGCGCCCCTTGTTCTTGACCAGCATGATCAGGCCCGACACGATGTTCATCGTGGCAATCAGCACCAGAATGGCAAGGATGATGAACATCACGTTGTCCTCGATATCCAGTGCGCGCAGAAACGACCCCGACCTGTCGCGCCAGGTCCAAAGCAGTGCATCGCTGCCCGCCGCCTCGATCAACGGCAGCGCCAGGTCGTCCACCGCCTCCGGCTCGGCCACCATCACCTCGATCTCGT
>JANNNU010000024.1:0-33959 GCA_031398695.1 Paracoccaceae bacterium | reverse complement strand
ACACCTTCGTACTTCGTCGCCTGTGCGCAGCCGCCCGCCGGATCCATGCAGTAGGCGGCGGTGAACACGGCGTCGTCGGCGGTGACCGGCGTGCCGTCGTTCCACATCAGACCGGGCTGCAGCTTCCACGTGATCGACATCATGTCGGCCGAGATGCCGCCATTTTCCAGCGTCGGAATTTCGGCCGCCAGTTTCGGCACCAGATTGCCGTCAGGGTCGATCCCGGCCAGCGGTTCCAGCACGACCGACGAACCCCAGATGTCCTTGGTGCCCCCCGACAGGTAGGGGTTCATGATCGACACGGCTTGCGGGAAGGTGAGCTTCAGCTCGCCATCCACGCCGCGTTCGGCGTATGCGGCAGGGGCCAGCACGAAGGTGGCTGCCGCGCCCAGCAGGGCGATCTTCAGTTTCATACGGATACTCCTTGTTGATTATGCTCAGCCTTGACCTGTGTGGGGGCCTCGGGTCTGCCGGTTGATCCGGCAGGGTTTGTTGTGGCGGAATACAGGTGGCAGGCGACAAGGCGCCCTGGCTCTACCTGCACAAGGTCGGGTTTCTCGACACGGCAGCGGTCGAACACGCGCGGGCAACGGGTGCAGAAGTTGCACCCCTTGGGTGGATTGGCCGGCGAGGGCACGTCGCCCTTGAGGATGATCCGCGTGCGGGTGCTTTCCACGTTCGGGTCGGGTTCGGGCACCGCCGACAGCAGCGCCTCGGCATAAGGGTGTAGCGGGCGGGAATACAGTGCATCGCGCGGGCTGATCTCGGCGATCCGGCCCAGATACATCACCGCCACGCGGTCCGCGATGTGGCGCACCATCGACAGGTCGTGGCTGATGAAAAGGTAGGTCAGCCCAAGGCGGTCCTGCAGATCCTCGAGCAGGTTCACGACCTGCGCCTGGATCGACACGTCGAGCGCCGCGATCGGCTCGTCGCAGACGATGAACTTGGGGTTCAGTGCCAGCGCGCGGGCGATGCCGATCCGCTGGCGCTGCCCGCCGGAAAACTCGTAGGGAAAGCGGTTGGCGAAGCGGCGGTTCAGCCCTACCGCATCCATCAGTTCGTAGATGCGTTCAAGGCGCCGTTCGGCCGACCATCGGGTGTGTTCGATCAACGGCTCGCCGATGATGTCGGCCAAGTGCATCCGGGGGTTCAGGCTGGCCTGCGGGTCCTGGAACACCATCTGCATGGTCGGCCGTTTCAGCCGCAGCTTTTCGGGCGACAGCGTGGCGATGTCGTCGCCGTCGATCGTCACGGACCCCGCCGTCGGCTCGTAAAGGCGCAGCAGCGCGCGCCCCACCGTGGACTTGCCGCACCCGGATTCGCCGACAAGGCCCAGCGTCTCGCCGGTCAGGATGTCGAAGCTGACGCCGTCCACCGCCTTCACGTCGCCGGTGTGGCGGCGCAGGATGCCGCTGTGCACCGGGAAATACATCTTCAGATCGCGCACCTGCACCAGCGGCTTTGCGGCGGCAAGGGGGGCGGTGGCGCGCGTTACGGCGTCAAGCATGCATTGCCTCCGCCGCCAGGTGGCAGGCCACATCATGCCCCTGGCCCAGCGGCAGGCCGTCGATGGCGCGGCGGCGCGGATTTTCCGAGTGGCAGCGGTCGAAGGCGTGCGGGCAGCGCGCCCGGAACGAACAGGCGACCGGTGCCTCGGCCAGGATCGGAGGCTGGCCTTCGATCACCTGCAAGCGATCCTCGCGCGGGCCGGAAATCGCCGGAATGGTCTTCAAGAGCGCCCGCGTGTAGGGGTGCTGTGGGTTGCCGAACAGCGCCTTGACCGGCCCCTGTTCCACGATCTGCCCGGCATACATCACCATCACCCGGTCGGCGATGCCCGCGATCACGCCGAGGTCGTGGGTGATCCAGATGATCGCCATGCCCAGCTTGCGGCGGAGTTCCTTGACCAGTTCCAGGATCTGCGCCTGGATCGTGACGTCCAGCGCCGTCGTCGGTTCATCCGCGATCAGCACGTCCGGGTCGCAGGCGAGTGCGATGGCGATCATCACGCGTTGCCGCATCCCGCCGGAAAACTGGTGCGGATAGGCCGACAGCCGCTTGGCCGCGTCGGGGATGCCCACCAGCTCCAGCAGTTCCGCCGCCCGGACGCGGGCCTGCGCGCGGGTCAGGCCCATGTGGCGGATCAGCGGCTCCATGATCTGGTTGCCGACCGTGAATACCGGATTGAGGCTGGTCATCGGGTCCTGGAACACGAACCCCACCTTGTCGCCGCGCAGATCGCGCAACGCGTCGGGGCTGATCTTGAGGATGTCGCGCCCGCCCAGCCAGACCTCGCCGCTGCGCACATCGGCGGGGGGCGAGGGCAGCAATCCGATCAGCGACATCATGGTGACGGACTTGCCCGACCCGCTTTCGCCCACAACGCCCAGCAATTCACCGCTGCGCAAATGAAAGCTGACGGAGTTTACGGCGTGCACCTCGCCGCCGCGGGTGCGGAACACGGTGACAAGGTCCCTGACATCAAGGACGCTTTGGCCCCCATCGGGCATGTAGTGCTCCCAAGTCGTTGATAGTCTTTTGATTATTGGACGGCTGTCGTTGCGGCCCCCGTTTATCCAATAACTGTTGTCTATTTTTCAGCCCCTATCAATCCCGAATCTTGGGCGCGTTCCGCAGGGTCAATCGCGGGTGCCGGTGCGGTCGATGGGCTGTGGTTGACACGGCCATGGGCCGGGGCCAGTTTGGGTTACCACAGATGGGGACCCGGATGACCAGCCTTTCACCGCGCGCGCTTCTTGACCGGTTGGTCAGTTTTCCGACCGTCAGCCGCGACAGCAATCTGGGGCTGATCGACTGGGTCGAAGGGTATCTGGCAGAACACGGGATCACGGCGCACCGCCATTGGAACGAAGATCGGCAGAAGGCGGCGCTGTTCGCCCATGTCGGTCCGTGGGAGCCTGGCGGCGTGGTGCTGTCGGGCCATTCGGACGTCGTGCCGGTGGACGGGCAGGACTGGTCCAGCGACCCCTGGGTGGTGACGGAACGCGACGGGCGGCTTTACGGGCGCGGCACCTGCGACATGAAGGGCTATCTCGCGTTGGCGCTTTGGGCGCTGGTCGAGGCGCGGGCACGCGGCGTGACGCGCCCGTTGCAGATCGCGATTTCGTATGACGAAGAGGTGGGCTGCACCGGGGCCCCTCCGATGATTGCAGCAATGCAGGGCGTGGTGCCCAAGGCCGGCGTTGCGCTGATCGGCGAGCCGTCGGGAATGGGGATCATCACCGGCCACAAGGGCGGCACCGGATACCGCGTGCATGTGAAGGGGTTCGAGGTCCATTCGTCGTTGCTGCCCGAAGGTGTGTCGGCGATCATGGAGGCGGCCCGCCTGATCGGCTGGATGAACGCGCAGAACGAGGCGAACGTGGCCAAGCCGGTCACTCCGCTGGCTGCGGCGTTCCGGCCCAACTACACGACGCTGCATTCGGGCATGATCGCGGGCGGCACCGCACACAACATCACCGCCGCAGACTGCCGGTTCGTGATGGAGTTTCGCGTGGTGCCCGGCGAGTCGGTCGATGGCTGGGCCACGGCGTTGGAGGAAGAGGCGGCACGGATCACCGCCGCGATGCAGGCCGTCCGCCCCGAGGCGGGCGTGCATCTGGACCGGTTCTTTGCCGTCCCGCCGCTGGTGCCGGAACAGTCGGGCGCGGCAGAGGCGCTGGTGCGGCGGCTGACCGGCGAAAACGGGTCGGGCGTCGTCAGTTACGGCACCGAAGCCGGGCAGTTTCAGGCGGCTGGCTATTCTGCGGTGGTCTGCGGGCCGGGCGACATCGCGCAGGCGCACCAACCCGACGAGTATCTTGAGGTTGCGCAGTTTCAGGCGGGGCACGCCTTCATGCAGCGGCTGCTGGAGGCTCTGGCATGAACGCCCCCGCGCTGTGGCCGATGACCGAGGCGGTTCCGGTGCGGTTCAACGGGCCGCTGCCCGACGCCTGCGACGTGGTGGTGGTCGGGGGCGGCGTGATGGGGGTGATGACCGCCTATCACCTGGCCGAGCGCGGTGTTTCGGTGGTCTTGTGCGAAAAGGGTCGCATCGCGGGCGAACAATCCAGCCGCAACTGGGGCTGGGTGCGCCAGCAGTGCCGCGACCCCGACGAGTTGCCGATCATGGTCGAAAGTCTGGCGATCTGGCGGCAGCTGTCGGCAGAGCTGGGCGAGGGGTTGGGCTTTCGCGCGGCGGGCACGATGTATCTGGCCAACCGCCAGACGGACTTCGACGCCTACGAGGCTTGGCTTCCCCATGCCCGCGCCAATGGAGTGGACAGCCGCATGCTGTCGAAGGCCGAGGTGAACGACGCCTTTCCGGGCCACAAGGCGACGTGGGTGGGCGCGATCGCCACCCCGTCCGATGCGCGGGCCGAACCTGCCACGGCGGTGCCGCTGTTGGCTGAAGCGGCGGTGCGGCGCGGCGCGATCCTGGTCGAGAACTGCGCCGTGCGGGGGCTGGACATCGCGGCGGGCGCGGTGGCCGGGGTGCTGACCGAACGCGGCGCGATCCGCTGCGCGCAGGTCGTGGTGGCGGGGGGCGCATGGTCATCGCTTTTTCTGGCGGCGCAGGGGGTGCGCATCCCGCAGCTTGCGGTGCTCGCCTCGGTCGCCGCGACCGAACCCCTGCCGCAGTTTCACGAAGGGGCGGCGACCGACAACCACTTTGCCTTTCGCCGCCGTCAGGATGGTGGCTACACGCTGGCTCCGGGGGCCGAGCATGATTTCTTCATCGGGCCGGACGCGTTTCGCAACCTCGCGGCCTATCTGCCGGTGCTGCGCAAGGATTTCACCAGCACCACCTTCCGGTTGCGCGCGCCCGAAGGCTATCCCGATGCCTGGCGCACGCCGCGGATCTGGGATGTCGAGAAAGCCTCGCCGTTCGAAGCGGTGCGCGTGCTCAATCCGACCCCGAACGCCGGCACGATCCGCCGGATCTTCGACAGCTTTGCCGCCGCGTTTCCGCAGATCGGCCGCCCCCGGATGCGGGTGTCCTGGGCCGGGATGATCGACACGATGCCCGATGTCGTGCCGGTGATCGACCGCGTGGCGCGCATTCCGGGGCTGGTCGTCGCCACCGGCCTGTCGGGCCACGGCTTTGGCATCGGGCCGGGGCTGGGCCGCGTGGTGGCCGACCTGGTGGCCGGGCGCACCGTGGGCCATGATCTGCGCCGGTTCCGGTTGTCGCGGTTCAGCGATGGCAGCGGCACCGCGTTGGGACCCTCGCTCTAGCGTTTTCAGGGTTTACCGCCAGAAAGGCACAGGTTAGCAAGCGCTCTTCACCAGCCGGAGAGCGTCCATGCCAACCCTGACTTGCGGGATCGATTTCGGCACGTCTAACTCGACGGTGGCTGTCGTCAGCGGCGACCGCGCACGGCTGATCCCCCTTGAGGGCGCGCATGTGACGTTGCCGTCGGCGGTGTTCTGGCATTCCGACGAGCCGCCCGAATTCGGCCGCGCCGCACTCGATGCCTACGTCAAGGGCGAGGACGGTCGGCTGATGCGGGGCCTGAAAAGCACGCTGGGATCGTCGCTGATCAACGACCGCACGCGGGTCGGTGCGCGCTCCGTGTCGTTCCGCGACATTGTGGCGCGGTTCTTTGCCGAACTGCGCGCGCGGCTCGATGCGGTGCAACCGGGCACCGACGCCGTGGTGCTGGGCCGGCCGGTGCATTTCGTCGAGGAGGACGCGGCGGGGGATCAGGCCGCGCAGGCCGTCCTGCACGAGATTGCCGCCTCCGTCGGCTTTCGCCAGATCGGATTTCAGTACGAACCCATCGCGGCGGCGTTGCAGTATGAAAGCGGGATCGCCGCCGAAGAGTTGGTGCTGATCGTCGACATCGGCGGTGGCACGTCGGACTTTTCGCTAGTACGGGTGTCGCCGCAGCGGGCACGGGCCGCCGACCGCGCGGCGGACATCCTTGCCAACGACGGCATCCGGGTCGGTGGCACCGATCTGGACCGGCTGCTGAGCCTGGCCGAGGTGATGCCCGGTCTGGGGTATCTGACCACCACCGGGCAGGGCAAGGCGGTGATGCCGCGGCACTATTACCTCGACCTGGCGACTTGGCACCGCATCAACTTCCTGTACACGCAAAGGACCGAGGCGGACCTCAAGGCGCTCGCGGGGGTGGCCGATCACCCCGAGCGGATCGCGCGCCTGCGCCAGGTCGTCGCGGCGCGCGCCGGTCATGGGGTCGCGATGGCGGTGGAGGCGGCCAAGATCGCGCTGTCCGACGCCGAGGTGGCGCGCCTGTCGCTGTCGGGTCTGACCGGCGGGCCGAACCCGCTGGCGACGCGGGCCGGGTTCGAGGCGGCGGTGGCGGCCCCGGTGGCCCGGATCGGGCAGACGATGCGCGGACTGCTGGCCACCGCCGGGGTGCGGGCCGATCAGGTGGGCACCGTGTTCATGACCGGCGGGTCGTCTGGTCTGCCGGTGCTGCGCGCGCTGGTGGCGGCGGAACTGCCGGGCGTGCGGATCGCCACCGGCGACATGCTGGGATCGGTCGGCACAGGGCTGGCGCTGGACGCCGCCCGGCGGTTCGCGGCGTAAAGGCTGTCGGGGCCGCGGGCCTTTGGCGTCGGCGGTCCACCGCGGAGCCGACGTCAGACGGTCGCCAAACCGGTCGATCCCGATCGCGAAACGCGCTAGGACCGGTGTCTGCGAACGGAGGTGCGGATGGACTTGAGGCATGTCGGGACGGCGCTGATGCTGATGCTGGCGCTGTGGTCGGGGGCGGTGCAGGCCGATGTCACCCGGTGCGAGGCCAATCTGAATGGCGTCGAGACCGTGCTGGAATTCGACGACCGCATGACCGAATACCGGTCGATGTGGGAAGGCTGGAGCCCGCTGGCCCCCGATTGCCCCAGCCTGGCGATCATCGCAACCCTCAAGCCCGACGTGCCCTTCGCGGACTGGATGGGGTATTGCGTGATCACCGATGACGATACGGGCGCATACCTTGCGGTGGTGCAGGGCAAGGGCGACAGGTTCGGACGCTGCCGCACCGAAGGCACGGTGTGCCGGGCCGTCAATTCGGCCAAGGATTATGGGCTGGCCACGGTCGGCGGCATCGGCAACGTGCTTTTGGGGTCGAATGCAGCGCTGCAGGCGGCGGGCGTCGTCGATGCGCCGCACAATTCCCGGGGCACCGCCGGGGGGATGATTTTTACCGGGGTCACACGGGTTGTCGCGGGGTCGATCGGCACGGCGGGATCGACGGTCGTCTCGACCGTGACCGCGCCGCAAGTGCTGATAGGGGCCGCGGCAGGGGCGGTGGTGATCGGCGGTGCGATCCTGATCTGCAAGGAGTGAGGTCGGCATGCGGCGGCGATCCCGCCGGATGCCTTGACGGCTGCGGGGTTGCGAAGGCGGTTTCGATGGAGCAGCATGTCCCGAAAGGAGATCCGCCATGCCCGTGAAGAACCGCATTGCCGACATGCTGCCCGAACTCGCCGCGATCCGTCAGGACTTTCACGAACATCCGGAACTGCTGTTCGATGTGCACCGCACGGCGGCGCGGGTGGCCGACCTGTTGCGATCCTATGGTTGCGACGAGGTGGTGGAAGGCATTGGGCGCACAGGGGTGGTGGGCGTTATCAAGGGGCGCAACACCGGGTCGGGGCGCGTGGTGGGCCTGCGCGCCGACATGGACGCGCTGCCGATCCACGAGCAGACCGGGGCGGCCTATGCCTCGAAGACGCCCGGCAAGATGCATGCCTGCGGGCATGACGGGCACACGACGATGCTGCTGGGCGCGGCGAAGTATCTGGCCGAGACGCGGAACTTCGACGGCACGACGGTGCTGATCTTCCAGCCCGCCGAAGAGGGCGGCGGCGGGGGCCGCGAGATGTGCGAGGCGGGCATGATGGACCGCTGGGGCATCCAGGAGGTGTACGGGATGCACAACATGCCCGGCATCCCGGTCGGCCATTTCGCGATCCGTCCCGGCCCGATGATGGCTGCGGCGGACCAGTTCGAGATCACGGTGACCGGCAAGGGCGGTCACGCCGCCAAGCCGCATGACTGCATCGACACCACGGTGGTGGCGGCCCATATCATCGTTGCGTTGCAGACGATTGCCTCGCGCGGGGTCGACCCGCTGAAGCAGGTGGTGGTGTCGGTTTGCACGGTGGCGACGGATTCGACCGCGCACAACGTGATACCGCAGGTGGTCAAGATGAAGGGCACGGTGCGGACGATGGATTTCGGCGTGCAGGATTATGTCGAACGCCGGGTGTCGGAGATTGCCATAGGAACCGCGCAGGCCTTGGGCGCGCAAGCGGCGGTCGACTACAGGCGCGGCTATCCGGTGACGGTGAACGCCGCCGAGAACACCGAGTATGCGGTCGAGGTGGCCCGTGCCGTGTCGGGGAAGGTCAATGCCGACACGCCACCCTTGATGGGGGCCGAAGATTTCAGCTTCATGCTGATCGAGCGGCCGGGGGCCTATATCTTTCTGGGCAACGGTGACACGGCGCATGTGCACAACGCGGCCTACAACTTCGACGACACGGCGATTCCGTTCGGCGCGAGCTGGTACGCCGGGATGGCCGAAGCGCGGATGCCGGCGTAGGACCGCCCCCCTCGGACGGCCCCACCCGCCCACCCCGCCGTCTTCGGGGGGCGGGGCCGCAGGGGCAGCCCTGTCTGCGGTTCTGCGAGGGCTGGACTTGCGGAGTCGCTGGAGCCTCCGGCGGGGATATTTTAACCAAGATGAAAGCAGTCAGGTTCTTTTGCGCGACCGGCTGCGGCGGGCGGGCAGGGGGCGGACCTTGCGTTCGATGGCATCGAGGAGCAGGCCTGCGAGGTTCTTTCCGGTCGCCGTTTCGATGCCCTGAAATCCGGGGGAGGAGTTGACCTCGAGAACTTTCGGGCCGTCTGCGGACCGCAGAAGGTCCACTCCGGCCAGGCCGAGGCGGAAGGCGTGGGCCGCGCGCACGGCGGCCTCGCGCTCGGCCGGGCTGATGCGAACGGGTTCGGCCGTGCCGCCCTGATGCAGGTTCGAGCGGAACTCGCCCGGCGCGCCACGGCGGCGCATCGCGGCGACCACCCGGCCATCCAGCACGAAGCAGCGGATGTCGACGCCCTTTGCCTCGGCCACGAAATCCTGCACCAGAAAATCGGCGCGCAAGCCCCGGAAGGCCGAGATCAGCGATTGCGCGGCAGAGGGGGTTTCGGCGAGGACCACGCCTTTGCCTTGAGTGCTTTCCAGCAGTTTCACCACCAGCGGGACGCCACCCACGAGGCCGATCAGGTTGTCGGTGTCCTTGGGGGACGAGGCGAAGGCGGTGGTCGGCATGCCGATGCGGTGGCGGGCGAGAATTTGGTGGGCGTGCAGTTTGTCGCGGCTCGCCACGATGCCTTCGGCGCTGTTTAGCGTGTAGGTGCCGCGCGCTTGGAACTGGCGCAGCACGGCGGCGCCGTAAGCGGTGACCGACACGCCGATTCGGGGGATGATCGCGTCGAAATGCGGCAGCCGAGCGCCATCGTAGTGGATTTCCGGGCTGAGCGAGTTGATCGCCATGTAGCAGCGCGAGGTGTCGATTACTTCGGTGACATGGCCGCGCTTGGTGGCTTCCTCGACGATGCGGCGGGTGGAGTAGGCACCGCCTTCGCGCGACAGAACTGCGATCCGCAAGGTGCGGGTCGGCATCTTTGCCAGCACGGCCTGCGAGAAATAGCTGTCATAGCCAAGCATCGGTTGCAGGAACGATTCGGTCGGGCTGATCACGGCGCCTTCGCCCAGGGCCTGGCGGCCGAGCAGCATCCGGTTGGCCATATTGCCGCGGTCGGTCAGCGTCACCTCGATCGGCCAGCGGCGCGGGCCGATCTGGATGTCTGTCTGGATCACGAACCGCATTTCCGATTCGCCGTTCGACGAAGTGACCTCCCGCCGGTCAAGGATCGGGGCCGAACAGGCCAGCGTCACATCGGTGCGTCCAGGGATCGGGTGGACGGCAAACCGGACATGCGGGGCGGCGGCAGGCCCGAACGCCTCGATGTCAAAGGCGTGCAGCGCCGAGGTGCGCGCGCCGGTATCGACCTTGGCGGTCAGGGCGGGCAGGCCGAGACCCGGCAGCGCCACCCACTCTTCCCAGCCCAGACGCAGGAGGGGCAGCGTGCTGATCTGGTTCATGGCAAGGCTCCGCATCGGACGGGGTAGCCCCGCAGTCCCTCTCCAATGCCGCTGCAAACTCACAGGAGTGTGACAGTCGGGTTGACGCGGGTCGGACCGGCCGCGAATGGCCTGGTGAGGCGCGCGGGCGGGTTGTGCGGTGCAATCGCGTTTGACCGGACGTGGCGCATCTGGCAAGCTGTAGACTAATCGTGGCCCTAGTTTACCAGGTCTTGATGCTCGGCCATCTGATTGAGTGGCGCTGCTATTGCGTGGCAAGATGTTGCGCCAAGGCGGCCTTGGCGGTGCGCGGAGGAAACGGGGCGATGAAAGGGTTTGATCTGTACCGCATCGCACTCGCCTATCTGTGCGTGATCTTTGCGATGTGCGCGGTCGTGGTGTTTCAACCGCAGCGCTGGATCTGGCCGCTGGCCTCGCCTGCCGACCTGCGCCCGACCGCGGAGCCGATCAAGCCCTCGGATCCCGTCGCGCCGCGCCCGCCGACGCTGGTGGCCGCTGCGCCGGTCGTGGCGACGTCCGCCGACGGTGCAGCGGACGCCGAGACCACGGGCCGCGGCGATGTGCCGGCGCTCGACGATGAGACGGACGGCACCGCGGAAGAGGTGGCCCGGATCGTTGCCGCCGCGCGCGATGCGGTGGCGGTCGAGGATGTGGGCGAAGGCGATGCGTCCGCGCCGAGCGATCTGCTGCAAAGTCCTGTCGCAGCCTTGGTCGCCAGTGGGGCAGATGCGACCTATACCGTGGACGTCGGCGATTCCCTTGGGTCGATCGCGCTGCGGTTCTACGGCGATTCGGCGCTGTTCGAGGTGATTTTCGACGCGAACAGGGGCCTGATGGGGTCGCCGGACCGGCTGCGCGTGGGTCAGGTCCTGATCATCCCCGGTCGGTCCTGAAATCTAGCCGCCGGTATGGCTCATGTGGCGGGTCATCTGACCTGAGACCGTCTGGCGGGAATAGTCGAAATCGTGGCCTTTGGGTTTGCGCGCGATGGCGCCGCGGATCGCCTGTTCCAACGCCGCGTCGTCGGGGCTGGCGCGCAGCGGCGCGCGCAGGTCGGCCATGTCCTCTTGCCCCAGGCACATGTAAAGTTCGCCCGTGCAGGTCAGCCGCACCCGGTTGCAGCTTTCGCAGAAATTGTGGGTCAGCGGCGTGATGAACCCGATCCGCTGGCCGGTTTCTGCCAGCCGCACATAGCGAGCGGGCCCGCCGGTGCGGTCGGCGAGGTCGATCAGGGTGAAGCGTTCGGCCAGTCGGGCGCGCAGGTCCTTGAGGCTCCAGTACTGGTCCAGCCGCTGCGGCTCGCCCAGATCGCCCATCGGCATCACCTCGATGAACGTCAGATCGTGCCCGTCGGCCGCACACCATGCCGCCAGCCGGTACAGCTCATCTTCGTTGAAGCCTTTCAACGCGACGGCGTTGATCTTGACTGCCATGCCGGCCTCACGCGCGGCGGCGATGCCGTCAAGAACCTGCGGCAGACGGCCCCAGCGGGTTATCCTTGCAAATTTCGCATCGTCCAAAGTGTCCAGCGACACGTTGATCCGTCGCACGCCACAGGATGCAAGATCGGCGGCGTACTTGCGCAACTGGCTGCCGTTGGTGGTCAGCGTCAACTCGCGCAGCGCGCCGGTTTCCAGATGCCGTGCCATGGCCTGAAAGAAGGTCAGGATGCCCTTGCGCACCAACGGCTCGCCGCCGGTGATCCGCAGCTTCTGCACGCCGAGGCGGACGAAGCTGGAACACAGACGATCCAGCTCCTCGAGGCTCAGCAGGTCGGCCTTGGGCAGGAAGGTCATCTGTTCGGCCATGCAATAGGTGCAGCGAAAATCGCAACGGTCGGTGACCGACACGCGCAGATACGAGATGGCGCGGGCGAAGGGATCGATCAGGGGAGCCGAGATTTGCATGAGAGGAACGTAGGAACTCCGCGCGGTTGCGGCAAGCGGCAAAGCGGCAGTTGCGAGCCTTGGGATGTCGCGTTAGGGTCGGGGCATGAAGAAACATCTGATGGTCGTTGCGATGGTGTCGGCGTTTTCGGGCTGCGGTCTGATCCGCGCGCCCGTGCCGGATTCGAACCCGCAGATCGTGGAGCCGGTGGCGGAACCCGCCCCTCTGGTCGTGGCAGGGCAGACGGCGGCGACGCTCGACACCACGACCGAGGCTGAACAGGCGGTTGCGCTGGCGCAACCTGCGGCGGCGGCAGAGGTCGATCTGGGGCTGATGGTGGTGGCGCTTGGCAGTCCGGCCGAAGCGGGGTTCTGGCTGTCGTCGGGTGCCGTCACGGCGCCGGGCAAAGGGCGGGTCGTGACGGCGGGCGGTGCGTCGGTCGCGGTCGACCTGCGGCCCGGCACGGGCGGGGCGCTATTGTCGCTGGCAGCGTTTCGGGCGCTGGGGCTGGGGTTGACCGACCTGCCGGAAGTGCGGGTTTTCGCAAACTAGGGGAGTGGCGGGCGAACCCCACCCTACCATTGTGCGTGGACGTGAGGGGCGATCAGGCGCAGATAGATGTCGCGCGCTGCCGTCATGGTTTCGGGGGGCAGGGGCGACAGGTGCAGTGCGGCTGCGTTGCCGACCGACTGCGCCGGGGATTTCGAGCCTGGAATGACCACGCTCACCGCCTGTTCCATCAGGATCCAGCGCAGGGCGAAGGCGGCCATCGTGGCGCCTTGGGGGACCAGCGGGCGCAATTCGTCCACCGCGGCCAGCGCCACGTCATAGGGCACGCCCGAAAAGGTTTCGCCCTTGTCGAACGCCTCGCCGTTGCGGTTGAAGCTGCGGTGGTCGTCGGCGGCAAAGGTGCTGGCAGCGGTCATCTTGCCGGTCAGCAGACCGGATGCCAGCGGCACGCGGACGATGATCGCCACGCCTTTGGCGGCGGCCTCGGCAAAGAACGCCTCGGACGGGCGCTGGCGAAACAGGTTATAGATGATCTGCACCGAGACGACGCCGGGGTATCGGATCGCCTTTTGCGCCTCGTCGGTGCGTTCGACCGACACGCCGAACTGGGCGATCTTGCCGGTGTCCTTGATCGCCTGCATCGCGTCGAATACCCGCGCCGAGTCGTAGGCGGGCGAGGGCGGGCAGTGAAGCTGCACCAGGTCTAGGCAGTCCATCTGCAGGTTGGCGCGGCTGCGGTCGATGTGGCTCTCCAGCGTGGCGCGCGTGTAGTTTTCGGCGGTGTGGGGGGTGATGCGCCGACCGGCCTTGGTGGCGACGAAGGGCCGGGGGCCGCTGCGACCGGCCAGCACCTGCGCGATGATCCGTTCGGACCGCCCGTCGCCATAGACGTCCGCCGTGTCGATGAAATCCACCCCGCCGTCCAGCGCGGTGGTCAGCGCGGCCACCGCATCGGCCTCGGTCACCTCGCCCCAGGTGCCGCCGATGGCCCAGGCGCCAAAGCCGACGGGCGAGACACTGCGGCCGGTCGGGCCAAATGGGCGGGGGGCGAGCATGGCGATCTCCTGTTGGGTTGCGGTTGTCTAGCGCAGGCGCGGGGCGGGGGCTAGTGCGGGCGGGCCGGTTGGGATACCTCTGCGGCATGGAATTGCGGATCGACAATCTGGCTTGCGCACGGGGCGGGGTGACGGTGCTGGAGGGCATCGAGTTTACGCTGGCGGCGGGGCAGGCGATGGTGCTGCGTGGGCCGAACGGCGTCGGCAAGACGACGCTTCTTCGCACGGTGGCGGGGCTGCAGCCGGCAGTGGCGGGCCGCGTCTCGCTGCCGCCCGAGAGTCTGGCATACGCGGGGCACGCCGACGGCGTGAAGGCGACGCTGGGCGTGGCGGAGAATCTGGCGTTCTGGGCGGCGGTGCACGGGCTGCACGCGATCGAACCCGCACTGGCGGCGATGAACCTGACCGGCCTGCGCGACCGACGGGCGGGGCAGGTGTCGGCGGGCCAGCGGCGGCGGCTGGGCCTGGCGCGGCTGATGGTCACCGGGCGGGCGGTATGGCTGCTGGATGAACCCACGGTGTCGCTTGATGCGGGGTCCGTCGCGCTGTTCGCGGCCATGCTGCGCGGGCATCTGGGGCAGGGTGGCCTCGCGCTGATCGCCACGCATATCGACTTGGGGCTGGACGAGGCGCAGGTGATGGACCTGACCCCGTTCGGCGCGCGCGACACGCCGCAGGGCGCGTTCGACGAGGCCTTTGCATGACCGTGCCCGTCGCGAGGATCTCCGCATGAGGGCGCTGTTCCTGCGCGATCTGACGCTGGCGGTGCGGGCGGGGGGCGGCTTTGGCCTGGGCCTTGCGTTCTTTCTGCTGGTGGCGGTGCTGGTGCCGCTGGGGGTCGGTCCGGATCAGGCGACGCTGGGACGGATCGCACCCGGCGTGCTGTGGGTCGGCGCGCTGCTGGCGTGCCTGCTGTCTCTCGACCGGCTCTTCGCGCTCGATTTCGAGGATGGGTCGCTGGACCTGCTGGCGACCGCCCCGGTCCCGCTGGAGGGCGTGGTGGCCGCGAAGGCGCTGGCGCACTGGGTGGTGACCGGCCTGCCCTTGGTGCTGGCCGCACCGGTGCTGGGGCTGGCGCTGAACCTTGCCCCCGCGGGCTATCTGTGGCTGGTGGTCAGCCTGGCGGTCGGCACCCCGGCCTTGTCGTTGATCGGGGCGTTCGGGGCGGCGCTGACCGTCGGGCTGAAGCGCGGCGGGTTGTTGCTGTACCTGCTGGTCCTGCCGATGTATGTGCCGACGCTGATCTTTGGCGCCGAGGTGGTGCGGCGCGGGGCGCAGGGGCTGGAATTCGGCGGCGCGCTGGTGTTTCTGGGCGCAATCTCGCTGGGCTCGCTGGCGCTGTTGCCGTTCGCCGCCGCTGCGGCAATTCGCGTCAACCTGCGCTAGGGGGCTGACGGTAGTGTGACTTGAAGTTTGACGACGAAGAACGGACCAAAGTGCCATGTCGATCTGGGAATACGCCAACCCCATGAAGTTCATGCAGACCAGCGGATGGCTGCTGCCCTGGGTGACCGGGATGACGCTGGTTTGCCTGATCGGCGGGTTGTTCTGGGGCTTCTTCCTGACGCCCGACGATTACAAGCAAGGCTCGACGGTCAAGATCATTTACCTGCACGTGCCCGCCGCGATCATGGGAACGTCGGCGTGGTTCATGATGCTGGTGACGTCGCTGATCTGGCTGGTGCGCCGGCATCACGTCAGCGCGCTGGCGGCCAAGGCGGCGGCGCCGATCGGACTGACCTTTACCGTCATCGGTCTGGTGACCGGCGCGATCTGGGGGCAGCCGATGTGGGGCACCTGGTGGGCCTGGGACCCGCGGCTGACCGCGTTCCTGATCCTGGGGTTGTTCTATCTGGGCTACATCGCGCTCTGGGCTGCGGTGGAGGACCCCGACACCGCCGCCGATCTGACGAGCGTGCTGTGCGTCGTGGGGTCGGTGTTTGCGTTCCTGTCGCGCTATGCGGTGCTGTTCTGGAACCAGGGCCTGCATCAGGGCGCCTCGCTGTCGCTGGACGCCGAAGAGAACGTCGCGGATGTCTACGCTTGGCCGCTGTGGACCTGCATCGCCGGTTTCCTGCTGCTCTTCGTCTTGCTGGTGCTGCTTCGCACCCGGACCGAAATCCGCGCGCGGCGCATCGCGGCCTTGCTGGCGCGCGAAAGGCGGCTGGCATGATCCCCGATCTGGGCAAATATGCCGGAGCGGTGCTGGGGGCCTATGGCGCGTCGATCCTGTTGCTGGTCGGGCTGGTGCTGGCCAGCCTGTGGCAGGCCCGCCGGATGAAGCGGGCGCTGGACGCGGTCGAGGCGCGGGCGCGGGCGCGCGCAGGGGAGGCTACGGATGTCTAGGGTGCTGATGGTCTTGCCGCCGCTGATCTTTGCGGCGCTGGCGGTGATGTTCTGGATCGGGATGCGCAACGGCGACACCGCCTTGCAGTCGGTGTTCATCGACCGCCCCGCGCCCGCCATCGTGGCCGAGGCGCTGCCGGGCGTGCCGCTGCTGACCGACGCCGACCTGCGGACCGGAGCGGTGACGGTGGTGAACTTCTGGGCCAGCTGGTGCCCGCCTTGCCGGGCCGAGCATCCGACGCTGAAAGCCTTGTCCGGCGAAGGCGTGCGGGTGGTGGGGGTCAACATGATGGACGACCCCGACGACGCACTGGGTTTTCTGGCCGAGGACGGAAATCCGTTTCTGGCCATCGCCGCCGACCCGCGCGGCAAGCTGCGTCTGGACTGGGGGGTGACGGCCCCGCCGGAGACCTTTATCGTGCGCGGCGACGGTACGGTGGCCTACAAGTTCATCGGTCCCTTGGTGGGGAGTGATTACGAGCAGCGGTTCCGGCCGGAGCTGGAGAAGGCGCTGGCGGGAGGATGAACCGCCAGAGGCCGATGGCGACGCGGGGGTTTCCCACCCCGTAGTCCATTGGTCCTTGGACCAATCTGGCACCAATGGAGAACCCCGCGGGATATTTGTGCCAATGAGAAAGCGGTAAGTCAGTACAGGCCGTTCAGCTATCCAGCGACACCCAGACCGGCACATGGTCCGACGGTTTTTCCATCCCGCGCACTGCCTTGTCGATCCCCGCGTCGGTCAGCCGATCGGCCGCTTGGGGAGACAGCAGCAGGTGGTCGATGCGGATGCCGTTGTTACGCTCCCACGCGCCGGCCTGGAAATCCCAGAAGCTGTATTGGCCGGGCCTTTGGTCGCGGGCGCGGAACGCGTCGGTCAGGCCGAGATTGCAAAGCCGCTGAAATGCCGCGCGGGTTTGGGGCAGGTAGAGGGCATCGGTTACCCAGGCTTCGGGCTTGGCGGCGTCTTCCGATTGCGGGATCACGTTGTAATCGCCGCAGATCACCAGCGGCTGTTCGGTCGCCATCAGCGCTTCGACGCGCGCCTGCATCCGCGCCATCCACGCGAGCTTGTAGTCATACTTCGGACCCGGTGCGGGGTTGCCGTTGGGCAGATAGAGCCCGCAGACACGCACGCCTTGAACGGTGGCCTCGATCCAGCGGGCCTGTTCATCGGTGTCGTCCCCGGGCAGCCCGCGCAAAACGTCGGTCAACGGATGCCGCGACAGGATCGCCACCCCGTTGAAACCCTTTTGCCCGTGCGTTTCGACCTGCCAGCCCAGATCGAGCAGCGTCTGACGCGGAAATCCGTCATCCACCGACTTGATCTCTTGCAGGCACACCACGTCCGGTTGCGCGGCCACCAGCCAGTCCAGCAGGGCGGGAAGCCGTGCCTTGATGCCGTTGATGTTGAACGTGGCGAGTTTCATGCGGCGCTCCGGTGGCACCCTGCCGGTTTAGGCCGAGGCGCGCGCCTGCACAAGCGGCTCTGCCACCGCGTCAAGCCACATCGCATCGAGCGCTGCCAGCGCAGCCGGATCGAACCGCGACAGGTCTTCCCAGTACCGCCCCGACGGCACGACATAGCCCAGCGCCGCCTCGCGCGCCATCGCCGCCGACACCAGCCCGCGGTTGAACCGAAGCGGCCGTGCCGCCGCCACCGTCGCCCGGTCCGCGCGCGGAAACAGCAGGCGCGACGGGCCGGTCGACAGGTTGACCACGGCACAGCCCTGCAGGGCCGCCAGAACCATCAACCGCGCCGACTTTGCTTCCAGCGATTGCAGGGTGATGTCGGGGCGCAGCGGGTCGGGCGTGCCACGCCCGTAAAAATGGGTCTGTCCGCCCTGCGGGTAGTGCATGTCGCAGCCGAACACCGCCAGCACGGTCGGGCGCAACGCCGCCAAAGCCCAGTAGGCGGCCGTGTACGCCATCGTCGCGCCGGCATAGACAAACCCGCCAAAGGCGTTCTGCGCCGGGACGAACTCGGCCTCCGTCACGATGGTCTGGCCGGGCAGGGGGGTTGGCACCCTGTCGGCCGGAAAATCCCACGGATGCACCATGAAATCCCAGTCGGGGCGAACGGCGAACGCGTTGTTGATCGCCACCAGCCGGTCGAACGGCGCGCGGGACCAGCCCCGCGCCTCGATCGCCATCGGCGCAGAGCCCAGCATCAGAACAGTCGTCATTTCGATCCCCATCGCCACGCTGACGCAAGTTAGCCCGGTTCGCGTGGATGGCGAGGGGACGGCATGCGATTTCCCTCGGGCGGGCGCGGCAACCCTATGGCGTCAGATGGAAAAGCTGGTGCCGCAGCCGCAGGACGATGTGGCGTTGGGATTGTTGACCACGAACCGTGCGCCGATCAACTCTTCGGTGTAGTCGATCACCGCATTGGCCAGAAACGGCAGCGACACGGCGTCAACCAGCACGCGCTGCCCGTTCTTTTCCAGCACCAGATCGTCTGCTGCAGCCTCGTCCAGCTTGATGTCGTACTGAAAGCCGGAACAGCCCCCGCCGTCGACCGCCACGCGCAGCGCCTGCACGGACCCGGTCAGCTCGGCAATCTCGGCCAGGCGTGCATAGGCCCGATCGGTCACTTTCGGCGGCAGCGTCAGCATGGCGGGTATCCTTTGCGTCTTTGGGACAATATAAGCTGCAATGTCAGCCCCAACAAGGCTCAGCCGATGCTTGCACCCTATGCCTGCCACCCTGACGCATCGCGCGGGCGGCTTTTCCCGGAACGGATGTCGTCCTTCCGCTCGCCGTTTCAGCGCGATCGCGACAGGGTGATCCATTCCTCGGCCTTCCGCCGCCTGAAACACAAGACGCAGGTCTTTGTCGAACACGAGGGCGACTACTATCGCACCCGCCTGACCCACACGATCGAGGTGGCGCAGGTCGCCCGCACCATCGCAGGCGTCCTTGGCCTGAACACCGATCTGGCCGAGGCGGTGGCGTTGGCCCACGATCTGGGCCACACCCCGTTCGGCCACACCGGCGAAGACGCGATGGAGGCGCTGATGGCCCCCTACGGCGGGTTCGATCACAACGCGCAGGCCTTGCGGATCGTGACGCGGCTCGAACGCCACTATGCCGATTTCGACGGCCTGAACCTGACCTGGGAAGCGCTGGAGGGCATCGCCAAGCACAACGGTCCCGTCACCGGCCCGCATGCCGACGCCAAACATGGCCCCGCGCTGCCCTATGCCCTGGCCGAGGTGAACGCCCAGTGGGATCTGGAACTCGACACCCACGCCTCGGCCGAAGCGCAGGTGGCCGCGATCGCCGACGACGTCGCCTATTCGCACCACGACCTGCACGACGGCCTGCGGTCCGGTCTGTTCGACGAGGCCGACCTGATGGAGCTGCCGGTGACCGGCCCCGCCTTTGCCGAGGTCGACGCGCTTTACCCCGGGCTCGACCGAATGCGTCGCCGCCACGAGGCGCTGCGCCGGGTGTTCGGCCGCATGGTCGAGGATGTCATCGCGGTCGCGCGCAACCGGCTGGATGCCGCCCGCCCGCAGTCGGTCACCGACATCCGCGAGCTAGGCACCACGGTGATCCGCTTTTCCAAGCCGCTTTATCAAGAGCTGAAGGCGGTGCGCGCGTTCCTGTTCACCCGGATGTACCGCGCGCCTTCGGTGATGGTCGAACGAGCGCGGGTGACGGAAACGATCAACGGTCTGTTCCCGCTGTTCATGACCGATCCCGGCCTTCTGCCCGCCGAATGGCAGGCCGATATCACGGCGGTCAAGGGAGAAGTCGAATTGGCCCGCATCGTGGCCGATTACGTCGCCGGCATGACCGACCGCTTTGCACTGCAGGAACACGCGCGCCTGATCGGCTGACGGTCCCCTCCCGGCGATGATGCCGAAAGGCGCCACAGCCCCGCCCTTGCGTCTCAGGCCTGCCGGGTCGCAGCCCCCAGCCAGACCGCTGCCAGCCCGACCGACAGCACGACGTTCCACCCCGCCATCGAAAGGCCCAGCCACGCCCAGGCCACCGCATCGCAGCGCACGGGCGCGGCCACGACCACATCGGGGTTCAGCAGATCCGCCGTGCTGATCCCGGCCAGCGACCCGCCCGAGCACGAGGCCAGACCCGCCCACCAGCCCTGCTCGACCCCGACGTGAAACCCGCCGATCCCGGCAGCGCCCAGCACGGCAAGCGCACCCAGCACCGGTAGCACCGGCCCGCGCACCGCAAGGGCCACGACGCCGATGACCACCGCTGCAACATGCGGCCAGCGCTGCCACAGGCAAAGCGTGCACGGGGCCAGCCCGCCCAGATGCTGAAACGCCAGCGCCCCCAGCAGCAGCGCCGCTGACCCGCCAGCCGCCACAAGGATCATTAGGGTGCGTGTCATGGCACGGTCACGCCAGTTTCACGATCACGAAAACCGCCAGCAGCGCGACCAGGCCGATCCCGACGACGCGCGCGAACCGCCGCTCGATCGTTTCGACGACCGCCGGTCCATACCGCCGCAACGCCCAGGCCAACGCAAAGAACTTGCCGCCCCGCGCCACGATCGCCGCCAGAATGAACAGCGGCAGGTTGAACGCGATCACCCCGGCCAGGATCGTGACCACCTTCATCGGCGGCAGATGGAACGCGCCCGACGTGACCAGCATTAGCAGGATCGCGCCGTCACCGGTCTGCGCCTTCAACGCCTCGAACGCGTCGAGCTTGCCATAGAACGCCAGAACCGGCTCGGCCAGAAGGTCGAACAGATAGAATCCGAGCAGCCATCCCAGAATGCCGCCGACCACCGACCCGACACTGGCGATCAGCGCATAGCGCATCGCGGCATCGGGGCGGGCCAGCACCATCGGCACGAACAGCACCTCTGCCGGCACCAGAAACACCGAACTTTCGATGACCGAAACCACCCCCAGCGCCGCCGGGGCATGGCGCGACGCGGCCCAGCGCAGCGTCCAGTCGTAGAGCCGTTTCAGCATCGATGTCTTCCCGCCGTGCAGTCACGCCTTTCGGTAACGGTCCGACGCCGGTCGCACAAGAGCCGGCAAGGAGGGCGGGCGAAATGCCCCAGGCCTAATGCCCCATGGCCGCCGATCGCCACCGTGATAACCAAGGATGCACGAATTCGGTCTATCGCTGGGGAACCCGCACGAGTAGCTTCGGCTTGTCAGATCTGAAGAGGTGCAGCATGGAATGGCGTGGACGGCGGAGCAGCCGCAACATCGAGGATCGCCGGTCGGCCGGATCCTCTGCCGGCCGCGCGGGCAGCGTCGGTGGCGTGGGGCTGCTGGTGGTGGTCGTGGTGGGCTACTTCCTTGGCATCGACGTCACGGGCCTGTTGCAGGACCCCTCGCTCACCGGTGGCCAAAACAGCGGCCCGGTTGAGTTGACCGAAGCCGACGCGGCGGCGGGCGAATTCGTCTCGGTGACGCTGGCAGACACCGAAGAGGTCTGGGAAGAGGTGTTCCGCGACCAGTTGAACCGCGATTACACTCCGACGGTTCTGGTGTTGTACAAGGGCGTCACCCAGTCGCCCTGCGGCAGCGCGAGCGGGGCCACGGGGCCGTTCTATTGCCCGGGTGACAACAAGGTGTATCTCGACACCGACTTCTTCACGATCATGGAGCAGCGCCTCGGGGCCAAGGGCGACTTTGCCGCCGCCTATGTGGTGGCGCACGAAGTCGCGCACCATGTGCAGGACGAGCTGGGAATCCTGGCCGAAGCCAACACCTTGCGCGGTCAGGTCAGCGAAACGGAAAGCAACGAGATTTCGGTCCGGATCGAGTTGCAGGCCGACTGTCTGGCCGGCATCTGGTCGCGGCAGGCTTCCGACACGTTCGGCACGATCCAGCCCGGCGACTTCGAAGAGGCGGTGAACGCCGCGCATCAGATCGGGGACGACACACTGGCCCGCAACGCGGGGCGCGTCGCGCAGCCGCACACCTTCACCCACGGTACGTCTGCCCAGCGGGCGCGGTGGTTCGAACGGGGTGTGCAGTCCGGCCAGATGGCCGATTGCGATACCTTTGCGGCGAACCGCCTTTAGCGACCGGTTGACGGCGGCACGGCACGGCGCTATTGCCTGCCGCCAGGTGGCCCGAGTGGTGGAATGGTAGACGCAGAGGACTCAAAATCCTCCGCCGCGAGGCATGTCGGTTCGAGTCCGACCTCGGGCACCAGATTTCCGAATATGGCTTTTGTGCGGCAACATCTGGGCCGACCTGTCCGAAAACCTGCGGATGTCTGGAAGCCGATTCGGGCAACTTAAAGGCGAATGTGCCGCACCGCCGGAACGATTCGGGATGAATCGTCGCATTGGCGCAACCCGATCAACAAAGTCGTCCCGATGTGGCGCGGGTGAGGCAGAAAAAAGGCAAAATCCTTAACGCTGTCAGTTGTTTCCGATCTGGCAAAGGTTTGTTTGCGATCCGGTTCACCTGCAAGCGGAAATATCTGCGAATACACGGCCTTGTCGCCTTCGGCTCATGCTCCGTCGGCATGCTCGCGGAAACAGTCTGCATCCACAGCGTGTGCTCGTGTTGCCGAACCGATCGATCGCGAGACAGCGTCCCGGGGGATCCTGCCGTGATCCTGCCGTTTTTTACTTCCCGTCATCCCTAACGAAAGGTAATCAAAAGGGGCATTCCGGTCTTTGGGATGTGGCCGTGGGGGCGGTCGTTGTGTGGTGCTGCGCCAGCTTGATGCCGGTTTGGTGAATATAACGCTGCTTGCAGCCCTGCCACGGCGGGGAGGCTTCCGTATCTGCGGTCGTCTGCCAGAAACGTTCCTTCACCATGCATCCGACGGTCGGTCGTAGTGTTGCGAGGTTCGGCCCGGTGCCGCGCCCGCGCTATCAGTCTTCATTCGGGAAGGCTGCAGGTTGTAATGGCATTGGGCCGCACTGCCCAAAGCCGCGTGATATGAGGGAATGACGATGCCGGTCTTTGCGCTTTACACCTTTGACGATACGGGAACGCTCGTTGCCGACAGCGCCCTGGGCAACGGCCCGCAGGACGGCGGCTACTTCAACGGGTCGACGGCGATCGGGGGCCAGGCGTATCTCGACGGCGTGAACGACTACATCAAGATCGGTGCCGATGATAGTTTCCAGCTGGACCGCGGCACCCTCGACATCCAGTTCACGCTCTCCCCCACCGCGCAGACCGGCACGCAGACCGTCGTGTCGCGCGACAGTTCCGGCGTAAACGAAGGTGCGTTCCGCGTCGAGATCCTGGAAAACGGATCGATTGTCGTCAGCCACGAAACGGCGGACGGCACTGCGACCTTCGGCACAGAACCCGGCTTCGCCAATCCGGGCGACGCGATCGCGCTGAACTATTCCTGGGACGAAGGCGGAACGGGCGGGCAGATCAACATCGACAACGCCACCTCGGGCGACAGCTTTTCACAGCCGGTGCCACCCGAACTGACGATGGACATGGGCGACGTCAATGACCGCTGGGTCGTCGGCGCGGGCCAGGCGAGCAACGACCGCACGGTCTTTGACAACGTGGACCAGCATTTCGCGGGCACGGTCGAGGTGTTTTCGCTGTCAGATACCGTCGACAACATCGACGACGACGCGGACAACAACGGCGCGCCCGTCGGTGCGGACGATACGGCATCGACCATCCTGACCGCACCGGTGACGATCGACGTGCTGGCGAACGACAGCGATCCCGATGGCGATGCGCTGACCATCACCGCCACATCGGCCACGCCCGACGGCACCGTCGTCATCAACTCCGATGGCACGCTGACCTTCACCGCCAACGACGGGTTCACCGGTGACACGCAGTTTTCCTACACCGCCGATGACGGCAACGGCGGATCGGCGACCAGCGTCGTGACCGTGACGGTCGGTTCGGCCCCGCCGCCGCCGCCGCCGGTGCGCGACGGGATCGTGTCGGGCACGCCCAGCGACGATTTGATCAACGTGGGCTATACCGGCGATCCGGACGGCGACCGCGTGGACAACGCCGATGCGATCCTGACCGGTGACGCGCCGAACGACGACCGGATCGAGGCGGGCGACGGCGATGACACCGTGTTCGCCGGTGTGGGCGACGATCTGGTCGAAGGCGACGTGGGCGACGACCAGATCGACGGGCAGGACGGCGGCGATTCCCTTTATGGCGGCGACGGGTCCGACAGCATCGACGGCAATGCAGGCGACGATCTGATCGACACCAGCAGCCCGGAAGCCGCGCCTTTGCCCGATCTGGGCTATCCGGGTCTTTATCAATCCGACCTCGATCCGCTGAACGACCTCGACACCGTCGAAGGCGGCGCGGGCAATGACACGATCCTGACCGGTGACGACGCCGACCTGATCTTTGGCGGGACCGGCAACGACAGCATCGACGGCGGCATCGACGACGACACGATCTTCGGCGGCCAGAACGACGATACCATCATCGGCGGCGAAGGGTCCGACGTCATCGACGCCGGGCAGGGAGACGATCTGGTTTACGGCGGGCTCAGCCCAAGATTCCCAGACGCGGTCAACATCCGCGACGATCAGGGCGATCTGGTTCCGAACAACGGCGCGGACAACATCCGCGGCGGCATCGGGATGGACACGATCTTTGGTCTGGATGACGACGACACGATCGACGGCGGCCAGGATGCCGACCTGATCGACGCCGGCATCGACGACGATCTGGTCACCGGCGGGTCGGGCAACGACACGATCACCGGCGGCCAGGGATCCGACAGCCTGTTTGGTGGTAACGACCGCGACGTGTTCATCGGTGGCAACGGCGGCGACGTGGTGGACGGCAACGAAGGCGGCGACGACTTCGACACGCTCGATCTGACCGGCGCGGGTCCGTTGCAGGTGATCTACGACCCTGACAACGCCGAAAACGGGACGGTCAACTTCCTCGACGTCGACCGCAACGTGACCGGCACGATGTCGTTCGTGAACATCGAGAATGTCATTCCCTGCTTTACCCCCGGCACCCTGATCGCGACGCCGCGCGGCGAAATTCCGGTCGAACAGCTGCGCGCCGGCGACCGGGTGATCACCCGCGACAACGGGCTGCAGGTAATCCGCTGGATCGGGTCGCGCTCGTTGACCCGCGCCGACCTGAGCGCCGCGCCGCATCTGAAGCCGGTGCTGGTGCGTCAGGGCAGCCTCGGCAACGGCCTGCCGGAGCGCGACATGCTCGTCTCGCCGAACCACCGCCTGCTGGTCGCGAACGACCGCACGGCGTTGTATTTCGACGAGCACGAGGTGCTGGTGGCCGCCAAGCATCTGATCGGCGGCAAGGCCGTGCAGTCGATCGACAGCATGGGCACGACCTATGTCCACTTCATGTGCGACCGCCACGAAGTCGTCCTGTCGAACGGTGCCTGGACCGAAAGCTTCCAGCCCGGCGACATGACGCTGAAGGGGATGGGCAATGCGCAGCGGGGCGAAATCTTCGACCTGTTCCCCGAGTTGAAGACCGAGGTCGGTCTGAGCCACTATACCGCCGCCCGCCGGACCCTGAAACGCCACGAGGCGGTGCTTCTGGCACGCTGAGGATCATGCAGCGCCGACCGGGGGGATTTGCCCGGTCTGCGTCCAGGGGCCTCGTGCGCGAGGCCCCTAATTTTTGGAGGGAGTCCGTCCGGCACGCCAGGCCGCCCAATCCTCGGGCGTGTCGAGGTCCGTCGTTGCGCGCAGTCCCGGCAGCGGCACCATCCGCAGCCGGTTCGCGTGACGTTGCAGAACCGCGCGCGGACCGGGGTCGCCTTGCAGCGCGGCAATCTCGGGTCGGATCCAGGGTGGAAACAGCACCGGATGGCCGGGCGGACCATCGGTGGCACAGGCGCGCAGGATCAGGTCGGGCTCTGCGCGCGACAGCGCCAGCAGGGTGTGCAGATCGGCGGTGGTGAGGTCGGGCATGTCGCCCAGCAGCACCATCACGGCAGCATCCGGGGGCAGGGCGGCCAATCCCGCCTGCAGCGAGGCCGTCATGCCGCGGTCGGGTTCGGGCACGAAGATCTGGCGGACCGGAACCCCCGCGAGCGCCCGGGTCCGCGCGGTGCTGGTGGCATCGAGGGTGATCGACACCGGGCAGCCGGTCGCCACCGCCGTGAGCGCCACGTGCGCGATCAGCGGGCGGCCGCCGACCGACTGGAGCAGCTTGTCGGTGCCGCGCATCCGGGACGACGCGCCTGCGGCGAGGATCAGGATGTCGGTTCTCCTGGGCGGATCATGGCGGCAAGAAGGGGGGCTGTCTGCCCCCCTCGGTGCTGCGCACCTCACCCCCCGAGGATATTTCAGCCAAGATGAAAGGGCTAGCCGCGCATCCGGGCGCCATCGGCATCGAACAGCGGCGCGAGGTGGACGCGAGCGGGGCGTTTGACGCCGAGTATCTCTATTTCCACCGGCAGGCCGTCCACGATCCGGTCGGCGGGCAGAAAGCCTTGCGCCACGCTGAGCCCGGTGAAGTGCGAAAAGCCGCCCGAGGTACAAAAGCCCACCACGGCGCCGTCGAGCCAGATCGGCTCCCACGCGACGACGTCGGCGTCGTCGGCCTCGACGATGAAGGAGGCGAGCTTGCGTTTGGGGCCTGCGGCCTTGTCGGCGGTCGCTGCCGCCTTGCCGATCCAGTCGGCGGGCTTGTTCCATCTGATGTAGCGGTCGAGGCCGGTTTCCGCCGGTGTATAATCGGGCGAGAACTCGCGGCCCCAGGATCCGAACCATTTGTCCAGGCGCAGCGACATCATCGCCCGCATGCCGAAGGGGCGCAGGCCGAGGTCGGTGCCTGCGGCCGACAGCACGTCCCACAGGTGGCGGACCGACATGTAGTCGGTGTAGATTTCATAGCCGAGATCGGCGGTGTAACTGACGCGCTGCACGATGCAGTCGGCCATGCCGACGGTCATTCGTTTCACGTCCATGAACTTGAACGCCTCGGGGCCGACGTCGCTGCGGGTCACGCGGGCTAGCAGAGTGCGGGCATTCGGCCCTGCGATCTGGAAGCCCGACCGCGCGTCGGAGATGTTTTCGACCCGCACGCCGTCGCTTGCGTTCTGCTCAAACCACCGGTCATGCCAGCCCTGCGCGCCGTAGCTGGCTGTCAGCTGAAACTCGGTGTCCGACAGGCAGGACACCGTGAAATCGCCGATGATCTTGCCAGACTGGGCCAGCATCGGGGTCAGCGACAGCCGCCCCGGTTTCGGGATCAGCCCGGCCATGATCCGGTCGAGCCAGGCGCGGGCGTTCGGGCCGGTGACGCGGTACTTGCCGAAGTTCTGCACCTCGTTGATGCCAACGCCGTTGCGGACGGCCAGCACTTCCTGCTTGGTCGCCTCCCACGCATTCGACCGTTTGAAGGTCGGCGTTTCATAAAACGGCTCACCCGGCAGGGCGAAATAGTTCGGCACTTCCAGCCCGTATTGCTGCCCCCAGACCGCGCGCATCGACGTGTTGAGGTCATACATCGGCGTGGTACGGAAGGGTCGGGCGGCGGGCCGTTCCTCGTTGGGGAATGAGACCGAGAACCGCATCTGATAGTTCTCGATCACCTTGGGCACGGTATAGCCCGGCGTGGTCCAGGTGCCAAAGCGCGACACGTCGAACCCGCGCGGGTCGCGTTCGACCTCGCCGTGGATCATCCACTGGGCGAGCGACAGGCCCATGCCGCCGCCCTGGCTGAAGCCAGCCATGACCGCACAGGCCGACCAGTAGTTGCGCAGGCCCTGCACCGGGCCGATCAGGGGGTTGCCGTCGGGGGCGAAGGTGAAGGGGCCGTGGATCACCCGCTTCACGCCCGCACGTTGCAGCGCGGGGAAGCGGCGGTAGGCGAATTCGACGCTGTCGGCGATCTTGTCATAGGCGTCGGGCAGCAACTCCTGCCCCCAGGTCCAGGGGGTGCCGTCGATGCTCCACCCCTCGCAAGGTTTTTCGTAGAAGCCGATGCAGAAGCCGCGGCCTTCCTGGCGCAGGTAGGATTCGCCGCCGGGGTCCATCACATGCGGGAACTCGCGGCCGCCGCGAGCGACGATCTCGGGGATGTCGTCGGTCACCAGATACTGGTGAGCCATCGGCAGAAGCGGCAGGTAGACGCCGGCCATCGCGCCGACCTCGCGGGCCCAGAGGCCGGCGGCGTTCACCAGATGCTCGCAGTGGATGGTGCCCTTGTCGGTGACGACCTCCCAGCCTTCTGCGGTGGGGTTGGTG
Organism: Paracoccaceae bacterium; assembly: GCA_031398695.1. Taxonomy (GTDB): domain Bacteria; phylum Pseudomonadota; class Alphaproteobacteria; order Rhodobacterales; family Rhodobacteraceae; genus JAIYDJ01. The sequence continues at coordinate 5,856 of JANNNU010000024.1, read as the reverse complement.
GCCAGCACTTTGGTTTGCACGATGATCTCGGCCCCGCCCATCTTGGCCGCCTTGGCATAGGCGTGCGTCGTGCCGTAGGGGTCGAGATGGCCGTCCAGCGGGTCATAGAGCGCTCCGAGGATACCGGCCGTGTTTACCATGCCGTCGGTCATCGTCTCAACTTCGGCAGGCGACAGGATCGCCGTGTCCAGCCCCATGTAGCGGTGCTTGGCGCGTTCGGCCTTCAGCATGTCGAAGCGTTCGACGTTGTCGGCCAGGGTGATCCCACCGACGTGATGCAGCCCGCAAGACATGCCGGTGATCGCCTCCAGCTCTTTGTAAAGCCGGATCGTGTAGCCTTGCAGCGCCGCCATGTTGGTGTCGCCGTTCAGGGTGTGAAAGCCGCCCGCCGCGTGCCAGGTCGATCCGGCCGTCAGCTCTGCCCGCTCGATCAGCGTCACGTCCGACCAGCCGAGTTTGGTCAGGTGATACAGCACCGAACAACCGACGACACCGCCGCCGATCACGACCACGCGGGTATGGGTTTTCATGCACGGACTCCCTAGCCTGTTTTGCCGCAAATTGATCCCGTGGGCAGGCGGGGTCATGCAAACGCGCGACACATGATGTCGCAAGCGTCACTCGGGCGGCAATAACCCCAGCCCGCGCAGATAGATCCCGATGCCGGCCTCCAGCAGATCCTCGGGAGGAAAGGACGATTTTGCACCCGGCGCGCCGCGCATGAACAATTCGACCACGCCATGGCTCATCGCCCAGATATGCGCCGAAAACATCGAGGCGGGCGGGCGCCGATCCGCGGGCATGTGCTGCGACAGCCGCTCTGCCGCGACCTCGAGCACACCGCGCGCGCGCGCGGCCACCTGTGCAAGATCGGGATGCGCGTTGAAAGACAGCCCGCTTTCGAACATCGCCTGATAGTGGCCGGGATATTTGCGCGCAAAGGCGAGGTAAGCGCGCCCCGTTGCCTCGAACGCGGCCAGCGCGCTGGGTTTGCCGTCGTTGTAGGCAAACTCCATAAGTGCTGCAAAGATGTCATAGCCTTGCCGCGCCACCTCGGCCATCAGGTCGTCGCGCCCGGCAAAGTGACGATAGACAGCGGCGGGCGTCACATCGGCGGCCTTCGCGGCCTCGGACAAAGTGAAGCCCTGCGGGCCGTTCTGCACGATCAGCCCCAGCGCCGCATCGACCAGCGCCTGGCGCAGATTGCCGTGATGGTAGCCGCGCTTCAACCTTTCGGCCTGATCCCGGGACCACCGCAGATCAGCGGGTCGATCCGGCCGATCACGGCGGGATCCTTGCCCTTGTAGTCCACCGCCGACAGCAGAGTCTGGATCGCCGCGATCCGCGCGCGCGGTTTGTCATCAGACAGGATCACCGTCCACGGCGCATGGTCGAAATGGCTGATCTGCATCGTCTCGGTGATCGCGGCCGAATAGGCGTCCCACTTGCCCAGACCGTCGATGTCGATCGACGACAGCTTCCACTGTTTTAGCGGGTCCTTCTCGCGGTCGAGAAAGCGTTTCAGCTGCTCGGCCCGTCCGACCTCAAGCCACAGCTTGATCAGGATGATCCCCTCGTCCACGATCATCCGTTCGAAATCCGGCAGTTGGCGGAAGAACTTGGTGCGCTGTTCGGGCGTGCAGAACCCGAACACGTGTTCGATCATCGCGCGGTTGTACCAGCTGCGGTCGAACAGGGCGATCTCGCCCTTGGCAGGAAACCAGTCGACATAGCGCTGGAAATACCATTGCGCCGCCTCGCGGTCCGACGGTTTGGCCAAGGCCACGATCTGCACCTGCCGAGGGTTCATGTTTTCGCGCACGGCAGCGATCGCGCCGCCCTTGCCGGCGGCGTCGCGGCCCTCGAACACTACCATCACGCGCTGGCCGCTGGCCTTGACGCCGGCCTGCAGACGGGCCAGCTGGATCTGCAGCGCCTCCATATGTGCGTCGTGATCCTTCTTCTTCAGCTCGGTCCGGTACGGATAGTCCGGGTTGAGGATGTCATCCTTTCCGGCCTTTTCGATCGCCTTGCGCACCTCTTTGGGTGCGCTTTCGCGAAAATAGCGGCTGATTGCGCCGTCAAAGGGCAGGTCCATGCGGGTCTCCGGATTTTTTGCCAGTATGGCGATTGGCCGGTTGAGCGCAATCCGTCAGCGCAAGCCGGCCCGCGTCGCGACGCGCAGGGCCGCCGTGACCACCAGATCCCGGTGCAGATGCTGCGGCATGTGGCCCCCACCCGGAATGACGGTCAGCCGGGCGTCGGGCAACAGCTTTACCAGCCGGGCAGAATGGATGTGCAGCGGCACGATGCTGTCGGCATCGCCGTGGATCAGCTCGACCGGCATCTTCAGCCCCGCATAGCGCGGCTCCATCGCCACCAGTTGCGGTCGCAACCCGTTGACTTGCCGGGCGTTGGCGACCAGCGTGCTTTTCCGCAGCGTCAGGTCCGCGCCGATATGCTCGATATAGCCGTCGGGCATCGGTTCGGGGGCAAAGATCCGCTCGATCGCCCTGGCCACGTAAGCCTCGGACACGAACGCCGACGCGACCGGCACCACCAGCGCCGCGCTCAGCGGGTTCGACAGAATCTGATAGGATACGTCCAGCCCGCCCGGCCACGGCAGGGACGCGGTGCACAAGAGCACCAGCGCAGACGGGGCATCGTCACCGCCTTGCAACGCCCATTCCAGCGCCACCGATCCGCCAAAGCTTTGGCCCAGCAGCACCGGCCGGCGGATGCCCAGTTGGTCAGCCGCCGCGCGCAGCACCGCCACCTGATCCGCCAGGGTAAAGCCGCCGTCCGGCAAGGGATCGGAATACCCCAAGCCCGGGCGGTCGAAGGCCGTCACCCGGAAATGCGGTGTCAGAAGATCCCGCAGTCCAAAGGTATAGTCGCGCAGATTGCCCGACGCGCCGTGCAGCAGGATGATGTCAGGCCCGGACCCCTGCATGTCGTAATGCACGCGCAACCCGTCGACGGTCAGGAACTGCCCGACGGGCGGGTGGGCGGTTTCGGCACGCGTCTTGCGCAGGCTTGCGCATCCGGCAACGGAGCCCGCCGCAACCAGCGCCGCGCCTATGCCGAAACTAAGTGCCAATCTGCGCGATATCATAAGGGGTTGTCTGATACATTTCGTTGATCCAGTTCCCGTAAAGCAGATGTGCATGGCTGCGCCAACGGTTCAAGGGCGCGCGCACGGGATTGTCATCGGGATAATAGTTGGCCGGCACATGGATCGGTGTTCCCGCCGCCACGTCGCGGTCGTACTCCTGCTTCAGCGTGTCGCTGTCATATTCCAGGTGATTGATCAGATAGATCGCGCGGTGCACGGGGTCGTCCACCATGCAGGGCCCCGACTGATCCGAGGTCAGCAAGGTCGTCAGTCCCGCCGCGTCGATGTCGTCCTGCCGCATCTCGGTCCACCGGCTGACCGGAAGCACGAAGTCATCGGAAAACCCGCGCAGCAGCGGCGAGGCGGGCGCAAGATTGCGGTGCGCGAAACAGCCGAACGCCTTGACGGCAAGGTCATGCTTGGGCAGCCGATGAAAATGCCAGGCCATCGCCATCCCGCCCCAGCAGACGCCGAAGGTCGAGTGGACATGGGTCTGGGTCCAGTCCATCACACTGCGCAACTCGTCCCAATAGGTCACCGCCTCGAACGGCAGATGTTCAATCGGGGCGCCGGTGATGATCAGACCGTCGAACTTCTCGCCCGAGGCGGCCACGTCGGCAAACGGACGATAAAACGCTTCCATATGCGCGGCAGCGGTGTTGCGCGTCTGGTGTTCGGTCATCCGGATCAGGTGGAAGTCGATCTGCAACGGCGTCGCCCCGATCAGGCGGGCGAACTGGGTTTCGGTCTGGATCTTCTTCGGCATCAGGTTCAGAAGCCCGATTCGCAAGGGCCGGATTTCCTGCGTCGCCGCACGTTCTGGCGACATCACCATGACGCCCTCGTTGCGCAGAACGTCGAAGGCGGGCAGGGTGGCGGGCAGGGTGATCGGCATCGTTGCAGGCTCCGGAAGGCAAGTCGCGTATTTATGCCGCGGTCGGGGGACGATCAAGCGCGGATGCGATCAGGCCGTCCAGAGCCTCGGCCGATTGAACCCGCGCCACCTCTTCGGCGGTCAGGGTGATGCCCCAACGGGCCATCGCGGCATAGCGGGGCTGGCGGTGGTCCAGCAGCCGCGCATACCCGAACCGCAGAAACGCGTCGGGGTCCACGGCGTCGGCGGGCTTTCCCTCGCGCGCGAGATACTCGGCCCACAGCCGTTCTAGAAATGCCGGCTGGTAATACATCGGCTTCGGGCTGCGGTCGAACCGGCGGGCCAACTCGGCCTTATGCGCATCCGACCCCTTGATCCACACCATCAGCATCGCGCCCGACAGCGCGGTCAGCACCGGATCGGCGGTGTCCTCGGGGTCGACCACCTCGCAGATCGACCCGCCGCTGTCGCAGACGAAGTGCGGATAGCCGTAAAGGTGTTCGGCCCGGTCGATGAACCGCAGCGTGTCGTACAGGGCGGCGACTTCGGCCAGGCGGTGCTGTTCCTGACGGACCTGGTATTCGGCAAACGGCAGGCCGCCGCGCGCCGGATCGCCCGGCTTGCCAAGATAGGTCGACAGCGGCGCCAGATTGTCGAACGTGATGTTCGAACTGATGTAGACACTGTCGGTCATCAGAAGGTCGCGCAGCAACGGCACCTTCATCGCCTCGCGCTTGAAGTTGTCGCTGATGTATTCGCCCATGTAGCGCGTGCCGATCCGGTAATCGACCGAGTAGTGAAACCACCCTCCCGCATCGCGCAGCGTGTTCGACAGGTGGGTCTTGCCAAGCCCCGACATGCCGAAGAACAGAACCCGCTTGTGCGGCGCCGCACGGTAGGCGGCCCCCGAGGCATAGATCATGTGACGTTCCCGCTGGCTGCCGTTGCAAACGTGTTAGCCGGGACCGTCCCGTCGCGAAAGACGCTAAACGAAAAGACCCCGCAGGATCTGCGGGGCCGTTCTACAACGAGGAACGTGCGATCAGAAGCTGAACTGCACCTGCAGGCCCACCCCGACGGCCTGATTGTCGCTGAACTCGACCCCCGATCCGTCTACCGCGTCGCCCAGCTTCACATATTCGATGCCGCCGGTGATCTTCATGTTGTCCTGGGTGTAGGTGCCGCCGATGCCGATGCTGCGTGAGCCGTCGGTCGGGGCCAGACGCGACGCCACATCGCCTTCGGATTTTTCGTAGCCGATGCGGGCAAAGACCGACAGCTTGTCGCTGATCTTGCGGCCGACGCCAAGTTCATAGGTCACCACATCATCGTCGAACCCGGTGACCTCGTCGTTCGCGACCGCTTCGAAGTAGGACGGACGCACGTGGTACTTCGACCATTCCGACCAGCGCACCGAACCGAACACCAGCGTGTCCTTGGCCACACCGGTCTGGAAGTCCAGCGTCACCGTCTTGGGCAGGATGATGTCGGTCGTGCCGCCTAGCGTCGCCCCGCCGTTCAGGCCGGAAAACGACTCGCTGGTGTCAAACTCGTGGGTGATCTCTGACTCGAACGACAGGCCGACCCGCAGCGCGATGTCGGGAATCTCATAGGCTGCACCCACCACATAGCCGAACTGGCCGTCGGTGTCGGTCGAAGCGGTGTAAGTACCGGCCGGCCCAAGAAGCACCGGCGGAATCACGATCTCGGCCGAGGAGCGGACGTATTTCAACCCACCATACACGGAAAAGCGGTCGTTCGGCTGGAACTTCAACAGCGCGGTCAGCTGTTCGCTGTCCCAGTGCGCCTCGAGGCCGGTATAGACCGCACCATAAAGCGCGTCGGCGCCGTAAGGCTGGTTCAGGAT
>JANNNU010000004.1:0-11735 GCA_031398695.1 Paracoccaceae bacterium | reverse complement strand
TGCTGTGGCGATTGCCGTCGCGGGCATGCCGCCTCTGGCAGGCTTTCTGGGCAAACTGATGATCCTGCAAGCCCGGTTCGCGCTGGCCCCTCTGGTCTGGCCGGTGGTTCTGGTCACGTCGCTGCTGGCGATGCTGGCACTGGCGCGGCTCGGGTCGGACCTGTTCTGGAAAGGCGCCAACCCCGAACCGGCCCCTGCGGCAACCCTGATCGCGCCCGTTCTGCTGCTGACCGCGCTTGTGGCCCTGACGGTGGGTGCCGGGCCGGTGATGGAGGTGCTGGGCCGCCTGGTCGACGCACTGGCCGACCCGTCGGCCTACCGTGCGGCGGTGGAGGCGCTGACATGATCGCGCGTCTGCTGCCCCACCCCGGACTGTCGGTGTTTCTGGGCGTGCTGTGGATCCTGTTGTCGAACTCGGCGTCGCGCGGCACGCTTGTGCTGGCCGTGATCTTCGGGCTGGTCATTCCCGTGATGACGGCCCGCTACTGGCCCGACCGTCCGCGCCTGCTCAGCCTGTGGCGGCTGTTGGCCTACATCGCGCTGGTCGTCTGGGACGTGATCGTCGCGAATTTCCAGGTCGCGCGGATCATCCTGTTCATGCCGCCCGACCAGATCAGATCGGCGTGGATTACCGTGCCCGTCGATCTGCCAAGCCCCGAGGCGATGGCCCTGCTCGCCGGGACCATCACCCTGACGCCGGGCACCCTGACGGCGGACGTCTCGGCGGACGGCAAGGCGCTTTTGATCCACGCGCTGCACGCCCCAGACCCCGACGCCACGCGCGACGACATCAAGACCCGCTACGAGGAACGGCTGAGAAGGATGTTCGCCTGATGCTGACCCTGGCCCTGACGTTTGCCCTGACCTGTTTCGCGCTTGGCTTTGCGATGAACCTCGTTGCCTTTGCCCGCGCACCCACGCTGGGCGACCGCATCCTTGCGGTCGACACGATGGTAGTCAACGGCATTGCCCTGATCGTCCTTTACGGCATCCAGACGGGGTCGGATCTGTATCTGGATGCCGCCATCCTGCTGGCGCTGACCGGGTTTGTGTCGACCATCGCCTTCAGCAAGTTCCTGTTGCGCGGGAGCCTGATCGAATGAGCCTCGCCCTGGAAACCGCCCTGTCGGCCTTGCTGGTGATCGGGGGCCTCTTCGGCCTGATCGGCAGCTTCGGCCTGTTGAAACTGCGCGGCGCGATGCAGCGGCTGCACGCCCCGACCAAGGCCACGACGGTGGGGGTGGGGGCCGTCCTGATCGCGTCGGCCCTGCATGGCCTGTTGTCGTCGGCCGGGATCAGCTGGCACGAGGTGCTGGTCACGGCCTTTCTGTTTCTGACCGCGCCGTTGACCGCGCTTTATCTGGCCAAAGTGCAGCTTCTGACCACACCGCCCGCCGATCTGCCCCCCACCGGCACGCCGCGCGACTGGTCTAACCGGGAAGACCCGCAAGAGGATCGACCGGCTGATTTTTGACCAAAAGGTCAACTTTTTCGACACGACCCTTGCCAGCCCGCCCGCCGCCATGCAAACCTCGGTGAACGCACATGCGGTGCCGCGACGGAGACAGCCCTTGCACACCCTGACCCCCACCCTGCTGCCGCAACTGTCTGCCCAGGGGCACGCGCGCAATCGCGGCACGGCGCTCGACCTCGACTGGGTCGCCTCGGTCCAGGCCAACACGTCGGCGATCGAGCGGCGCGCCGCGACGATCGGCGGGCGACGTTCGGTGAAAAAGGACTATCAGGCGGCGTGGCTGTGCAAGGCCGTCAGTCTGATCGACCTGACGACCCTGTCCGGCGACGATACCGCGGGCCGGGTCCAGCGGCTGTGCGCCAAGGCCCGCCAGCCGGTCGCCCCGTGGATGCTTGAAAAACTCGGGATGACTGGCCTGACCACCGGCGCGGTTTGCGTCTATCACGACATGGTGGCAACTGCGGTCCGCGCGCTGGAAGGCACGGCGATCCCCGTCGCCGCCGTGTCCACCGGCTTCCCCGCAGGCCTTTCGCCCCTGCACCTGCGCCTCGCCGAGATCGGCGAGTCGGTGCAGGCCGGTGCCGCCGAGATCGACATCGTCATCTCGCGCCGCCACGTCCTGACCCAGAACTGGCAGGCGCTTTACGACGAAACCGCCGCGATGCGCGCCGCCTGCGGGGATGCCCACATGAAGGCGATCCTTGCGACGGGCGAGCTCGGCACCCTGCGCAACGTCGCCCGCGCCAGCCTCGTGTGCATGATGGCCGGGGCTGATTTCATCAAGACCTCGACCGGGAAAGAGGGCGTCAACGCCACCCTCCCCGTCACCCTGACGATGATCCGCGCCATCCGCGATTACGAGGATCGCACCGGCATCAAGGTCGGCTACAAACCGGCGGGCGGCATCGCCAAGGCCAAGGACGCGCTCTTGTATCTGGCGATGATGAAGGACGAGCTGGGGCACGACTGGCTGCAACCCGACCTGTTCCGCTTTGGCGCATCCAGCCTTCTCGGCGACATCGAACGCCAACTGGAACACCACCTGACCGGCGCCTATTCCGCCGCCAACCGCCATGCGATGGGGTAACCGATGACCGTCCACGACATCTTCGACTCGATGGATTACGGCCCTGCGCCCGAATCCAATGCGGAAGCCCTGGAATGGCTCGCCAGGCATGGCCGGACCTTCGGCCACTGGATCGACGGCGCGTTCACCAAACCGGGTCAGACCTTCGCCAGCAGGAACCCCGCCACCGCGGAAGACCTGGCACAGGTGACGCAAGGCACCGCGGCCGACGTGGCCCTGGCCATCGCCGCCGCCCGCCGCGCGCAGCCGCGTTGGGCCAGACTGTCCGGTCATCAGCGCGCGAAACACCTTTATGCCCTAGCGCGCCTGGTGCAGAAACACTCCCGCCTGCTCGCCGTTCTTGAAACCATGGACAACGGCAAGCCGATCCGCGAAGCGCGCGACATCGACGTGCCGCTGGTCGCCCGCCATTTTTACTACCACGCGGGCCTCGCCCAACTGCTCGCCGCCGAACTGCCCGACCAGCAACCCCTGGGCGTCTGCGGCGCGATTATCCCGTGGAACTTTCCGCTGCTGATGCTCGCGTGGAAAGTCGCCCCGGCACTGGCCGCAGGCAACACGATCGTCCTGAAACCCGCCGAATACACCCCGCTCACCGCCCTCCTCTTCGCCGAGCTGACCCGCGAGGCTGGCCTCCCCCGTGGCGTCCTGAACATCGTCACCGGCGACGGCGATACCGGGGCGGCCCTGACCGCCCACCCCGGCACGGATAAAATCGCCTTCACCGGATCGACCTCGGTCGGCCGAAAGATCCACGAGGCCACCGCAGGCACCGGCAAGGCCCTAACGCTCGAACTCGGCGGCAAATCCCCCTACATCGTGTTCGACGACGCCGACCTCGACTCAGCCGTCGAAGGCCTCGTGGACGCCATCTGGTTCAACCAAGGCCAAGTCTGCTGCGCCGGGTCGCGCCTTCTGGTGCAGGAAGGCGTCGCCGACCGCTTCCACGCGAAACTAAAACGCCGGATGGACGGCCTCCGCCTCGGTGACCCGCTGGACAAATGCATCGACGTCGGCGCCATCGTCGACCCCGCCCAACTCGCCAGCATCACCGCGATGGTCGACGCCAACACCCAGGGCGAAACCTACCGCGCCGCCTGCCCCGTCCCCGCAGGGTGCTTCTACCCCCCGACCCTGATCACCGGCCTGTCGGCCGCCTCGACCCTGATGCAGGAAGAAATCTTCGGTCCCGTTCTGGTGTCGATGACCTTCCGCACGCCCGAAGAAGCCGCCCAACTCGCCAACAACACCCGCTATGGCCTCGCGGCGACGTTGTGGACCGAAAACATCAACCTCGCGCTCGACATCGCCCCCAAACTCCGCGCCGGAGTGGTTTGGGTCAACGCCACCAACCTCTTCGACGCCGCTGCGGGCTTCGGCGGGGTGCGTGAATCGGGCTTTGGCCGCGAAGGCGGCTGGGAAGGCCTGCTGGCCTACCTCAAACCCAAGACCGCCCCCAAACAGCTAAAACCTGTTCCAGCGATCCCCGAACCCAGGACGCCCGAAACAGCCGACCTCGACCGCACCGCCAAACTCTACATCGGCGGCAAACAGGCCCGCCCGGACGCTGGCTATTCCAAGGCGGTCTACAGCCCGCGCGGCACGCTGCTGGGCCACGCCGGCATCGGCAACCGCAAGGACATCCGTAACGCGGTCGAGGCCGCCCACGCCGCCAAGGGCTGGGCCAGGACGACCGGCCACGCCCGCGCGCAGATCCTGTATTACATCGCCGAAAACCTGTCGGCCCGTGCCGCGGAATTCGCAGGTCGGCTGCGCGACCTGACCGGCCAGCCGGGACAGGCCGAGGTCGAAGCCGCCATCGACCGGCTGTTCACCTATGCCGCATGGGCCGACAAGTTCGACGGCCAGGCCAAATCCATTCCCCTGCGCGGCGTGGCGCTGGCGATGAACGAACCCACCGGCGTCATCGGCGTCATCGCCCCCGACGAATGCCCGCTCCTCGGCCTGATCTCGGTCATGGCCCCCGCCATCGCGATGGGCAACACCACGGTCATCGTGCCGTCAGAACCCTTCCCGCTGGCCGCAACCGATTTCTATCAGGTGCTCGACACGTCCGATCTGCCGCCCGGCGTGGTCAACATCGTCACCGGTCCGCACGCCGATCTGGCGAAAAGCCTTGCCACGCACTTGGACGTCGACGCGGTATGGAGCTTTTCCTCCACCCCGTTGTCCGCCAGCATCGAGGCACAATCAGCCGGCAACCTCAAACGCACCTGGGTCAACCACGGCAAATCGCGCGACTGGTTCGCCGCAGACGCGCAAGGCCCCGCTTTCCTGCGCCACGCCACCGCCGTCAAAACCATCTGGATTCCCTACGGCGAATAGCTCACGCTCGCCCGGCCACCGGCGACAATGTCAACGGGTCGATCCCCATGTGTCGCAACGCTCCCAGCCACTTTCCGGCGTCCTCGGCGGCAAACACCAGATCGTCCGCCGCGTCGCCCGTCAACCAGTCGTTGCGCCCGATCTCGGACTCCAGTTGCCCCGGCCCCCAGCCGGCATACCCCAGCGCCAGCAGCGCCCGGCGCGGCCCGGCCCCCTGTGCCAGCGCCTCGAGCACGTCGAGCGTTGCGGTCATGCCGTAACCGCCCGGCACCGCCATAGTCGCCGCCCCTCCGGCGTAGTCGGGCGAATGCAGCACGAACCCCCGGCCACGCTCCACTGGTCCGCCGAAATGCACGTGGATGTCGCGCGAGCCATCGCTGGCCGCGATGTTCAACTGCGCCAGCAGCATCGAGAACTTCATGTCCAGGACCGGCTTGTTGACGATAAGCCCCATCGCACCTTCCGGACTGTGGGCACAGATCAGGATGACCGAGCGTTCGAAACGCGGATCGCCCATGCCGGGCATCGCCACCAGCAGTTTGCCGCTCAGGTCCATCGAATCGCATCCCTTGCCTGAACTTCCACGATGACCGGGCGCGCCGGTCGGCTCAACCCCCCCGGACCGCGCGGGCCCGGCAAATCCGCCCGGCCGCGCGGCCGATCGCCGATAAGTGATTTCCCAAAGCGGCGCAGCGCGGTATGACGCGAAGATGTTCAAAGCCGCTGCCCTTCTTGCCCTTCTCGCCGGTCCGGCCGGTGCCTACACCCAGGCCGACCTGCTGGACGCGGAAGTACTGCCCGGCTGGCGCACGGCCGAGGGCCGACACATGGCGGCGCTGTCGATCCGGCTGGCATCGGGCTGGAAAACCTACTGGCGCAGCCCGGGCGACGCGGGCATCCCGCCGGTGCTCGACTTTGCCGGTTCGGGCAACGTGCAGGCGGTGCAACTGCATTGGCCAAGCCCGGTCGTGTTCGAGGTGAACGGACTGACGACCATCGGCTATCATGACCGTCTGGTCCTGCCGTTCGAGGTGACGCCCGATCGCGCTGGCCAGCCGATCACCATCCGCCTGAACGTCGACATGGGCGTGTGCCGCGACGTCTGCGTGCCGGCGCATCTGGATCTGGCGGCCACGCTGCCCGCGGGCGGCCAGCCCGACACCGACATCCGCTCGGCGCTGGACGCCGTGCCGGGCCCGGCGAAGGACGCCGGACTGTCGGCCATCCATTGTGCGTTGGCGCCGATCCGCGACGGCCTGACGATGACGACCAGCCTGCGGTTGCCCAGCCTCGGCCAGACCGAGGCGGTGGTGATCGAACCGGCTGACGGCGCGATCTGGGTGTCGCAGTCCGCAACGACCCGCACCGGCGATACGCTGACCGCCACGACCGATCTGGTCGCCCCGACCGGCGCGCCCTTCGCCCTCGACCGCTCCACCCTGCGCGTGACAGTCATCGGCGACAGGGGCGCGGTCGAAGTCACCGGCTGCCCCGCCCCCTGACACCGAACCTGTTACCGAAGCCTGCCGCTGAAGCCTGAAACAGGCCCCGCCCGGCCGTCACTTGCGGCGCTTGTGCTCTTCCAGCCGTGGCATGATCTCGACGAAATTGCAGGGCCGGTGGCGATAATCCAGCTGCCAGCGCAAAATTTCGTCCCAGGCATCGCGGCATGCGCCCGGCGATCCGGGCAAGGCGAACAGATACGTCCCGCCCGCCACCCCGCCACAGGCGCGGCTTTGCACGGCGCTCGTGCCGATCTTGGCCATCGAGACATGGGTGAACACCGTGCCGAACGCCTCGATCTCTTTTTCGTAGACGTCCCGGTGGGCCTCCACGGTCACATCGCGCCCGGTCAACCCGGTGCCGCCCGTGGTCAGGATCACATCCACCTTCGGGTCCGCGATCCACACCCGTAACTGATGCGCGATGGCAGCCCGTTCATCGCGCACGATCCCCCGCGCCACCAGCAGATGCCCCGCCGCGGTCAACCGGTCGACCAGTGTATCGCCCGACCGGTCGTCGGCGGGCGTCCGGGTGTCAGAGACCGTCAGCACCGCGATCCTGACGGCGATGAACTCGCGGCTTTCGTCCAGTCCCATTGCCTACCCCTGCGCCCCCGCCACATAGACCATCGGCCCGACCCGCAGGCCCGGCGCCAGGAAGAACAGCCTGTCCGCCCCCGGCGTCACGGTCAGCGCCAGCGCGGCAGGCACGACTGCCAGCAAGACCGCCGCGTCGACGATCATCCTCGCAACCTTTGCTGCAATGCCAGCAGATCGGACCACGCCTCGCGCTTCAGGATCGGCTGGCGCAACAGATACGCCGGATGAAACATCGGCAGCACCGGCCGCCCCAGCGCCTGCGTCCAGACGCCGCGCAGTTTGGTGATGCCCTTGCTGCCCAGCAGGGCGGCACAGGGCGTGTTACCCATCAACACGATGATCTCGGGGTTCGCCAACGCGATGTGGCGTTCGACGAAGGGCCGCATCATCGCGATCTCGGCTGGTTCGGGGTCGCGGTTCTGCGGAGGCCGCCACGGCATGACGTTGGTGATGTAAAGCGCGCGGCCCGGGTCGGCGTCGGTCCGCGACAATCCGATGGCGGCGAACATCCGGTCCAGCATCTGTCCGGCACGGCCGACGAACGGCCGGCCCTCCTTGTCTTCCTCGACGCCCGGAGCCTCGCCCAGCACCAGAACCCGCGCACCGGGCAAGCCGTCGGCAAACACCAAATTGCGCGCGCCGCGCCGGATCTCGCAATGGTCATAAGCGCCAAGCGCGGCCCGCAGCGCGTCCAGCGTGCCCGACTGCGCAGCCATCTGGCGCGCTACGTCCAACGCATCACCGGCCAAGGACACGACCGGCATCGCGTCGGCCGCACGTGCGTCAGGAAGGGTTGCCGGGCCTCGGAGTGCGACCGTCGCCACAAGCTTCACCGGCGAGTCGTACCGGTTGACCGGCGTGTCGCCCACCACCTCGGTCACGCCCAGATCGACCTGCCAGCCCAATGCCGCCAGCGCCGCCTGCCCGTCTGCCGTGATGTCGTCGATGATTCCCATGCGCCCAACGCTAGGCCCGCCACCCGCCTGCCACAAGCGCCAGCGCACGTCAGACCGGCCCGGACCGCGCCTTGGACGACGGCCAAGCAGGTGACACGCCATGATGGCGCGCCGCCTGCAAGATATGCAGAAAACGCAGGCTCTTCGATCCGGTGTTCTGGCCAAAGAAAAACATAAGGTCGCAGGTTTCGAAGTCGTCCAGCACGCAGGTCACGACGGGCGATCCGATCTGTTCCTTCAACGCCACGCTGATGATCTTTTGGCATATGTCCGCACTGACGAGCAGGTTGTTGTGACCGAAAAGCCGCGCGAACGGGGCCCTTAGATACAAAGTTTCAAGGCTAGCCCGCCCCAAGGCATCAAGGACCGTCGATTTCGGGTCCAGGCCGCGCAGCTTTTCCCAGATCGCGGCAAAGGCCTGTCCCTATTCCGCGAACACATACCGGTCCGTCCGTCGCGGCGTCGTAGCGCATCGGATGCGTCAACCGTCCTTGCATTTCCAGTTCGTAGTCGGGCCAGCCGCGCATTTCGGTCACGGTATGGGCCGCAAAGAAATCGGGGCCGCACAGCGTGCGCGTGTGATCCCAAATCGTAGCCTTCGCGCCATTTTCGCAAAATTCGGCCATATGCGGCGAGGCGGGCTTGGACGAGGCGCAGGACGTGCACATGTGGCCGCGCGGCTTGTTCTGGTTACACAAGGTGTGTGGCACCGATGGCTGCACATTGCTGGTGGCGAGGTGGCGCAGCACGCTTGTGACCGATCCCCGGCCGCCCGTCGGATGATCGTAGAACGGTGTCGCCGGGTCTTGCCCGCGCGCGCTGTCGTCGGTGTCGTCGTCCAGGGTGATCCCCTCGCGGCGCTGGTGCGTTAGAAGGTGACTCCGGCGAGGCCCAGGCGGTTCCGGCAAAAGCGGCAGGTCTCGGCAATGCGCAACGGCGGCGTGGCGGCGCGGGCAGCACGAAAGTGTGAAAACACGCGGATAACGCGGGAACGACCGGCAAAGTCGGGCGTTACAATCCCGGGTCAGAAGAAAGGCGTACAATGCTGCTGTGGATGTCGCTTCTGGCTGCGATCGCGGGGGTCGTCGTTTCGGGCCTTGCCTACTTCGATCCTGAATCCGGCATCGGCGGAACTGAAGGCGCGCTGCTGGCGATCCTTGGTTCGGTCGTTCTGGCCGCCACCATCCTTTATCTCTTGCGCACCCGGTCCGGACTGATGGCGGCGTTCGCGATGCTGGTCGGCGTTCTGACCGCGTTGGCCGCGTGGTTCCTGATGCAAGGCCTTTTGGTGATCGCAACCGGCGTTGCGCTGGTGGCCCTGATCGCCGCACTCGTCACCCCACAGCGCAGGATCGCCCAATGAGATCGCTTTCGGCTGCGGCCGCTGTCACGCTGATCTGGTCGCTGCCCGCACTAGCGGAACAGCTGGTCTGGGGCACCTTCAACGGCGATCTGGCCGCGACGAAGTTTTCCGACACGGCAACGCTGACCCCCGACAGCGTCGCGGGTCTGGAACGCGCGTGGCAGGCGCGGACCGGCGACGTGTCCGACGGGTCGGGCGATCTGCCGGCTACGGTCTGGTCGGCGACGCCCCTTTACGCCAACGAAACGCTGTATCTCGGCACGCCGTTCTACCGCATCGTGGCACTCGACCCTGCCACCGGGGCAGAGCGGTGGAGCTACGACACCAACTCCACGCTCGAGGCGCTGACGCAACCGGCGCTCAAGAACCGCGGCGTCGCCTATTGGGAAAGCGGGGCCGAAGGGCCCTGCGAAAAGCGGGTCCTGATCGGCACGATGGACGGCACGCTTCATGCGGTCGATGCGGATGCTGGCACGCCGTGCACCGACTTCGGCACCGACGGCGTGCTGAATGTGAACAGCTGGAACGAGACGAACGCGGTCTTTCCGTTTTCGCTGCTGCAACCGCCGACGGTCGTGGGCGATACGATCCTGATCGGCTGGGCGGGCAAGGATTGGGCCTATACGGTCGAGCCGCCGGGCAACCTGATCGCGGTGGATGCCCGGACCGGCGATCTGCGGTGGGACACGGGGTTCATTCCGCCCGAGCTGATCTCGGTCACCGGCACGGCGAACATCTGGTCGTCGATGTCGGCCGATCCCGACCTGGGCCTGGTCTATGTGCCGGTGTCGTCGCCCTCGCCCAACTACTGGGGCGGCAACCGCACCGATCCGATCCCTTTGGCTACCTCGATCACCGCGATCCGGATCGACACGGGCGAGATCGCGTGGAGCTTCCAGCACGTCCACCACGACATCTGGGATTATGACACGCCCTCGGCCCCGACGCTGGTCACGCTGCCGCGCGATGGGCAGGCGGTTCCCGCGCTGGTGCAGACGACCAAGCAGGGCTTCATCTTTGTGCTGGACCGCCGCACCGGGACACCACTGTTCCCGGTCGAGGAACGCGAGGTTCCGCCCAGCGACGCGGTGGGCGAGGTCGTGTCTCCGACGCAACCCTTTGCGGACGTGCCCGTGCCGACGATCGACCATTCGGCCATGCCCGAGGTCTGGCCGATCGCCGACCTGCTGTCGTTCGGCCAGTGTTCACGGGACCGGGAAACCTACCGGTACGAAGGGCTTTACACGCCTCCGTCTATCGAAGGCACGTTTCTGTGGCCGGCGACGGCGGGCGGAAACAACTGGGGCGGCGCGGCGGTCGATCCGCGCACCGGCATCCTTTACGTGAACACGTCGCAGGTGGTGCAGGTGATCCGGCTGATCCCGCGCGCCGACTACGACGCCGAGGTTGCCGAGGCGACGGCAGATGGCAGCGACGCCAGCGGCAACGAGGCGGGTTTCTACGCGCAGGACGGCTCGCCCTACGGGATCGAGCTGTTCGAATGGCGCACAGCGCTTGGCCTGCCGTGCTGGCAGCCGCCCTACGGCACGTTTTCGGCCTATGATCTGAATACCGGCGAGCGTTTGTATGAAACGCCGTTCGGGCTGGCACAGCAGTGGGGGTTCTACGGCTTGCGGTCGTGGGGTTCTCCGACGCTGGGCGGGCCGGTGGTGACCTCCGGTGGAGTTGTGCTGATCGGGGCGTCGATGGACAACCGGGTGCGCGCACTGGATGCCGCGACCGGGCAAGAGCTGTGGTCGGATCTTGTGGAGGCTCCGGCGGTATCAATCCCGGCGGTGTTCACCCATCAGGGTGTCGATTACGTGGTCTGGGCGGTCGGCGGCAATTCGATCCTGAAACCCACCGTCGCCGATCAGGTGGTGGCCTATCGACTGAGTGTGCCATGAACGGGTGGCAGGGCAATTACTGCGGCCCTGCGCCTTCGCCCGAAGATCTGCTGACGCGCTGGAACTTCGATCCGTTCGCGGTGGCGTTGCTGGTTGCAATGGCGCTTTGGGTGGGCCGGACACGGCCCGGGGCTGCGGGTGTCGCGGTGTTGGCCTTTGCCTTTTTGTCGCCACTTTGCGCGCTTTCGGCGGGGCTTTTTTCGGCCCGAGTCGTGCACCATGTCCTTCTTGTGGCAGTTGCGGCCCCGCTGTTTGCGCTGGCGCGGTCGTCGCGGGTGGGCACGGGCGCAGGCATGGGCGTGGGCGTGCCGTTCCTTCTGTCGACTGCGATGCTATGGCTCTGGCACTCACCAGCCGTCTATGATGCGGCGCTCGGACACATGGCACTTTACTGGGTCATGCAGGCCAGCCTCTTCGGATCGGCGTGGTTGTTCTGGCGGGCGGTCTTTTCGCACCCGGGCGGGGCGGGGGTGGTGTGGGTGTTCCCGGCCTATCTTGCC